>NZ_CP118480.1:303250-606500 GCF_030450055.1 Gallaecimonas kandeliae
GCTGCCGGACTCTATCTCCAGGCTGGCCCCCACCCGCTGGTTTAGGCTGCGCCCCCCCAGCAGGCTGAACACGGCGGCGGCGTCGGTGGAGCCCACTATGGCCCCTACCAGCAGGCCCTCCATCCAGTTGAAGTCGAAGAGGTAGGCGGCGGCGAGCCCGGTCAGGGCCGTGGTGACGGCCACCCCCAGGGTGGCCAGGGACAGCGCCGGCCAGAGCGCCACCCTGAAGGTGGCCACCTTGGTGCGCAGGCCGCCGTCCAGCAAGATCACCGCCAGGGCCAGGTTGCTGACCAGATAGGCGGCCGGGTAGTTGTCGAAGAGGATACCGCCGGGGCCGTCTTCCCCGGCCAACATGCCCACGGCCAGGAAGATCACCAGTATGGGGATGCCGAGGCGGGACGAAAGGGAGCTGACCAGGACGCTGGCGCCCACCAGCAGGGCGCCGATGATGTAGAGACTGTTGATGCTGATGGCGTCCAAGGGCTCTCCTTGCGGCTGGGCGGGGGCTGCTTCTACCATAGCCCGGCTGAATGCCCCCTGGCCAGGCTCAGCCCGGCGGCAGCCCCCATTCCCTGGCGAGCCTGGGGTATTGCGCTTTGGGAACCACCACCAGCAGCGGCATCTTGGCCGGATCCAGCCAGCGCAGCAGCGCCGCCAAGGGCCCTGGCGCCATGGCGGTGCAGCCCGAGGTGGTCACCTTGGGGCCACCCCAGCGGTGCAGGAAGATGCAGCTGCCGGCGCCGGGGATATTGGCGGGGTTGTGCAGCACCTGCAGCGCCAGCTGATAGCGCAGGTCCCCCGGTGTTCTGAGGTCGAGGCGCAGCGGCTCGCTGGAACCGGCCACGGCCTGCGGGCCCAGCTCGGCGGCGTCCACCAGCTGGTTGTAATAGGGGGAGGCCGGTACGTCCATGCAGTAGCTGCTGGCGGTAGTGGCGAGGTAGGGCAGGGCGCTGTCCAGCGTCTTGCCGTAACCGAAGGCGCTGCCCAGGGCGAAGACGCCGGCCGGGGTCTTGCCGTCCCCTTCCACCTTGGCGGGGGCCAGGGCATGGGTGGGGTAGAGGCCCAGGCCCCAGGCCATGCCGCTGCGCCCCAGCACCACAGCGGTACTGACGGGCCCAGGCCGCCACTGGCCGCCGACCTTCTCGAAGCTTTGCAGCAAGCCCTGGGTCGCTTGCCAGCCGGGGCTGGTCACCAGCACCAGCTGGCGGTGCTCTTGGGCAAAGGCAGGCCAGGCCAGCAGCAGGGCGAGGATCAGTATTCTGGGCATGCGTGGCTCCTTGGCGCTTGTCCCTGGGCGTCTTGGTCCCGGCCCTGGGCCGGCCCACCGTAATTTGTTTCCAGTGCCTGGGCTTTTTGTTAACAATGGGCGCAGACCAGCCATAACCATAGCGAGAATAAGAGTGCACTGGTATGCCGTTTTGCCGCCCCTGGTGGCCATCCTTTTCGTGTTGTGGAAAAAGGACGTTATCGCCGCCCTGGTGCTGGCCATAGTGGCCTCGGAAGGGTTGCAGCTCTTCGCCCAAGGGCACTTCAGTCTCTGGAGCACAGGCGCCGGGGCTGCCGACCGGGTGGTGGCCGTATTCAACTCAGGCGGCAACGCCCAGCTGCTGATGTTCAGCATCCTCATCGGTGCCTTCCTGGCCCTGGTACGGGAATCAGGCGGCGTGGCCGCCACAGTGCAGTGGCTGGTGGGCAAGGGCCTGGCCAAGACGGCCAGGCGCGCCCGCCTCATCACCATGCTGACCGGGGTGGCGGTGTTCGTCGAATCCAACCTCTCGGTGCTGACGGCCGGCATACTGGCCAGGGGCCTGTTCGACAAGTTCAAGATGAGCCGGGCCCAGCTGGCCTACCTGCTGGATTCCACCTCGGCCCCCATCTGCATCCTGATCCTGCTCAACGCCTGGGGCGCCTACATCCTCGGCCTGCTCTCCGACTACCAACTGCCCGGAGGCGCCGTCAAGGTGCTCTGGGGCACGGTGCCGCTCAATTTCTACGCCCTGGTCACTGTCGGCATCGCCTTCTACGTGGCCTGGACCGGCAAGGTGTTCGGCCCCATGAAGGCCAGCGAGCGGCGCCTGGAACAGGGCCTGGAGGGGCTGCGCACTGTGCCGGCCACCAAGGTGCGTTACATGCTGCTGCCCCTGGTCACCCTGGTGGGGGGCATGGCCACCTTCATGGTGCTGAGCGGCGGCGGCGACATCACCCAGGGCAACGGCTCCCAGTCCATGCTCTACGCCACCCTCTGCGGCATGCTGGTGGCCTACACCCTGATGCTGTTCGAGCCTGGCTTCGACCACAAGCGGCTGGTGGGGCTTTGCTTCGAGGGCATGGGGGAACTGCTGCCCCTGGTGGCCATTGTGCTGCTGTCCATCGCCCTGGGCGCCAGCCTCAAGGTGCTGGGCACAGGCCATTACATCGCCGGCCTGGTGGGCAGCTACCTGCCGCTGCTGCTGGTGGCACCTGTGCTCTTCCTGACCGGCTCGGTGATCTCCTTCACCACAGGCACTTCCTGGGGCACCTTCGCCATCCTGATCCCGCTGGGGATGCCTCTGACCCAGAGCCTGGGCCTGCCACCACAACTGCTGCTGGCGGCCATCCTCGGTGGCGGCATCTTCGGCGACCACTGCTCCCCCATTTCCGACACCACTGCGGTCTCCTCTATCGCCTCAGGCTGCGACCTCTTGGAGCACGTGCGCACCCAGCTCCCCTACGCCCTGGTCGCGGGGGGCATCAGCCTGGTGCTCTATTTCGTGGCCGGGCTTTTTATGATTTAAGGGAGGACAGGCGAGATGAAGGACCTGCAAAGCCTGGATGAAAAACGGAGAAGCCTTTACTACCTGCTGCTGGTGACGGCCGTGGCGCCCCTGACGCTGATGACCGTTATCAGGCCCCTCTACTTGATCCCCAGCATCCAACTGGGAGCCTTTGCAGCTATCACCTGGTTGCGGTGGCGCTGGCTCGACGGCAGCCCTTGGGTCCTTGTCACGGCCTTGGTGGCCTGGGTGGGCGCCTTGCTCACCTGCTGGGCCACCTGGCCCTGAGGAACACAAAAAAGGCGGCCTGGTGCCGCCTTTTCTTATCCCCGGAAGCGTTGTCGCCATTCCCTGGGGGCCAGCCCCACCGCCTTCCTGAACTGCTGCCGGAAGGTGACGGCCGAGCCGAAGCCGGCCTGCTCCGCCACCTGCTCCATGGGCAGGGCAGTGCCCTCCAGCAGCTGCTGGGCCTGGTTGATGCGCCTCTCCAGCAGCCAGGCTCCCAGGGGCAGGCCCGTGATGGCCTGGAACTGGCGGGTGAAGTGGCGCCGGCTCATGGCGGCCTTGGAGGCCAGGCTGTCGATGCTGTGGGGCAGGGCCAGGTTGGCCAGCACCCAGTCCAGCAGTGCCACCAGCCGGTGCTCGCCGCGGTTCTCGGGCACCGGGCTCTGCAGGAACTGTTGCTGGCCGCCGTCCCTGTGGGGCGGCATCACCAGTCGCCTCGCCACCTGGTTGGCCACAGAGCTGCCGTGGCGCTGGCGCAGCAGGTGCAGGCAGCAGTCCATGGCGGCGGCGGTGCCGGCCGAGGTCATGACGTCGCCGTGGTCCAGGTAGAGCACGGCCGGGTCCAGCAACACCTGCGGGAAGCGGTTGCTGAAGTCGTCCGCGTAGGCCCAGTGGGTGGTGGCGTGCCTGCCGTCCAATAGGCCGGCCGCCGCCAGCGCATAGGCCCCCAGGCAAAGCCCCACCACCAGGGCGCCGCGGCCGTGAGCCGCCTTCAACGTTGCCACCAACGCCTCAGAGGGGGGTCTGTAGGGGCTGTGCCAGCTGGGGATGATGAGGATATCGGCCGATTCGCAGAGGTCGAGGCCCTGCTCCACCAGCAGCGCCGGCCCCGACTGCACTGCCAGGGTGCCGGGCTGCTCGGCGAAATGCCTGACCTGGTAGAGATCGGAGAGATCCTCCAGCACCACAGAGGGGATGGCCAGGTGGAAGAGGCTGATGCCGGGCAGGGCCAGCACCGCCACCAGGGGCTTGTCCATAAGATTCCTTTGGCCCGATTTCATCGTTATCAGTTAATCAGGCCGCTGTCGCCCTGTCCAGGGGAGGCCGAGAATGGCGCCAACGACAACCCTGGAGATAAGAGCATGACAGCTTCAGCTACCGCCCTGGTGATCATCGACGTGCAGAACGACTACTTCGAAGGCGGCAACCTCCCCCTCTGGCAGGCGGAGGAAACCAAGGACAGGATCCTGGCCCTGGGGGCCCGGGTCCAGGCCGCCGGTGGCCTGGTGATACTGGTGCAGCACTTGGCCAAGGGGCCGGCTCCCTTCTTCAATCCCGGCACCCCTGGCGCCGAGATCCATACCGATGTCCTGGCCGCCTTCCCTGACGCCCCCCTGGTGGTCAAGCACCATGCTGACAGCTTCGAAGGCACAGAGCTCAAGGCGCTGCTGGCGGAGCTTGGCATCCGCAGGCTGCTGCTGAGCGGCATGATGACCCAGAACTGCCTGACCCACACGGCCCTGTCCAGGGCCGCTGATGCCTTCGCCATCCAACTGGTGGGGGATTGCTGCACCACCCAGACCGAGCTGCTGCACAAGATTGCCCTCAGCGCTCTGTCCAACAGGGATATTTTGGTGAACTCAGGGGAGCTCTGAGCAAGACCCCGCCTTTGGGCGGGGTCTTTATTGGTAATTCAAACCGATCTGTGCGATGGTTTCGGTCCATTAACCTGCTGATAACAAAAACAAGTCAAGGAAGATCATGAAACTCAAGCTCCTCCCCTTGCTCGGCCTGCTGGCCAGCCCCCTGGCCCTGGCCTACGACGGCGCCGATTGCGCCAAGGACATCCAGTCCCTGCCCGGCTTCCTGCTGGAGAACGACACAGGTGCGCCCGCGCATTGGCAGCAGAAGGGCGAGAAACACTTCAAGGCCGCCATGGCCGAGGCCCTGGCGGCGGCCGCCAAGGTCGAGAATGCCGAGCAATGCCAGCCGGTTATCCGCCACTACCTCAAGGCCTGGCGCCATGGCCACCTGTCGGTAGGGCCTGCCTGGCAGTCGGAAAAGAAAGAGGCAGGCGACAAGGCCAAGGTAAAGGCCGATACAAAGGCCAAGCCCGCCCAGGATCCCGACATCCCCAGCCTGGAGCTGCTGTCCGACAAAACGCTGCTGCTGACGCTGCCGAGCTTTGCTCCCCAGTACCGGCAAACGGTGGAAAAGCTGCTCAAGGACAACCATGACCAGCTGGCGGCGAGGCCCAACTGGATAGTCGACGTGCGCCACAACGGCGGTGGCTCCGACAGCACCTATGGCGCCCTGATGCCCTGGCTGATGGGCGCCGGCTGGCAGGATGTGGGGGCCGAATGGCTGGTGACCCCGGACAACATCCAGGGCCAATTGGCGATCTGTGACCGCTACGCCCCGGGCGATGCCGACTGCAAGGCCTGGGTGGACAAGGTAGTGACGGCCATGAAGAAGGTGCCCAACGGCAGCTATGCCAGGACCCAGCCCAAGGCGGTCAACTACGAGCATGTCGACAAGGTGGAGCCCAAGCGCCCGGCCAAGGTGGCGGTGCTGGTGGACGGCCAGTGCGGCAGCTCCTGCGAGGAGTTCCTGCTGGCGGTGCGCCAGAGCTACAGCGTCAAGCTGCTGGGCCAGCGCAGTTACGGCAGCCTGGATTATTCCAACCTGAGGGCCCATGTGCTGCCGTCCGGCCAGTTCGAGATCCACTACGCCACCTCCCGCAGCCTGCGGTTGCCGGCCATGCCGGTTGACCTGGCCGGCGTCATCCCGGACATCTACCTGCCAAAGGCAGAGAGCGACGAAGCGGCAAGGGCCCAGGTGAAGCAGGTCCAGGGCTGGCTGGAAGGGGGCGACCTCTGACAAAAAGCGCGCCCCAGGGCGCGCTTTTGCTTGAAGGGCCCGGGCCGCCGACGCTACAAAGGGCGGAACTGAAAGGGGGGCAAGAATGAAAAAAATAGCGACCTGGCTGACAGCCCTGCTGCTGGCCCTGCCGGCCTGGGGCTGGCAGTCGGACGTGCCGGGGCTGACCGAGGCGCAACTGGCGCCCGGCCACTGGCTGACCAAGCTGAAGGCGCCGGATAGGGTGCTGATGTCCCCCAAGGCCATAGCGGCCTTCAACCAGGGGCTCTACCGGCTGCCGGAAATGGTGGATCTTGCCAGGCTGCCCAAGTCCCTGGACGGCGCCCTTGTCCGCCGGCAGATAGAAGCCGTCAGCCAGGCCAAAGAGCGCTTTAGGGCCGACGGCAGTTTGCTTGGCGCCGCCGACTGGGCCCGCTACCGGGCCGCCCTCAACCTGGAGACCCTGCAAGGGCCCCAACCGCTGCGCTACGCCCTGGTGGTGCGGCGCACCGCCATGCGCACTTTCCCCACTTCTGACAGGGTCTTCAATAAGGGCTTGGATACCGACCTCGACCGCTTCCAGGAAACGGGTCTCTTCCCCGGCCAGGCCCTGGCGGTGCTGCACCTGAGCCGCGACGGCCGCTGGGCCTTCGCCCAATCGCGGGACTACAGGGCCTGGGTAAAGCTGTCGGACATCGCCCTCGGAACCAAATCGGCGGTGCTGGCTTACGGTAAGGTCGAGCCCTTCCTGGTCACCACCGGCAGCCGGGTGCTGACCGCCTTCAACCCACAAGAACCCAGGGTCTCGGAGCTGAAGCTGGACATGGGCCTGCGGCTGCCGCTGATGGACGCCGGCCATCGCCTCTACGGCCAGAACACGGCCATGGGCTGGGTGGTCAAGCTGCCGGTGCGGGGGTCCAATGGCCAGCTCGCCTTCAAGGCGGCCCTTATACCCCGCAACCAGGATGTGCATCAGGGCTACTTGCCCTTTACCCAAAGCAACCTGGTCCGCCAGGCCTTCAAGTTCCTCGGCGAGCGTTACGGCTGGGGCCATGACTACGACGGCCGCGACTGCACCGGTTTCGTCGGCGAGGTCTACCGCAGCTTCGGCATCTTGATGCCCCGCAACACAGGCCAGCAGGGCAGGGGGGACTACGGCCGCAACCAGGCTATGCCCAAGGGCCAGGCCCAGCGGGCGGCGTTGCTGGCCAAGGCCCAGGTGGGGGATCTCCTCTACCTGCCGGGGCACGTGATGCTGGTGCTGGGCTTCGAGGGCGGCAAGCCCTGGGTGATCCACGACGTCACTGCCCTGCGTTACCTCAAAGGCGGCCGCCTCTACCAGGGAATGCTGAACGGCGTCTCGGTGACGCCGCTGCAGCCGCTGATGCTGGACGCCAAGCGCAGCTATGTCGAGGCCCTCTACAACCTCAAACGGATCCGCTGAAAGAAAAAAGGCGCCCAAGGGCGCCTTTTTCATCAGTAGCGGTATTCGGCTTCCAGGTAGTAGTAGCCGCCGTTGAAGCCGAAGGGCGAGTTGGTCAGCGGGTAGACGAAGATGCCGTTGAAGTTGTTGTCCTCCGGCCGCTTCTCCGGGTAGGTGTCGAAGAGGTTCTGGGCGCCCAATGTCAGGGCCAGGTGATCGGTGGCGAAGTATTTCACCGCCAGGTCGGCCACCCATCTGTGGTCGTATTTCACCGGGCCACTGCTGTAGCCAATGCTGTAGGTGCCGAAGTAGTTGACCCTGGCCGTGGTCTGGAAGTCGCCCAGCCTGTGGGTCAGGCCCAGGCTGCCGGTGTTGCGGGGGTTGGCCGCCGTCATCCGGGTCCGTTCTATGTCGTCGAACAGCCGCCCCTCAAGGCCGCCCAGCAGCTGCGGCAGGTGCACGTCCTCGATGTCCGTCTTGTTGTAACCCCAGGCCAGGTTGCCCTTGAGGGAACCGTAGCCGCCGAGATCCCAGTCCTGGGTCACCACCAGATCGAGGCCCTGGGTCTTGGTGTCCACGGCGTTGACGAAGAAGCGGGCCGCCTCGGCGCCTGTGGCACCGATGAGGTCGCGCACGTTTTGCGGCAGGCTGGCGTCCTTGCTGCTCAGGGAGGAGGACAGCACTATGCGGTCGTCCACCTTGATCTGGTAGGCGTCCAGGGTCACGGCCAGGCCGTCGTCGCCTGTGTAGACCAGGCCCATGCTGTAGGACTTGGATCGCTCCGGCCGCAGCTTGCCGACGCCCAGGGCCTGGGTGATGGGAGCCAGGTTGTTAAAGGTGCCGGACTCGGTGGGCACCAGGTCGCCGGTGACGGGGTCCGGATTGAACAAGGTGGAGATGTTGGTGAAGTAGAGCTGCTGCACGCTGGGGGCGCGGAAGCCGGTGTTGGCCGTGGCCCGCACAGCGAACTGGCTGCTCAGCTCATAGCGGCCGGCCAGCTTCCAGCTGTTGTTGGTGCCGAAGTCGGAGTAGTCCTCGTGGCGCAGCGCCGCCGCCCAGTAGAAGTCATCGGTCAGCTGGTTTTCCAGCTCCAGGTAGAGCCCCAGGTTGTGGCGGCTTTCCTTGGTGGCGGACTCGGGGGTGAAGCCCATGAAGCCCTGGCTGCCGCTGCCGAAGTAGGAGTCGGGTTCGCCCGCTTCCACCTGGTACTGGTTCTTGCGCCAGGCGGCGCCCAAGGCCAGCATCAGGTTGGAGTCGTTGAAGAAGGCGATGTCGCGGGAGGCGTCCAGGTTGAGGTTAGTCTCGCTGGTGGACAGGGCCCCGGCGTAGAAGTCGGTGGGGGTGTCGGCGCCCAGGCTGGTGTTGAGGCTGTCCTTGACCTTGTACTTGAAGCGGTTCTTGCCGAAGCCGACCGAGCTGTCGAACTGCCAGTCGCCCAGTTCGAACTGGTAGCCGAGGTTCAGGGACTGGTCGCGGATCTCTGGGGCCAGCTTCGGCAGGAAGCCGTCCGGGTAGACCTGTGGCAGGTTGCGGCTGTCCAGGGCGCGGCGGTAGAAGGCGCCGGACTTGGTCTCGCGGTTGGAGATGCCGCCGAAGGCGTAGAGCTTGCCGTTGTCGAGCGGCTTGGCGGCGTTGACGAAGAGGCCGATGTTGTCGTACTGGGCGTCGCCCACGTGGTGGCTCTTGCGGTTGAAGGTGGCCTCGCGGGGATCCGGCGAACCATCGGCGAGCAGAGGGTACTGCTGGCGCGGGTCCGGACCGGCCCTGTTGGTCTTGTTCTTGTGCTGGGCCTCGAAGGAAAGGTTGACGAAGCCGTCGTCCAGGAAGCGCAGCCCCTGGTTCCAGCCGACCCGCCACTGCTCGCCGTCGCCCTGGTAGGTCTGGCCGCCCTGGACGTTGAGGGCGCCGCCTTCGGCGTCGTCCTTGAGCACTATGTTGATGACACCGGCGATGGCGTCTGAGCCGTACTGGGCCGAGGCGCCGTCACGGAGGATCTCGATGCGCTTGATGGCGGTGACGGGAATGGCGTTGAGGTCGACGTTGGAGGCGCCCTTGCCGACGGTGCCGGACAGGTGCACCAGGGCCGAGCCGTGGCGGCGCTTGCCGTTGACCAGCACCAGGGTGTGATCCGGGCTCATGCCGCGCAGGGTGGCGGGGCGCACGGCGTCAGAGCCGTCGGTCACGGCGGAAAAGGGGAAGTTGTAGCTGGGCGCCGCGAACTGCAGGGCCCTGGCCGTCTCTGTCATGCCGGTGGCGGCCAGCTGCTCGCCGGTGATGATGTCCACCGGGGCGGCGCTGTCGGTGGCGGTGCGCAGGGCGATGCGCGAGCCCACCACCTCGATGGTTTCGGTCTGATCGTTGTTGTCGGCGGCCCAAAGGGGGGCGGCCAGGGTGCTGGAAAGGGCCAGCGTCAAAAGGGAAAAGCGCATGAGTAACCTCCTGGAAGTCGCTGTGGTGCATTTTGGGAGGAAAGTTCCCCAAACTCACCTATCAAAAACTGCTAATCCATAACGGGAGGTTATAAGTGGAGGCGCAAAAAAGGCGCCCTGGGGCGCCTCTCGTTATTTCTTCTGGCTGATCTTGTCCAGCACGCCCATGCCGAAGGCCGATACCACGAAGGTGAGGTGGATAAGGCAGTACCACATCAGCTTGTTGTCATCGATGTCCTTGGCGTTCATGAACACCTTGAGCAGGTGGATGGCGGAGATGGCGACGATGGAGGCGGAGACCTTGGTCTTGAGGCTGCCAGAATCCATCTTGCCCAGCCAGCCCAGCTTCTCGCTGCCTTCGCTCAAGTCCAGTTGGGAGACGAAGTTCTCATAGCCCGACAGCATCACCATCACGATAAGGCCCCCCACCAGGGCCACGTCGATGAGGGTCAGTATGGCCAGGATCAGGTTGGTCTCGGTCATCTCCAGCATGGAAGGAGCCAGGTGGATTATCTCCTGGAAGAACTTCACGGCCAGGGCCAGCAGCACCAAGCTCAGGCCCATGTAGATAGGGGCCAGCAGCCAGCGGGAGCTGTACATCAGTTTCTCGAGCGCACGTTCCATTGTCTTTCCTCAGAAAAGCCTGTTGAGTCCGTTAAGGGCCGCCACCCGGAAGGCTTCGGCCATGGTGGGATAGTTGAAGGTGGTGTTGACGAAATACTCGACGCTGTTGCCTTCCCCCTTCTGCTCCATGATCGCCTGGCCGATGTGGATGATCTCCGAGGCCCGCTCGCCGAAGCAGTGGATGCCGAGGATGGCCTTGGTGTCGCGATGGAAGAGCAGTTTCAGGCAGCCGATGGGGGAGCCGGCGATCTGGGCCCGGGCCAGGTGCTGGAACTGGGCGCGGCCCACTTCGTAGGGCACCTTGGCGGCGGTCAGCTCCTCCTCTGTCTTACCGACCGAGCTGATCTCGGGAATGGTGTAGATGCCGGTGGGGATGTCGCTGATGAGATTATCCAGGCAGGCCTCGCCGTGCAGTATGGCGCTGGCGGCGATGCGGCCTTGGTCGTAGGCCGCCGAGGCCAGGGAGGGGTAACCGATGACGTCCCCCACCGCCACTATGTGGGGCTGGGCCGTCTGGTAGCGGCCGTTGACCTCCAACTGGCCGCGGCTGTTGGCCTCGAGCCCGACGGCATCCAAGTTGAGGCGGTCGGTGTTGCCGGTGCGGCCGTTGGCGAACAGCAGGCAGTCGGCCTTGAGCTTCTTGCCGGACTTGAAGTGCATCACTACGCCGTCGTCCTGGGGCTCCACCCGCTCGTATTCCTCGTTGTGGCGGATCACGGTGCCGGAGCTGCGCAGGTGGTAGGAGAGGGCGTCGGAGATCTCGGCGTCCAGGAAGGACAGCAGCCGGTCGCGGGTGTTGATGAGGTCCACCTTCACCGACAGGCCGCGGAAGATGGAGGCGTACTCGCAGCCGATGACGCCGGCGCCGTAGATGATGACGGAGCGGGGCTCGTGCTTGAGGCTGAGGATGCTGTCGGAGTCGTAGACCCTGGGGTGGCTGAAGTCGATGTCCGCCGGCCGGTAGGGCCGGGAGCCGGTAGCGATGACGATATTGGCGGCGCTCAGCACCTCATCGGCGCCGTCCGGCTGGCGCACCAGCAGGTGGTGGGGGTCCTGGAAGCGGGCCTCGCCGCGGATCACCTGCACCTGGTTGCGGTTGTAGAAGCCGGAACGCAGCTTGACCTGCTTGCCGATCACCGACTCGGCGTGGCGCAGTATGTGGGTGAAGGTCAGGCGGCCGGCGGGCTGGACCTCGGCAAAGAGCGGGCTCTGGTTGTATTCCACCAGCCGCGACACCGAATGGCGCAACGCCTTGGAGGGAATGGTGCCCCAGTGGGTGCAGCCGCCCCCCACCTCGTGGTGCCGCTCTATGACGGCGACCTTCTGGCCGTGCTTGGCCAGCTGCATGGCGGCCCCTTCGCCGCCCGGGCCCGTGCCGATGATCAGGGTGTCGTACTGGTATTTGGCCACTGCTACCTCCGAATTTTGCGCGCCTATTTTGGCACAGCCGCCTGAAAAAAGCCGATCAGCCAATGGAGGCCGGGGTCGCCGTCGCTGCGTTGGTGCCAGACCAGCCGTTGCTGCAAGGGCGGCAGGCCGATGGGCAGGGCCAGGGGTAGCTCGCGCTGGGCTATGGGATAGCGCTGGGCCACTTCCCTGGCGTAGGCCGCCGGCAATATGGTCAGCAGATCCGAACAGAGCACCGATTGCAGCGCCGCCTGCAGGCTGGCCACCTGCATCATCAGCTGGCGGCGGTGACCAAGCCGGGCCAGCTCCACGTCCAGCAGCCAGTCGCCGTTCCAGTCGCAGTGGATATGGACCTGGGGCCAATCCAGGAAGGCAGCCAGGTCCCAGGGCCTGGCCAGGCGGGGGTTGTCCCTGGCGGACACGCACACATAGTGGTCCGTCATCAGCAGTTGGCTGCGAAAGCCCGGCGGCAGCGGGGCTATGGGCTCGTCCCTGGCGGTGACGGCCAGCTCCTGGCGGCCGCTGGCCAGGGCTTCGAGCATGTCCTCCTGGGCTGGGAAGCATTCCAGGCGGACGCCCGGCGCCTCTGCCCGCAGCTGCGGCAGCCAGTGGTGCAGGAAGAGGGTGTAGGCGCCGTCGATGACGCTGAGCCGGAAGCTGCGCTCGCTGTTGGCCGGGTCGAAGCCTTCGGGTTCCAGCAACTGGCTGAGCCGCGGCAACAGCTCCGCCAACTGGGCCCGCAGCGCCTCGGCCCTGGCCGTGGGCCTCATGCCCTGGCCGTGGCGGACCAGCAGGGGGTCGTCGAAGAGGACCCGCAGCCTGGCCAGGGCCTTGGACAGGGCCGATTGGGTAAGGTGCAGCTGGCCGGCGGCTTGGGAGACCGAGCCGGTGGCCAGCAGCGCCTCCAGGCTCACCAGCAGGTTGAGGTCCACCTTGGCCAGGCGGTTGAGATCCATGGCTATGCCTCAAAGGAATGGCTTTGTTGAAATCATATCATTGGAATTCATGACTGGCCGCCGTTAAGGTGGCGCCCTCGCTGTTGGAGGGTGCATGGCCTGGTTGAAGTGGTTGTTGTTGTTTCTGGTGTTGTTCAGCCCCTTGGGTATCGATATCTACCTGCCGGCCATTCCTGAGATCGCATCCGGGCTGGCTACGCCCCAGGCCCTGGTGCAGAGTACCGTCAGCCTCTTCCTGTTGATGATGGGCCTGGGCCAATTGGTGGCGGGGCCCCTGGCGGACCGCTTCGGCCGCAGGCCTGTGGCCATGGCCGGCATACTGCTCTACCTGGGCGGCGCCTTGCTGGCCATGGTGGCCGACAGCGGCTGGCTTTTCGTCGCTTCCCGCCTGATCCAGGGCACGGCCGTGTGCGGTACTTCCGTAGTGGCCTTTTCCGCCGTCCGCGATCGCCTGGACGGCGAGGAAAGCGCCCAGGCCTATTCCTTCCTCAACGGCGCCCTCAACATAGTACCGGCCCTGGCGCCGCTGATCGGCGGTATCCTGGCCCAGCATTACGGCTGGCAGGCGCCCTTCGCCTTCCTGGCCGGTTATGCGCTGCTGATGCTGGCGGTGGTGTGGCGTTTTCTGCCGGAGACCCGGCCACCGGGCACCAAGGTCACGGCCGGTATTCCCTTCGGCCAATACTGGCGCATCCTGCGTAGCCCCAACTTCCTGCGCTTCGCCCTGGTCAATGCCGCCGGCATGGGTATGGTCACCACTTACGTGTCCCTGGCGCCGACTGTGCTGATGGAGGAGGGGGGCCTGGAGCCTCTGGCCTTCGCCCTGGTGTTTGGGGTCAACGCCCTCTGGATACTGACGGCCAGCCTCAAGGCCAACTGGGTGATCCGCCGCTTCGGCCAGGTGGCCTGCCTGGGAGTGGCCGGCGCCTGGTTGCTGCTGGGGGCCTTGACCCTTGGCTTCAACTTCGGCCTGCTGGGCGCCAGCCCCTGGGGCTACATGCTGCCGGTGGCCCTGGCCTGTGCCGGCTTCGCTGCCAGCCTGGGGCCCGCCACCGGCCTGGCCCTGGCGCCCTTCGGTGAAGAGGCCGGGGTGGCCGCCTCCCTGGTGCTCTTCGTGCAGATGGCCCTGGGGTCCTGCATTTCCCTGGCGGCGGTGGCCCTGCCCCTGGCGCCCCAGTGGGCCTTGACGGGGGCCATGGCCCTGGCGGTGTTGCTGGTTTACCGGGCCCTGCGGGCGGCCCGGCGCCTGGAAGCCCTGGCCTGAGGTTCTAGCCCGCGGCGGCGTCCAGTACGGCCCTGATTTTTGGGGCCAGGCTCTCGGCGTCACCCCGGGCCAGCACCCGCCCCTGCACCTTGCCCAACTGGTACTGGTACATGGGGTCGTAGTAGTCCTGCAACAGGGCCCTTATCCAGCTGAGGTGGCCTTCGCCGTCGCCCTTTTCCTGGGCGGCCAGGGCCTCTTCCAGGATGGCGGCCAGCTCCCGGTAGCGCCTGTCCCCCAGGCGCCTGCTGATCCCCTTGAAGCTGCTGCGCAGCCCCTCGGCGAAAGCCGCGAAACCCGCTTCGGCCCCCAGCTCGGCCTGGAAGTCGGCCAGGTTGCTCTGGATGTACTGGTGGTGGATGCGCGCTGCCCTGGCCTCGAAGGGTTCTTCGAGCAGGAAGAGCGGTGCTTCCTTCATGGCCTCGAACAGTGGCAGCGGCAGCGAGACGGCGCCGATCAGCCGGGATTCGTCCTCCAGCAGCAGGGCCTTGAAGCCGGCCCGGCGCTTTTTCAGCAGCGCCAGGGCCAGCTGGTTCTCGAAATCGATGGGGCTGGGCTGGGGCGCTACCCGTTTGCCGAAAGCCGAACCCCGGTGCCGAGCCAGGCCTTCCAGATCCACGCTCTCTTCGAAGCCTTCGATAAAGCCGGTCTTGCCGACCCCGGTGCAGCCTGCCACCAGGAACAGCGGCTGGCGTGCCGCCGCTTCCGCTATGTCGATGAGGTGCTGGCGCAGCGCCTTGTAGCCCCCTTCCACGTAGGGCAGCTCGACCCCCGCTTCGGCCAACCACTGCTGGGTGATCTGCGAACGCAGGCCGCCACGGAAGCAATAGAGGGCCCCCTGGGGGTTGGCCTCGGCGAAGGCCCGCCAGGCCTGGACGCGTTCCGCCTTGGTCTTGCCCCTGACCAGCTCATGGCCCAGGGCGATGGCGGCCTGCTGGCCCTCTTCCTTGTAGCGGGTGCCCACCTTGGCCCGCTCACCGTCCGTCATCAGCGGCAGGTTGCAGGCGTTGGGGATGGCGCCCTTGGCAAACTCCACCGGTGCCCGCACGTCCATCAGAGGGGTGCCGGCCAGCAGCAGTTCGTCGAAACGGGATTGAGGAATTACAGGGCCAGCCATTGCGCACCCTTGGTTTCGATACGGCCAACGGCGTGCAGCGCCTGCCCGGCTTCGGTTGCCAACTGCTCCAGCTCGGCCGCCGCTTCTTCGGCCACGGCGATCAGCAGGCCACCTGAGGTCTGGGGGTCGGCCAGGATCTGGCGCAACCGCTCCGGCAGCTCCGGCAGCTTGTGGCCGTAGGCGTCCAGGTTGCGGTGGGTGCCGCCCGGCACGGCGCCGAGGGCCAGGTAATGGTCCAGGCCGTCCAGCAGCGGCAGGCTGTCGAAGTCCAGGCGGGCCGAGCAGCCGGAGGCTTCCAGCATTTCCAGCAGGTGGCCGGCCAGGCCGAAGCCGGTGACGTCTGTCATGGCCCGCACGCCGGCCAGGTCGGCGGCCTTGGCGCCGAAGCTGTTGAGGATCACCATCTGGTCCCGGGCCAGGGTCTGGTGCTGGGGTTGCAGCAGGCCCTTCTTCTCGGCCGTGGTCAGCACCCCCACCCCCAGCGCCTTGCTGAGGTAGAGGCGGTCGCCGGGCTGGGCGCCGCCGTTGCGCTTGAGGCGGTTGAGGGGCACCCGGCCCGTGACGGCCAGGCCGAAGATGGGCTCGGGGGCGTCTATGCTGTGGCCCCCGGCCAGGGGAATACCGGCCGCCTCGCAGACCTCGCGGCCGCCGGCCACCACCTGGCCCGCCACCTCGGCGGGGATCTGGTTGACCGGCCAGCCGAGGATGGCGATGGCCATCAAGGGCGTGCCGCCCATGGCGTAGATGTCGGAGATGGCGTTGGTGGCGGCGATGCGGCCGAAGTCGGCCGGGTCGTCCACTATGGGCATGAAGAAGTCGGTGGTGGAGACGATGCCGGTGCCGTCACCGAGGTCCACCACGGCGGCGTCATCCTTGCTGTCGTTACCCACCAGCAGGTCGGGGAAGACCATCTGGCTCTTGGAGCCGGCCAGTATGGCGTCCAGCACCTTGGGGGAGATCTTGCAGCCACAGCCGGCGCCGTGGCTGTATTGGGTCAAGCGGATCTTGCTCATGTCACCTCCGTCGAGAAGGCCCTATGATACGAAAAAAGGCGCCCGAAGGCGCCTTTGGTCATGCCAGTTGCAGCCTTAGCTGCTGCCAGTGGCTCTGCATCTGGCGGAATTTCTCGCCCATTTCCTCCAGCTGGCGGCGCAGCTCCAGGGCCTCGACCGACTGCATCAGTTTGGCCTTCTTCATCTGCAGCCAGCGCTTGCGCAGCTGATAGTAGTGCTGGGCGGCGGCCAGGGTCTCTTCGTAATGGCGGTGCAGTTCGTTGAAGCAGAGGCCCTTGGCCTGGGCGCGGACCTTGGTCTCTTCCAACTGGCGGGTCAGCCTGGCCTTGACGATCAGCTCTTCGGGGGTCTTGCGCAGGCCTTGGGCCAGGCCCAGCAGGCTGGCGCCCTTGATCAGCCACTTGGTGGGGTCGTAGTCGAACCAACGGATGCCGTTGCGGTAGTCGTTCTCGAAGCTGTGATGGAAGTTGTGGTAGCCCTCGCCGAAGGTGAGCAGCGCCAGGAAGCCGTTGTCGCGGGCCGTGTGCTTGTCGCTGTAGGTGCGCTTGCCCCAGATATGGGCCAGGGAGTTGATGAAGAAGGTGGTGTGATGGGTCAGGAAGATGCGCACGAAGCCCACCAGCAGCAAGGCGCCAATGACGTCACCGAAGACCATGCCCAGCAGCAGGGGAATGCCGAAGTTCATCACCAGGGTCAGGGCCAGGTAATGCTTGTGCTGGAAGGCCACCACGGGGTCCTTCTGCAGGTCACGGACGTTGCCGTAGTCGTCATAGCGGTCAGGCTGGTATTCGCGCAGCATCCAGCCGATGTGGGAGAACCAGAAGCCGCGGCCGGCGGAATAGGGGTCGACCTTGTTGTCATCCACGTGGCGGTGGTGGACACGGTGATCGGAAGACCAGTGGATGACGGAGTTCTGGATTGCCAGGGCGCCACCCAGGGCGAACAGCCAGCGCAGGGCCGGGTGGGCCTGGTAGGTCTTGTGGGACCAGAGCCTGTGGTAGCCGGCGGTGATGGACAGGTTGCAGTAGCTGAACAGCACAATCAATGTCAGCCATTGCCAGGTCTCAAAGCCGTGGAAATATCCCCACAGAGGTGCTGCCACCAGGGCCATCAGGGTCGAAACGGTAAAGAAGGTCACGTTGACCCAGAGCAGGCGGGGTTTGGTCATGGTACTTCCACTTCAGCTTACAACTGTGCGCTATTTAAGAGGCGGGGCTCCTCTGTGTCAATCGGCAAAAAGTCGGATCTGGATCTTTGTCTAAATTTTGAGCTGTTTTGGCGTTGGCTGGCGCCGGGGGGAAATGGCGCTAGAATAGGCCCCTCTAACCAGGGAGTAGTGTTGCATGGGGCCTCGTGCGCAACAGAAATTCAAGACCCGCCGCACCATCATAGACGCGGCCCTCAGCCAGCTCTGCGCCGAGACCAGCTTCTCCAACCTCTCCTTGCGGGAGGTGACCCGGGAAGCGGGCATAGCGCCTACCTCTTTCTACCGCCATTTCAAGGACATGGATGAGCTGGGCCTGACCTTGGTGGACGAGGCCGGCCTGACCCTGCGCCAGCTGATGCGCCAGGCCAGGGCCCGCATTGCCGGCTCCAGCGGCGGCTCCATCATCCGCACCTCGGTGGACACCTTCATGGAGTTCATCAACGACAACGGCAACGTTTTCAGGCTGCTGCTGCGGGAGCGCTCCGGCACCTCGGCCGCTTTCAGGGCGGCAGTGAGCCGGGAGATCCAGCACTTCATCGCCGAGCTGGCCGACTATCTGCAAAAGGAACTGGACTTCGGCGAGGAGGAAGCCAGGGTCCAGGCCGACGCCATGGTGACCCTGGTGTTCTCGGCCGGCGCCGAGGCCTTGGACCTGTCCCGCACCGCCCGTAAGGGCTTGGCGGACAAGGTGATACTGCAGCTGCGGATGGTGGCGAGGGGCGCCGCCAGCCTGAAAGCCAAGCCATGAAAAAAGCGGCCCTGTGGCCGCTTTTCTTTATCAGGAATTGAGCTTGTCGAGGCGGGTGATGCCGTCCTTCAAGCCTATCTCTTCCAAGAGGGCGTCCACCAGGGGCGCCTGGGTGCGGTAGCGCAAGGCCGCTTCCGCCACCGAGTCGGCCAGGTTGCCGCTGCCTTCGCGTTTGACTTCGCCGCCACCCATGGCCTGGCCGGCAAAACCGTCCATCTGCACTATCTTGATGCCGTCGATGTTCTCCATGGGCTTGACCGACTCGCGGATGATGTCAGGCAGGTACTTGTAGAGGGCCATTTTCAGCTGCATCTCCACCTGCTCTGTGGACAGCACGTTGCTGGCTTCGTGCAGGGCGCGTTGGCCGGCCGCTTCCACCTCGTAGCTCTTGGCCTTGGCTTCGGCGCGGGTCTTCTCGGCCTCGGCTTCCGCCTGGGCCTGGATCTCCGCCTGTTCGGCCTTGGCCTTGGCCTCGGTCAGCAGGGCCTGGGCCCTGTCCTCGGCGGCGGCCTTTTCGGTCTGGGCGGCGACCCGGATCTTGACGGCGTCCATCTCGGCGGCCTTGCTGGCCTCGATGATCTCGATCTGCTTGTCACGCTCGGCGGCGGCCGTCTCCTGGACGGTACGGACGTTCTCCGAGGCGGCTACCGACAGGGCTTCGGCCTCTGAGGCCTTGGCGCGGGCGGCGGATTCTTCCTCGGACTTGCGGGCCAGGGCTATGGCCTTTTCCTGCTCGGCCAGCTCCAGAGTACGCTTACGGACTATCTCGGCTTCCTCCAACTGGCGGCGCTTTTCGATCTCCTTGGCTTCCACTTCCCGCTCCTTGGAGATGCGGGCCTCTTCGATGGCGCGGTCGGCCTCTATGGTGGCCAGCTCGGCTTCGCGGTTCTTGTCGGCTCGCTCCTTGGCCAGCTCAGTGCCTTGCTCGGCGCGGCGCAGTTCGACTTCCTTCTCCTGCTGGAGGCGGGCGTATTCGCTCTCGCGCTTGATGGCCAGGGAGCGCTGTTCCGATTCCAGATTGCGCTCCTGGATCTGCACCTCGGTTTCCCGCTCTATGTCGTTGCGCTGCTTGCGGCGCGACTCGGTGATCTTGGTAAGCTGGGTCAGGCCCTCGGCGTCGAAGGCGTTGTCCAGGCGGAAGTACTTGGGATCCGTCTGGTCCAGGCCGGTCAGGGATACCGACTCCAGCTCCAGGCCGTTCTTCTCCAGGTCCACCCGCACATTGTTCTGCACCCGCTGTACGAAGTCGGACCGCTTTTCATGCAGCTCTTCCATGGCCATCTCGGCGGCCACGGCCCGCAGCACGTCGACGAACTTGCCTTCGATCAGGGATTTGAGGCTATCCACTTCCAGGGTGCGGTTACCCAGGGTCTGGGCGGCGACGCTGATCGCTTCCACTGTCGGGGCCACCCGCACGTAGAATTCGGCTGTCACGTCCACCCGCATCCGGTCGCGGGTGATCAGGGCCGCCTCGTTGGCGCGGCGCACTTCCAGGCGCAACGTGTTCATGTTGACGTTGATGACTTCCTGCAGCACCGGCAGTACCAGGGCGCCGCCGTCCTTGACCACCTTCTCGCCGCCCATGCCGGTGCGCACGAAGGCCACCTCCTTGGACGCCCTGTGATAGAGCTTGGCGAAAATGAGGCCGATGAAGAGCAGGCCTACGACGGAGGCACCGGCCACCGTCAGTATGAAGTTGAGGTTTTCCATGGGTCTTCCTTGTACTCAGCCCGGATAAGGGCTTACCAGATAAATGCCGTCTTCCAGGTCGAACAGCAAAACCTGTTCCCCCTGTTCCAGCAGCAGATCGTCATAGGGCTTGGCCATGACGTAGTGTTTGAGCCCTTGTTTGTCCACCACCGCCACTTCGGCGGCCTGACTGCGGCTGGCAGAGCCCAGCACTATTTCACCCACCAGGCCGATGAGCTCCTGTTGGGAAACGGCAGAGGATTCGCTGTTGGGTAGCACCCTGGCCAGGGCCTGGCCCAGGGAGCGTTGCAAGGGCAGGGACAGCAGCAGGGCGCCCAGGCCGGACAATATGCGGGGCAGGTAGGCGCCGCGCAGGTCCAGCGCCAGCCATTGCAGGCCCCAGCCCAGTAGGGCGAACAGCAGCAACCAGAGCATCAACCAGATGAGGAAAGGGAGGCGTCCGAAGCAGAGCCAGCCAAAGGCTTGGCTGAGGATGCCGGGATCGTCGATGTCCAGGTCGGGAAGGCTGGAGTCCATGGCTTCGCCGGCACTGAAACCCAATACCAGGCCCAAGACCTGGATCAGGCCCAGGGCGCAGAGCAGCGTGAAGGCGAGGCTGAAAGGCAGGTTGGCGTTGGCCAGAAAAAAGTCCCACATGGCCCATATCCCTTTGGTGACAATGGCACCAAGCTATTACGCAGTTGCTTGAGGGTCAAATGCTTAACAAAAAAGGCCGGGGTCAACCGGCCTTTTTGCTCAGCGTTTGACCAGCCAGACGCCGGATTCCATATGGTGGCTGTAGGGGAACTGGTCGAAGAGTGCCAGTCTGGCCACCTGGTGGGTCTTGCAGAGGGTCTCCAGGTTCTTGGCCAGGGTCTCCGGGTTGCAGGAGATATAGAGGATGTACTGGTAGCCCGACACCAGTTGCTCGGTGGCCGGGTCCAGACCGGCGCGGGGCGGATCCACCACTATGGTGCGGCAATCGAAGGCCTTGAGATCGACACCCTTGAGGCGGCGGAACTCCCTTTTCCCTTCCATGGCCTCGGTGAATTCCTCGGCAGCCAGGCGGGCTACCGTGACGTTGTCCACGCCGTTGGCGCGCATGTTGTACTGGGCGGAGGCCACCGACGTGGTGGCGATCTCCGTGGCCAGCACCTTGTCAAATTGGCTGGCCAGCGGCAGGGTGAAGTTGCCGTTGCCGCAATAGAGTTCCAGCAGATCGCCGCCGATGCCGGCCGTGCAGTCCAGCGCCCAGCCCAGCATCTTTTCATTGATGCCGGCGTTGGGTTGGGTGAAGCTGTTCTCCACCTGCTGGAAGGTCCAAGTGCGGCCCTTGACGTCCAGCTTCTCCACCACGAAGTCCCGGTCCAGTACCTTCTTCTGCTTCTTGGCGCGGCCGATGAGGTCCACCCGGCCATACTGCTGCAGTTTGTCCCTCAGCTGCCTGGCTTCCACTTCCCATTCATCTGTCAGTGGCTTGTGGTAGAGCAGGCTGATCACGGCTTCGCCGCTCTGGCTGGTGAGGAACTCCACTTGGAACAGCTTCTTGCGTAACAGGGTATTGGGCTTGAGCAGTTCGATGACGGCGGGCATCAGCGCGTTGATGAGCTGGCTGCCCATGGGATAGTGGTCGACCCGGATCCGCTCATGGTTTTCCTGGTCGAACATGATGTAGTAGAGGTCGTCTCCTTGGTGCCAGACCCTGAACTCGGCCCGCATCCGGTAGTGGCTGGGCCTGGAGGCAAAGACTTCGGGCGCTGGGGCGCCGAAGGGGGCCATCAGGGCGCTCAGGCGCTGGGCCTTGTCCGCCAGTTGGGCGTCATAGTGTTCGGGGTATACCGCACCCGGCTTTTGCATGCTTGCCTCCTCTATCGGGAGGCAAATAATAGGCAAGGCGCACTCAATGTCCAGTCCTGATAAACTGGGCGCCATTCGACAGGGTTTTCAAAACAACAGCGCATGAGCCAGCTTTTCTTCTTCGATTCCGGTGTTGGCGGTCTTTCCGTCTGGCAGGAGGTGCACCAGCGCCTGCCGGAAGAAGAAGCCATCTATGCCATGGACGATGCCGCCTTTCCTTATGGAGAGCTGGCAGAGGAGGTGCTGGTGGCCCGGGTGCTGGCGGTATTCGAACAGGTCCTGAACCGCCACGCCGTCAAGCTGGCCGTGGTGGCCTGTAACACGGCCTCCACCCTGGTGCTTCCTGCCTTGCGTGCCCGTTTCGACTTCCCCATCGTCGGCGTGGTACCGGCCATCAAGCCGGCGGCGCTGCTGACTCGCTCCGGCCGTATCGGCCTCCTGGCCACGCCCGGCACCGTCAACAGGCCCTATACCCGGCAACTGGAAAAGGACTTCGCCCAGGGCAAAGCCATGTTACGCCTCGGCTCCAGTGAGCTGGTGTTGATGGCGGAGCAGAAACTGCGTGGTGAAACCCTGGACTTGCAAAGACTCGAAGCCATAATGGCCCCCTGGCTTGGTGAACAGGGGCCTGACACCGTCATACTGGGCTGCACCCACTTTCCTCTATTAAAGGAAGAGTTGAGCCTGGTGTTGGGACCTGAAGTGGTGCTGGTGGATTCCGGAGAGGCCATAGCCCGGCGGGTACAGAGCTTGCTGGGGGCTGGGGCTGGCATAAAAAAAGGTGGCCTTAGCCACCTTTATCACACGGCACCACAGCCCAAAGGGCTGGCGCTACTCAAGGATTGGCTCCTCCCGGATGCCGTACCCGAGTATTTGCCGCTTTAATCTTCTTCTTGCTCCTTGCGATCCTTGGCTTCCCTGACCTTTAGGGTCCTGTCTTGGAACTGGGCATCGTTCAGGCCCTTGATGGCGGCCTGGGCATCTTCCTTGAGCATCTCGACAAAACCGAAGCCACGGCGGCGGCCCGTCTGCCGGTCTTTCATCAGTCGTACTGAGACGACTTTGCCGAAACGCTCGAAGGCCTGTTGCACCGCTTGCTCATTGGCTCGGTAGGGCAGGTTACCTACATAAAGAGTGACAGTGGTGGCGTCCTCGGTACCGCTGGCTTGGGTCTTGGGGCGGGTGAGCAGGTACATTGCCAGGCCACCCAAGAGGATGCCAGCGGCAAAGAAAAGGCCTTGAGGGGCGGAACCGGCCGGGATAAGGAGCGACAGGAAGTATCCCAGGACGGCAAGCACGATAAGAATAATGATAGAAGGCATGGTTTGGCTCATTGATTATGTATATGGATACAGCAGCGTTGATAAAGATAACGCGGCAGATGTTAACTTTATTTACATCGATGCGCAAAGAAGAGGCCCTTAGGCGAAGTTTTCGGCGATCGATTCAAGTGGCTCAAAAAGATCTTGCGAATGAAAACGGCCTCCCTATAATGCCGCTCCGTCGCCAAGGGAAAGCGCTGAAGGGAAGGCTGTGAAGCCGGGTCAAAAAGGCCCTTGACCGGAAGAGATAAGCGAGTAGAATGGCGGTCCGCTTCGGAGATTGAGTCGAAAGCCTCGAAATCGGAAGTTTGGGTGTGAAGCGAAAGGGCTTGACACTGAATATGGAGGCGGTAGAATGCGCCTCCTCGCTCGAGCAGAGCGACGCTCTTTAACAATAGAATCCAAGTAATCTGTGTGGGCACTCGCAGAGGGTAAGTTCTCGAAATATTGAGATTTACTCGATGAAGTTGAGTGTTCAACACTTCAGCAATTCATTGAGCATCAAACGCTTTTAATTGAAGAGTTTGATCATGGCTCAGATTGAACGCTGGCGGCAGGCTTAACACATGCAAGTCGAGCGGTAGAGGGGAGCTTGCTTCCCTTGAGAGCGGCGGACGGGTGAGTAATGCGTAGGGAGCTGCCCGATAGTGGGGGATAACCATTGGAAACGATGGCTAATACCGCATGATGTCTACGGACCAAAGAGGGGGACCTTCGGGCCTCTTGCTATCGGATGCGCCTACGTGGGATTAGCTAGTTGGTGAGGTAACGGCTCACCAAGGCGACGATCCCTAGCTGGTCTGAGAGGATGATCAGCCACACTGGGACTGAGACACGGCCCAGACTCCTACGGGAGGCAGCAGTGGGGAATATTGGACAATGGGCGCAAGCCTGATCCAGCCATGCCGCGTGTGTGAAGAAGGCCTTCGGGTTGTAAAGCACTTTCAGCGAGGAGGAAAGGGGGCTAGTTAATACCTGGTTCCTGTGACGTTACTCGCAGAAGAAGCACCGGCTAACTCCGTGCCAGCAGCCGCGGTAATACGGAGGGTGCAAGCGTTAATCGGAATTACTGGGCGTAAAGCGCACGCAGGCGGTTAGTTAAGTTAGATGTGAAAGCCCCGGGCTTAACCTGGGAATTGCATTTAAGACTGGCTAACTAGAGTCTTGGAGAGGGGGGTGGAATTTCCGGTGTAGCGGTGAAATGCGTAGAGATCGGAAGGAACATCAGTGGCGAAGGCGACCCCCTGGCCAAAGACTGACGCTCAGGTGCGAAAGCGTGGGGAGCAAACAGGATTAGATACCCTGGTAGTCCACGCCGTAAACGATGTCAACTTGGAGTTTGTGTTCTTGAAACGTGGACTCCGGAGCTAACGCGTTAAGTTGACCGCCTGGGGAGTACGGCCGCAAGGTTAAAACTCAAATGAATTGACGGGGGCCCGCACAAGCGGTGGAGCATGTGGTTTAATTCGATGCAACGCGAAGAACCTTACCTACTCTTGACATCCAGAGAACTTTCCAGAGATGGATTGGTGCCTTCGGGAACTCTGAGACAGGTGCTGCATGGCTGTCGTCAGCTCGTGTTGTGAAATGTTGGGTTAAGTCCCGCAACGAGCGCAACCCTTGTCCTTTGTTGCCAGCGCGTAATGGCGGGAACTCAAAGGAGACTGCCGGTGATAAACCGGAGGAAGGTGGGGACGACGTCAAGTCATCATGGCCCTTACGAGTAGGGCTACACACGTGCTACAATGGCGCGTACAGAGGGATGCAAGCTGGCGACAGTGAGCGGATCTCATAAAGCGCGTCGTAGTCCGGATCGGAGTCTGCAACTCGACTCCGTGAAGTCGGAATCGCTAGTAATCGCAGATCAGAATGCTGCGGTGAATACGTTCCCGGGCCTTGTACACACCGCCCGTCACACCATGGGAGTGGGCTGCACCAGAAGTAGATAGCTTAACCTTCGGGAGGGCGTTTACCACGGTGTGGTTCATGACTGGGGTGAAGTCGTAACAAGGTAGCCGTAGGGGAACCTGCGGCTGGATCACCTCCTTACTAAAAGAGACTGCCGCTGCGCAGTGTCCACACAGATTACTTGGATCAGGTAAGAGCGAATACAAGTGTGGGTCTGTAGCTCAGCTGGTTAGAGCGCACCCTGATAAGGGTGAGGTCGGTGGTTCAAGTCCACTCAGACCCACCACACTTTATGGGGCTATAGCTCAGCTGGGAGAGCGCCTGCTTTGCACGCAGGAGGTCAGCGGTTCGATCCCGCTTAGCTCCACCATAATAGATGTCCCCTTCGTCTAGAGGCCTAGGACACCGCCCTTTCACGGCGGTAACAGGGGTTCGAATCCCCTAGGGGACGCCATTTTGAAATGCCTAAGTTAAATTGAAGAATTTACCTTAGGCTTTTTTAAGCCTTGCTCTTTAACAATTCGGAAAGCTGATAACACTGCAATTTAAACGAGATTCTCAATTTACTTTGAGCGTCCGGCGAAAACCAGGTGTTAGTCACATACGGATATTTCCATTAACGGGAAATATGTTCGCGCCGGGATTTCGATTTCAGGCAACGCCGTCGACGAGCGAAGAAGGAAGTGTACTTCGGTACATGACCGCCTGAGCGAGGAAGACAAGGCCGCATGAAAACGAAAGACCAAGCGAAACCCTTCGGGGTTGTATGGTTAAGTGACTAAGCGTACAGGGTGGATGCCTAGGCAGTTGGAGGCGATGAAGGACGTGCTAATCTGCGATAAGCATTGGTGAGGTGATAAGAACCGCTTGAGCCAATGATTTCCGAATGGGGAAACCCACTTGCATAAGCAAGTATCATTACGTGAATACATAGCGTAATGAGGCGAACCGGGAGAACTGAAACATCTAAGTACCCCGAGGAAAAGAAATCAAACGAGATTTCCTCAGTAGCGGCGAGCGAACGGGAAAGAGCCCAGTGTGTTTATCAGTGCTTGGTATAGTGGAACGGTATGGAAAGGCCGACGACACAGGGTGATAGTCCCGTACATGAAATGCCAGGTATTGTTGCATACGATGAGTAGGTCGGGACACGTGGTATCTTGACTGAATATGGGGGGACCATCCTCCAAGGCTAAATACTCCCAACTGACCGATAGTGAACCAGTACCGTGAGGGAAAGGCGAAAAGAACCCCGGCGAGGGGAGTGAAATAGAACCTGAAACCCTGTACGTACAAGCAGTAGGAGCCCTTCGGGGTGACTGCGTACCTTTTGTATAATGGGTCAGCGACTTATATTTTGTGGCGAGGTTAACCGAATAGGGAGCCGTAGGGAAACCGAGTCTTAACTGGGCGTCCAGTCGCAAGGTATAGACCCGAAACCCGGTGATCTAGTCATGGGCAGGTTGAAGGTGCCGTAACAGGTACTGGAGGACCGAACCCACTACTGTTGCAAAAGTAGGGGATGACCTGTGATTAGGGGTGAAAGGCCAATCAAACCGGGAGATAGCTGGTTCTCCTCGAAAGCTATTTAGGTAGCGCCTCGGACGAATACCTTGGGGGGTAGAGCACTGTTTGGGCTAGGGGGTCATCCCGACTTACCAAACCCATGCAAACTCCGAATACCCAAGAGTACTATCCGGGAGACAGACGGCGGGTGCTAACGTCCGTCGTCAAAAGGGAAACAACCCAGACCGTCAGCTAAGGTCCCAAAGTCATAGCTAAGTGGGAAACGATGTGGAAAGGCTTAGACAGCTAGGAGGTTGGCTTAGAAGCAGCCACCCTTTAAAGAAAGCGTAATAGCTCACTAGTCGAGTCGGTCTGCGCGGAAGATGTAACGGGGCTAAGCTATGCACCGAAGCTACGGGTTCACACACTGTGTGAGCGGTAGAGGAGCGTTCTGTAAGCCTGTGAAGGTGTGTCGGGAGGCATGCTGGAGGTATCAGAAGTGCGAATGCTGACATGAGTAACGTTAAAGCGGGTGAAAAACCCGCTCGCCGGAAGACCAAGGGTTCCTGTCCAACGTTAATCGGGGCAGGGTGAGTCGTCCTAAGGCGAGGGCGAAAGCCGTAGTCGATGGGAAACAGATTAATATTTCTGTACTTCTATGCAATGCGATGGGGGACGGAGAAGGCTAGGCAGGCATGGCGTTGGTTGTCCATGTGAAAGTGCGTAGGCTGGGGACTTAGGCAAATCCGGGTCCCTATAAGTCGAGACACGAGACGAGTCACTACGGTGACGAAGCTGTTGATGCCACGCTTCCAGGAAAAGCCTCTAAGCTTCAGTTGCATAGGAACCGTACCCCAAACCAACACTGGTGGTCAGGTAGAGAATACCAAGGCGCTTGAGAGAACTCGGGTGAAGGAACTAGGCAAAATAGTACCGTAACTTCGGGAGAAGGTACGCTCTTGTTTGTGAAGGACTTGCTCCGTAAGCAGACGAGAGTCGCAGTGACCAGGTGGCTGGGACTGTTTATCAAAAACACAGCACTGTGCAAACTCGAAAGAGGACGTATACGGTGTGACACCTGCCCGGTGCCGGAAGGTTAATTGATGGGGTTAGCCGTAAGGTGAAGCTCTTGATCGAAGCCCCGGTAAACGGCGGCCGTAACTATAACGGTCCTAAGGTAGCGAAATTCCTTGTCGGGTAAGTTCCGACCTGCACGAATGGTGTAACCATGGCCACGCTGTCTCCACCCGAGACTCAGTGAAATTGAATTCGCTGTGAAGATGCAGTGTACCCGCGGCTAGACGGAAAGACCCCGTGAACCTTTACTACAGCTTGACACTGAACATTGAGCCTACTTGTGTAGGATAGGTGGGAGGCTATGAAACCAGGACGCCAGTTCTGGTGGAGCCAACCTTGAAATACCACCCTGGTATGTTTGATGTTCTAACTTAGACCCGTTATCCGGGTTGAGGACAGTGTCTGGTGGGTAGTTTGACTGGGGCGGTCTCCTCCCAAAGAGTAACGGAGGAGCACGAAGGTTGGCTAATCCTGGTCGGACATCAGGAGGTTAGTGCAATGGCATAAGCCAGCTTAACTGCGAGACTGACACGTCGAGCAGGTACGAAAGTAGGTCATAGTGATCCGGTGGTTCTGAATGGAAGGGCCATCGCTCAACGGATAAAAGGTACTCCGGGGATAACAGGCTGATACCGCCCAAGAGTTCATATCGACGGCGGTGTTTGGCACCTCGATGTCGGCTCATCACATCCTGGGGCTGAAGTCGGTCCCAAGGGTATGGCTGTTCGCCATTTAAAGTGGTACGCGAGCTGGGTTCAGAACGTCGTGAGACAGTTCGGTCCCTATCTGCCGTGGGCGTTGGATGATTGAGGGTGTTGCTCCTAGTACGAGAGGACCGGAGTGAACGAACCTCTGGTGTTCGGGTTGTCACGCCAGTGGCACTGCCCGGTAGCTAAGTTCGGAATCGATAACCGCTGAAAGCATCTAAGCGGGAAGCGAGCCCTGAGATGAGTCATCCCTGAGACTTCGAGTCTCCTAAAGGGTCGTTGAAGACTACGACGTTGATAGGCTGGGTGTGTAAGCGTAGTGATACGTTGAGCTAACCAGTACTAATTGCCCGTGCGGCTTAACCATACAACACCCAAAGGGTTTTGTAGGACGCCAAAGAAGGCGAGAAACTCAAAGCATTGTTATCAGCTAATCCGAATTGAATAAGTTGGCCCGCAAGGGCGGACTTAAATGAATTCGCCTGGCGGCAATAGCGCTGTGGAACCACCTGAACCCATTCCGAACTCAGAAGTGAAACGCAGCCGCGCCGATGGTAGTGTGGCATTCGCCATGTGAGAGTAGGTCACCGCCAGGCACCTAATTGAGTGTGCTGATATAGCTCAGTTGGTAGAGCGCACCCTTGGTAAGGGTGAGGTCGGCAGTTCGAATCTGCCTATCAGCACCATAAACGAGCAAGCCCCGGTCTATGACCGGGGCTTTTTCGTTTTCCGACTCTTGGATACACTGGACGCCCTTTGACTGCCGGCCGTAACGATGCAGATCCTCAACAACGCCCCCCTGAGCCACCTCAATACCTTTGGCTTGGATGCCCAGGCAAAAAAGCTCCTGATCCTCGATGACAAGGCGCAGTTGGACGCACTGCCGGCTGTCATCGAGAAGGATGAGCCTTTACTGCCTTTGGGGGGTGGTTCCAATGTGCTGTTCTGCGAGGATTTCCAAGGGGCAGTACTGCTGAACCGGCTGAAGGGGATTGAGGTCCGTGAAACCGAAGAGGCCTGGCTGCTGCATGTAGCAGCGGGGGAGTCCTGGCCTGCTTTGGTTGACTGGACCCTTGCTAAGGGGATGGGTGGCTTGGAAAACCTAACCCTTATTCCCGGCACTGTCGGGGCGGCTCCCATCCAGAACATTGGGGCCTATGGCCTGGAACTGGCCCCGCGCTGCGACTACGTGGATTTCCTGGATCTGACGACAGGCGAACAGCGCCGCCTGACCGCCAGCGAATGCCACTTTGGTTACCGGGACTCTATTTTCAAACAGGAACTTAAGGGGCAAACGCTGATCACGGCGGTCGGTTTGCGACTGGAGAAAGCCTGGCAGGCGGTGCTGGACTATGCACCACTGACACAACTGGCTTATGATGAGGTCACACCGCACCAGGTTAGCGAGCTGGTAAAGACGGTGAGAACGACCAAATTACCTGATCCCTCTCAATTGGGTAATGCCGGTAGTTTCTATAAAAATCCAACAATAACAAGAACATCATTCGAAGCGCTTAAAGAGCTCCATCCCGATCTGCCGGGATTCGTGACAGGTCCGAACCAAGTCAAGGTTCCTGCTGCCTGGTTTATCGACAAGGCAGGCTGGAAAGGGCAACGTCTGGGTGGTGCCGGTGTGCATGAGCATCAGGCACTGGTACTGGTCAATCATGGCCAGGCCAAGGCGGCAGAGGTATTGGAACTGGCCAGGAGCATCAGGATGGATGTCCAAGCCAAGTTCGGCGTACTGCTGACACCCGAAATAAGACTGATCGGCGCTTCGGGGGAAATCACACTTTAAAATTTAGATGCGTCCAAATGAAAAAACTCGATCCCGCCAATCAGCTGCTGTTGAGTCAGCTTGCTGATGGGCGTTTCCACTCAGGTGAGGAGTTGGGGGAGATGCTGTCCCTTTCCCGCGCTTCCATCTCTAAGCGAATGGCAGAATTGCGCCGACTCGGTCTTGATATCTTCAGCGTTAAAGGAAAAGGTTACCGCCTGGCATCCCCCTTGTCCTTGCTTGATGAAGCAAAGCTCAAGGAGAGCCTGGGCGAACCGCTTTGGCTCTGGTCTGAGGTAGGCTCTACCAACGATGTGCTGAAAGCCGAAGGCGCGGTGCAGAATGGCGCTGTCGTACTGGCTGAATGCCAGACTGCGGGGCGCGGCAGGAGGGGCCATAACTGGGTATCCCCCTTTGGTGCCCATCTATACTTCAGCCTGTTCTGGCAGCTGGACAGTGGTCATGCTGCACTACAGGGGCTCAGCCTGGTTGCCGGTGTTGCTGTGGCTAATGCCATCAATGACAGCCTGGGTGACGGTGTCCGCCTGAAATGGCCTAATGATCTCTATCACAACGGCCGTAAATTGGGTGGCATCCTGGTTGAGCTGGTTGGGCAGGCTAACGGCCCGGTGAACATTATCATTGGCGTTGGCCTCAATGTCGCCATGCCCATGGAGGCGGCTAGGCAGGTGGACCAGCCTTGGACAGATCTGCAACAGATCTACAACCAGCCTATCGATAGGACTCAACTGGCCGTAGATGTGATCAGCCGCCTGCGCCAGTCCTTGACCCTCTTCTCTGAGAAAGGGCTGGCTGCTTTTGTGGATGACTGGAACCGCCTGGACTGTTTCTGGGGGCAGGCCGTGGTGCTCAAGAACGAGCAGAGTCAGCAGGTGGGGATCTGCCGTGGTATCGAAAGCGACGGGGCCCTGCTGTTGGAGGCAGGCGGCAAGGTCAGCCGCATCTATGGCGGCGAACTCTCTATGAGGAGCTATGACAGCGCTACTGGTTGAAGTTGGCAACAGCTATCTGAAAGCAGCTCTGGAGGAGGGGAGGCAACTCCTTCCTTTGGGACGTTTTGGGTATGGAGAGCTGGCGAAGCTTGAAGCCAGCCTGCCTCCTGACAGCGAGCGACTCTGTTACGCCTGTGTAGGGCAGGAAACAGTCGCCGGTGAGCTGGAGGCATTTGCCAGGGCGTTGGGGCTGGATGCCAGGCGTGTGGTTGCTGAAGCTTCAGCCTTTGGGGTTACCAACGCCTATCCCGAGGCTGGGCGCCTGGGCGTCGATCGTTGGCTGGCCATGCTTGCCGCTTTTAATGAGGGTCATAAGGCCAGCCTGGTGCTCGATATCGGCACTGCCGCCACGGCCGACCTGGTGGATGACCAGGGGCGCCATCGAGGCGGTTGGATAGCGCCGGGATTCGCCATGATGACAGAGGCCGTACTGAGCCACACCGCCAAGGTGCTCGACTACGAGGCGAGCCAAGGTGAACTGGCATTCGGGATTAACACCGGACTAGGACTGAACGGTGGCTGCCAGGCCATGGTTGCTGGCTTCGTCCATGAGGCCATCAAGGTTGCCGAGGACAGCCTGAGGCAATCAGTCAGGGTGCTGATGACGGGAGGCGGCCTACGCCATTTGCCTCCATCCAGCTTGAGCCTGGGCGAGCGAAGGCCGGATCTGGTCTTGGAAGGATTGGCCCTCTACAGCCATTCTCGGTAGTGTGAAATTTGCTCAAATGGGTGCTTTTGCAACATAAATGCGCCCCCTGCCTATTGCCCTCACTTCCTCCTTCTCTTAGAATGCGCTCCACTTAAAGGGCTTCTGACCGGCCCGAAGCGTAGCAAACGCTCAAATCAGGCCAGGACAATTTGGTGGGGTTCCCGAGTGGCCAAAGGGATCAGACTGTAAATCTGACGGCTCAGCCTTCGAAGGTTCGAATCCTTCCCCCACCACCATATTCATGGTTTGAGGTAGCCTCTCAAGGGACAATTAGCGGGCATCGTATAATGGCTATTACCTCAGCCTTCCAAGCTGATGATGCGGGTTCGATTCCCGCTGCCCGCTCCAATCAAAAAATGTGCGCTGATATAGCTCAGTTGGTAGAGCGCACCCTTGGTAAGGGTGAGGTCGGCAGTTCGAATCTGCCTATCAGCACCACTTTTCCCTCCCTGCCTTTCAAGCCATAATAACTTTCTTAAGCATGCAACTTTAAAGGCGGGCTCTGGGTCCGTCACACTGTGAACCGAGGGACTATCATGTCTAAAGAAAAATTTGAACGTACGAAACCGCACGTCAACGTGGGTACCATCGGTCACGTTGACCACGGTAAAACCACCCTGACTGCCGCCATCACCTCCGTACTGGCCAAGACCTACGGTGGTTCCGCCAAGGCGTTCGACCAGATCGACAACGCCCCGGAAGAAAAGGCGCGTGGTATCACCATCAACACCTCTCACGTTGAGTACGACACCCCGACCCGTCACTACGCTCACGTTGACTGCCCCGGCCACGCCGACTACGTCAAAAACATGATCACCGGTGCTGCCCAGATGGACGGCGCTATCCTGGTGGTTGCTGCTACCGACGGCCCGATGCCCCAGACCCGCGAGCACATCCTGCTGGCCCGTCAGGTAGGCGTTCCTTACATCATCGTGTTCATGAACAAGTGCGACATGGTTGATGACGAAGAGCTGCAAGAGCTGGTCGAGATGGAAGTGCGCGAGCTGCTGTCCGCCTACGACTTCCCCGGTGACGACCTGCCGGTCATCAAGGGCTCTGCCCTGAAGGCCCTGGAAGGCGACGCCGAGTGGGAGAAGAAGATCATCGAGCTGGGCGAAGCCCTGGACACCTACATCCCCGAGCCGGAGCGCGCTATCGACAAGCCGTTCATCCTGCCCGTGGAAGACGTCTTCTCCATCTCTGGCCGTGGTACCGTTGTTACCGGTCGTGTAGAGCAAGGCATCATCAAGGTTGGTGAAGAAGTGGAAATCGTCGGTATCAACCCGACCACCAAGACCACTTGTACCGGCGTTGAAATGTTCCGCAAGCTGCTGGACGAAGGCCGCGCTGGTGAGAACGTAGGTGTTCTGCTGCGTGGTACCAAGCGTGACGAAGTAGAGCGTGGTCAGGTTCTGTGTAAGCCGGGCTCCATCAAGCCGCACACCAAGTTCGAATCCGAAGTGTACGTGCTGAGCAAAGAAGAAGGTGGTCGTCACACCCCGTTCTTCAAAGGCTACCGTCCGCAGTTCTACTTCCGTACCACTGACGTGACTGGCACCATCGAGCTGCCGGAAGGCGTAGAGATGGTAATGCCTGGTGACAACATCCAGATGGTAGTTGAGCTGATCTGCCCGATCGCCATGGATGAAGGTCTGCGCTTCGCTATCCGCGAAGGTGGCCGTACCGTAGGCGCCGGCGTAGTAGCCAAAATCATCGCCTAATCGCGGTGATTGCCAGAAGAAGGGGCGCCTCGGCGCCCCTTCTTTCTGATGCGACAGAAAAAGAGTCATCCCGCCAAGATCCTGCGGGAAATATTCTTCAGCTTCTGTTAGTATCGGCACCTCGCCTTAATGAGGTCGCAAGATTAGGATAGGGCAGTAGTTCAATTGGTAGAGCACCGGTCTCCAAAACCGGGTGTTGGGGGTTCGAGTCCCTCCTGCCCTGCCAACTGCCGAACGACCCCGCTGTGAGCGGGGTTTTCGTATCGACGGATGTTGATTAGGTTGGTCATGATGAATGTGAATACTGAACATCAACAGCAGCCGAAGAGTGCGCTGGATGTGGTTTTGTGGGTACTGATAGCAGCCCTGCTGGGTGGCCTGGTCGTGGTTAACCACTTCTTTGGTCAAGACGCTTCCATGCTGATCCGTGCCGTTGTCGGTGTGGCGGCTTTTGCCGTTGCCATTGGCCTGGCCTCTCTGACCCGCAAGGGTAAGGAAGCCCTGGCTTTTGCTAAGGAATCCCGCACCGAGGTACGTAAGGTTGTTTGGCCGACCCGCCAGGAAACTGTCCACACTACCCTCATCATCATGGCTGCCGTGGCCGTCATGGGCCTGCTGCTGTGGATGATGGACGGCATCCTGGTCCGTGTGATCGGTTGGTTCACTGGTTTGAGGGTTTAACCCATGTCTGAGCAGAAAAAACGTTGGTACGTGGTACAGGCCTTTTCTGGCTTCGAGTCCCGCGTCGCCCAGTCCCTGCGCGAACACATCAAGATGCACGGCATGGAAGAGTACTTCGGCGATGTACTGGTCCCCACTGAAGAAGTGGTGGAGATGCGTGCTGGCCAGAAACGCAAGTCCGAGCGCAAGTTCTTCCCCGGCTATGTGCTGGTGCACATGGTGATGAATGACGAGTCTTGGCACTTGGTGCGTTCCATTCCCCGCGTCATGGGCTTCATCGGCGGTACCTCTGACCGCCCTGCGCCGATTTCCGACAAGGAAGCCGACGCCATTCTCAACCGCCTGCAGGAAGCGGTGGACAAGCCGCGCCACAAGACCCTGTTCGAACCCGGCGAAGTGGTGCGGGTCAACGACGGTCCCTTTGCCGACTTCAACGGCGTGGTCGAGGAAGTGGACTACGAGAAGAGCCGCCTGAAGGTCTCCGTCATGATCTTCGGTCGTTCCACCCCGGTGGAGCTGGACTTCGGTCAGGTCGAGAAAGGCTGACGAACGAAAATTCGGCAATTTGCTTGGCAGGGGCAGCGAGATTCAGTAGAATTCGCTGCCCTAATTTCTTTAGGGGCCCTAACGGGGAGCCTCTTTGAGGCGCTTGAACCCAATAACGAGGTATATCATGGCTAAGAAAGTATCGGCCTACATCAAGCTGCAGGTTGCAGCTGGTATGGCTAACCCCAGCCCGCCGATCGGCCCGGCTCTGGGTCAGCACGGCGTCAACATCATGGAATTCTGTAAGGCCTTCAACGCCCGTACCGATTCCCTGGAAAAAGGCATGCCGCTGCCTGTGGTCATCACTGTTTACAGCGACCGCTCCTTCACTTTCATCACCAAGACCCCGCCTGCCAGCTTCCTGCTGAAGAAGGCTGCCGGTATCAAGAGCGGTTCCAAGAAGCCGCACGTTGATAAAGTGGGCAAGGTTACCCGTGCTCAGCTGGAAGAAATTGCCAAGCTGAAAGAGCCGGACCTGACCGCTTCCGACCTGGACGCCGCTGTGCGTACCATCGCCGGTTCTGCCCGTTCCATGGGCCTGGTAGTGGAGGACTAAGACATGGCTAAGCTGACCAAGCGTATGCGTCTCATCCGTGAGAAAGTCAACGCCACCCAAGACTACTCCATCAACGAAGCCGTTGCCCTGCTCAAAGAGCTGGCCACTGCCAAGTTCGTTGAAAGCGTTGACGTTGCCGTGAACCTGGGCATCGACGCACGTAAATCCGACCAGAACGTTCGTGGCGCCACCGTGCTGCCCCACGGTACTGGCCGCAGCGTGCGTGTAGCCGTGTTCACCCAAGGCGCCAACGCCGAAGCCGCCAAAGAAGCCGGTGCCGACATCATCGGCATGGAAGATTTGGCTGAGCAGGTTAAAGCCGGTCAAATGGACTTCGATGTGGTTATCGCTTCCCCTGACGCCATGCGCGTAGTGGGTATGCTGGGCCAGATCCTGGGTCCCCGTGGCCTGATGCCGAACCCCAAAGTCGGTACTGTAACCCCCAACGTTGCCGAGGCTGTCAAGAACGCCAAGGCTGGTCAGGTGCGTTACCGCAACGACAAGAACGGCATCATCCACAGCACCATCGGTAAGGTTGATTTCGAAGAAGGCAAGCTGAAGGAAAACCTGGAAGCTCTGCTGGCTGCCCTGAAGAAAGCGAAACCCGCTACTTCCAAAGGTCAGTACATCAAGAAAGTCAGCCTGTCCACCACCATGGGTGCTGGCGTTTCTATCGATCAAGGCAGCCTGGACGTTCAGTAATCCAAGCCGCTTTGAGAGAGATTGGCGAAAGCGTCGGCATATGTTAATATCTGGCGCTTTCGCATGGGTCGACGCCCCCTTAAGGGGCGTTCGTCCAAGACCGTAGGAGCCGCAAGGCTTAAATCTTCCTACGCAGACGGTGTAGGCCCTAAGAGATTTTTCTCTCTTGGATGCTTCACCGTAAGGCGCTCAGGCTCGCCTGAGTGAGTGTAACTGCCGGTAAAACCGGCAATATCCAGGAGTTAAGCCAATGGCATTAAGACTCGACGACAAAAAAGCAATTGTTGCTGAAGTCAGCGAAGCTGCCAAAGGCGCACTGTCTGCAGTTGTAGCCGATTCACGCGGTGTAACTGTAGGAGCGATGACTCAGCTGCGCGCGAATGCCCGTTCTCAGGGCATCTACATGAAGGTGGTTCGTAACACCCTCGCTCGTCGCGCTGTTGAAGGCACCGATTACGCGTGCCTGACTGACGTCTTCGTTGGCCCGACCTTGATCGCTTTCTCTAAAGAGCACCCCGGTGCTGCGGCGCGTCTGTTCAAAGACTTCGCCAAGGAAAACGACAAGTTCGAGGTGAAAGGTGCTGCCTTTAACGGGGAGTTCATCCCTGCAGCCCAGATTGACCGTCTCGCAAAGCTGCCAACTTACGAAGAAGCACTGGCCAAGCTGATGGCGACTATGAAAGAAGCCGCCGCTGGCAAACTGGTTCGTACTCTGGCCGCCCTGCGCGACAAGAAAGAAGCCGAAGCTGCCTAAGCTTCCGGCCGACTATCGAATACTTCAGAACATTAGGAAACTGAGTCATGTCCGTAACTAAAGAGCAAATCCTCGAAGCCGTAGCCGCCATGTCCGTAATGGAAGTGGTTGAGCTGGTTGAAGCCATGGAAGAGAAGTTCGGTGTTTCTGCCGCTGCCGCTGTTGCCGTAGCCGGTGAAGCCGCTGCTGCCGTAGAAGAGCAAACCGAATTCAACGTCATCCTGACCGCTGCTGGCGCCAACAAAGTTGCCGCCATCAAAGCTGTCCGTGGCGCTACCGGTCTGGGCCTGAAAGAAGCCAAAGATCTGGTTGAAGCCGCTCCTGCCACCGTTAAGGAAGGCATTTCCAAAGGCGAAGCCGAAGCGCTGAAGAAAGAACTCGAAGAAGCTGGTGCTTCTGTTGAGATCAAATAACCTAGACTCTAGGTTAGCGTCCCTTCGGGGGCTGAGGCTGGTGGCGTAGAGCCACCGGCCTTTTCGCGCTGTAGGAATCGGCAAAATTTCGCGTCGTTTATTTTGCCGATTCCGGCGGCTTGATCACCCAGGCTGCCAACGACAAAACGACGTTGCGCTGAGACTGTCCTGTCGGACATTAGTGGGTCACACTTTCGCGAGCTGAGGAACCCCATGGTGTACTCTTACACAGAGAAAAAACGCATTCGTAAGGATTTCGGTAAACGTTCCCAAGTACTGGACGTGCCTTTCCTTCTCTCCATCCAGTTGGACTCCTTCACGAAGTTCATCGAGATGGATCCAGACGGGCAAAACGGCCTGGAAGCCGCTTTCCGTTCTGTTTTCCCGATCAAGAGCTATTCCGGCAACGCCGAGCTCCAATACGTCAGCTACCGTCTGGGCGAGCCCGTCTTTGACGTGCAAGAGTGCCAGATCCGTGGTGTCACCTACGCAGCTCCGCTGCGCGTGAAGCTGCGCCTGGTGCTGTTCGATAGAGAAGCTGCTCCTGGTACCGTCAAGGATATCCGCGAGCAGGAAGTCTACATGGGGGAGATCCCCTTGATGACCGACAACGGTACCTTTGTCATCAACGGTACCGAGCGCGTCATCGTGTCTCAGCTGCACCGTTCTCCTGGCGTGTTTTTCGATCACGACCGTGGTAAGACCCACTCCTCTGGTAAGGTCCTCTACAACGCTCGCATCATCCCCTACCGTGGGTCCTGGTTGGATTTTGAGTTCGATCCCAAAGACAACCTCTTTGTCCGTATCGACCGTCGCCGCAAGCTGCCGGCGTCCATCATCCTGCGCGCCTTGGATTACAGCGCCGAGGACATTCTTGATCTGTTCTTCGAGAAGGTGACTTTCGAGATCAAGAAAGACAAGTTGATGATGACCCTGGTGCCGGAACGCCTGCGTGGCGACACCGCCACCTTCGACATCAAAGATGCCAAAGGTGAAGTGCTGGTCGAAAAAGGCCGCCGCGTCACCGCCCGCCATGTCCGTCAGATGGAAAAGGACGGCATGGACAAGCTGGAAGTGCCCACCGATTACATCATCGGCAAGGTACTGTCCAAGGACTACGTAGACCAGTCCAGCGGTGAAGTGATCGCCGTTGCCAACCAGGAACTGTCCCTGGACCTGCTGGCCAAGCTGTCCCAAGCCGGCTACAAGGCCATCGAGACCCTGTACTTCAACGATCTCGACCATGGAGCCTACATGTCCGAGACTCTGCGCGTCGACTCCACCAACAGCCGCCTCGAGGCGCTGGTCGAGATCTACCGCATGATGCGTCCCGGTGAGCCGCCGACCCGCGAAGCGGCCGAAGCCCTGTTCAATAACCTCTTCTTCTCCGAAGAGCGTTATGATCTGTCCACCGTCGGCCGGATGAAGTTCAACCGCCGTGTCGGCCGTGACAGCATCGAAGGCAGTGGTGTACTGGACAACCAGGACATCATCGACGTCATGAAGACCCTCATCGAGATCCGTAATGGTCGCGGTGAAGTGGACGATATCGACCACCTGGGCAACCGCCGTATCCGCTCCGTGGGCGAAATGGCCGAGAACCAGTTCCGTGTCGGCCTGGTGCGTGTCGAGCGTGCCGTGCGCGAGCGCCTGTCCCTGGGCGACATGGAAGGCCTGATGCCGCAGGACCTGATCAACGCTAAGCCGATCAGTGCCGCCGTCAAGGAATTCTTCGGTTCCAGCCAGCTGTCCCAGTTCATGGACCAGAACAACCCCCTGTCCGAGGTTACCCACAAGCGCCGTATTTCGGCCCTGGGCCCCGGCGGTCTGACCCGTGAGCGCGCCGGCTTCGAAGTCCGTGACGTACACCCGACCCACTACGGTCGCCTGTGCCCCATCGAGACTCCTGAAGGTCCGAACATCGGTCTGATCAACTCCCTGTCCTGCTTCGCCCGGACCAACGAGTACGGCTTCCTGGAAACCCCCTACCGCAAGGTAGTGGATGGCCAGGTCACCGACGACGTCGAGTACCTGTCCGCCATCGAAGAAGGCCAGTACGTGGTGGCCCAGGCCAACGCCTCCGTGGACGAAAACAATCGCCTGCTGGACGAGCTGGTTCCCTGCCGCCACAAGGGCGAATCCACCTACATGAATGCCAGCGACATCCAGCTGATGGATGTAAGCCCGCAGCAGATCGTGTCCGTGGCCGCGTCCCTGATCCCCTTCCTTGAGCACGACGACGCCAACCGCGCCCTGATGGGTTCGAACATGCAACGTCAGGCCGTTCCGACCCTGCGCGCCGACAAGCCGCTGGTGGGTACCGGCATGGAGCGCACCGTAGCGGTCGACTCCGGCGTCTGCGTGGTGGCCAAGCGCGGTGGTACCATCGACTATGTCGATGCCTCCCGTATCGTGGTCAAGGTCAACGAGGAAGAGATGCTGCCTGGCGAAGCCGGTATCGACATCTACAACCTCATCAAATACACCCGTTCCAACCAGAACACCTGCATCAACCAGAAGCCGGTGTGTAACGTTGGTGACCCCATCGTCCGCGGTGACGTACTGGCCGACGGCCCGTCCACCGACCTGGGCGACCTGGCCCTGGGCCAGAACATGCGCGTCGCCTTCATGCCCTGGAACGGCTACAACTTCGAGGACTCCATCCTCATCTCCGAGCGCGTGGTGCAGGAAGACCGCTTCACCACCATCCACATCCAGGAACTGTCCTGTGTGGCTCGTGACACCAAGCTGGGGCCGGAAGAGATCACCGCCGATATCCCCAACGTCGGTGAGTCTGCCCTGAGCAAGCTGGATGAGTCCGGTATCGTCTACATCGGTGCCGAAGTGAAGCCTGGCGACATCCTGGTCGGTAAGGTCACCCCCAAAGGTGAAACTCAGCTGACTCCGGAAGAGAAGCTGCTGCGTGCCATCTTCGGTGAGAAGGCGTCCGACGTTAAGGACACCTCCCTGCGCGTACCCGGTTCCACCTACGGTACCGTTATCGACGTTCAGGTCTTTACCCGTGACGGCGTAGAGAAGGACAAGCGCGCTCTTGAAATCGAAGAGATGCAACTCAAGCAGGCCAAGAAGGACCTGACCGAAGAGTTCCAGATCCTCGAAGCCGGTATCTACGACCGCGCCAAGAACCTGCTGCTGTCCTCCGGTTTCGACGAAGCCAAGCTGGCCAAGCTCGACAAGGCCAAGTTGCTGGAGCAATCCATCGACGACGAAGCCAAGCAGGTTGAACTCGAGAAGATTGCCGAGCAGCTCATCGAGATCAAAGCCGACTTCGACAAGAAGTTCGAAGCCAAGCGCGCCAAGATCATTCAAGGCGATGACCTGGCTCCTGGCGTCCTGAAGATCGTCAAGGTCTACCTGGCCGTCAAGCGCCGCGTGCAGCCCGGCGATAAGATGGCCGGTCGCCACGGTAACAAAGGTGTTATCTCCACCATAGTGCCCGTGGAAGACATGCCTTACGACGAGAACGGCAACCCGGTCGACATCGTGCTGAACCCGCTGGGCGTACCTTCCCGTATGAACATCGGTCAGATCCTGGAAACCCACCTGGGCTTGGCGGCCAAAGGGGTAGGTGAGCGCATCAACGAGATGCTCCAGGAACAGCGAGAGCTCGCCGAGCTGCGCGACTTCCTGAAGAAGGTCTATGCCCTGGGCAACTACCGCCAGGAAGTGGACATCGACAGCTTCAGCGACGACGAAGTGATCCGTCTGGCTCAGCATCTGAAAGGCGGTGTGCCGATCGCTACTCCTGCCTTCGATGGCTGCGCCGAAGCCACCATCAAGGACATGCTGGAACTGGCTGGTCTGCCCCGTTCTGGTCAGATCGTGCTGCATGACGGCCGCACCGGTAACGCCTTCGAGCGTGCTGTAACCGTCGGTTACATGTACATGCTGAAGCTGAACCACCTGGTCGACGACAAGATGCACGCCCGTTCCACCGGCTCCTACAGCCTGGTTACCCAGCAGCCGCTGGGTGGTAAGGCCCAGTTCGGTGGCCAGCGTTTCGGGGAGATGGAAGTCTGGGCCCTGGAGGCCTACGGCGCCGCCTACACCCTGCAGGAAATGCTCACCGTCAAGTCTGACGATGTGAACGGCCGTACCAAGATGTACAAGAACATCGTGGATGGCGACTACTCCATGGAGCCGGGCATGCCCGAGTCCTTCAACGTACTGCTGAAGGAAATCCGCTCTTTGGGTATCAACATCGAGCTGGACGAAGAGTAAGCCGCAAGGCCGAAGTGAATCGAGGTTCTGGGGCGGCGGCTTGCCGCCGCCCCGCAGGGTTTAACTCCGATAGGAGAAAAGCGTGAAAGACTTACTCAAGTTTTTGAAACAGCAGAACAAGACCGAAGAATTCGATGCCATCCGCATCGGTCTTGCTTCTCCTGACATGATTCGCTCTTGGTCTTACGGCGAAGTGAAAAAGCCGGAGACCATCAACTACCGTACCTTCAAGCCGGAGCGTGACGGTCTTTTCTGTGCCCGTATCTTCGGGCCCGTGAAGGACTACGAGTGCCTGTGCGGTAAGTACAAGCGCCTCAAGCACCGTGGCGTGATCTGTGAAAAATGTGGTGTTGAAGTCACTCTGACCAAAGTGCGCCGTGAGCGCATGGGTCACATCGAGCTGGCCAGCCCCGTTGCCCACATCTGGTTCCTCAAGTCCCTGCCGTCCCGGATCGGCCTGCTGCTGGACATGACCCTGCGTGATATCGAGCGCGTGCTTTATTTCGAAAGCTACGTCGTCATCGAGCCGGGTATGACCAACCTCGAAAAAGGCGCCATGCTGACCGAAGATCAGTATCTGGATGCCCTCGAGCAGTGGGGCGACGAGTTCGACGCCCGCATGGGTGCCGAAGCCGTGCAGGAGCTTCTCAAGCGTATCGAACTCGAGAAAGAAATCGAGCAGATGCGTGAAGAGCTGCCCTCCATCAACTCCGAGACCCGCCGTAAGAAGGTGACCAAGCGTCTCAAGCTGATGGAAGCCTTCTTCAAGTCCGGCAACAAGCCGGAGTGGATGATCATGGCCGTGCTGCCGGTGCTGCCGCCGGATCTGCGCCCCCTGGTCCCCCTGGACGGTGGCCGTTTCGCGACTTCCGATCTGAACGATCTGTACCGCCGCGTCATCAACCGTAACAACCGTCTCAAGCGCCTGCTGGACCTGGCCGCGCCTGACATCATCGTGCGTAACGAAAAGCGCATGCTGCAGGAAGCGGTCGACGCGCTGCTGGATAACGGCCGTCGTGGCCGTGCTATCACCGGCTCCAACCGCCGTCCGCTCAAATCCCTTGCCGACATGATCAAGGGTAAGCAAGGTCGTTTCCGTCAGAACCTGCTGGGTAAACGTGTCGACTACTCCGGTCGTTCCGTTATCACCGTAGGTCCGACCCTGCGCCTGCATCAGTGCGGCCTGCCCAAGAAGATGGCCCTTGAGCTGTTCAAGCCCTTCATCTACGGCAAGCTGGAAGCCCGTGGCCTCGCCACCACCATCAAAGCCGCCAAGAAAATGGTCGAGCGCGAAGTGGCCGAGGTGTGGGACGTTCTGGACGAAGTGATCCGCGAACACCCCGTGCTGCTGAACCGTGCACCGACCCTGCACCGTCTGGGTATCCAGGCGTTTGAGCCCGTCCTTATCGAAGGTAAGGCCATCCAGCTGCACCCCCTGGTCTGTGCCGCGTACAACGCCGACTTCGACGGTGACCAGATGGCGGTCCACGTACCGCTGACCCTGGAAGCCCAGCTCGAAGCCCGTGCGCTGATGATGTCCACCAACAACATCCTGTCTCCGGCCAACGGTGAACCTATCATCGTTCCCTCTCAGGACGTGGTACTGGGCCTCTATTACATGAGCCGCGAGCGCATCAATGCCAAAGGTGAAGGCATGGTGCTGCGTGGTCCCAAGGAAGCCGAGAAGGTCTACCGCGCCGGCCTGGCTGACCTGCACGCTCGCGTCAAGGCCCGTATCAGCCATTGGGTGGAAACCGAAGACGGCGACTACGTCGAAGACATCCGTCTGACTGACACTACTGTCGGCCGCGCCATTCTGAGCCTGATCCTGCCCAAGGGCATGCCCTTCGAGCTGATCAACCAGAATATGGGTAAGAAGCAGATTTCCCGTCTGCTGAACGCCTGTTACCGTCGCCTGGGCCTGAAGGACTCCGTCATCTTCGCTGACCAGCTGATGTACACCGGTTTCCATTACGCCACCCTGGCCGGTGCCTCCGTCGGTATTGACGACATGGTCATCCCCGATGCCAAGGCCGCCATTATCGCGGAAGCGGAAGCAGAAGTTGCCGAGATCCAGGAGCAGTTCTCCTCCGGTCTGGTGACCGCCGGCGAACGCTACAACAAGGTTATCGACATCTGGTCCACCGCCAACGAGCGGGTGTCCAAGGCCATGATGAGCAACCTGTCCACTGAAGAGGTGGAAAACCGCGACGGTGAGATGGAGACCCAGGCCTCCTTCAACTCCATCTACATGATGGCCGACTCCGGTGCCCGGGGTAGTGCTGCCCAGATCCGTCAGTTGGCCGGTATGCGGGGCCTGATGGCCAAGCCCGACGGCTCCATCATCGAGACCCCCATCACCGCGAACTTCCGTGAAGGTCTGAACGTACTGCAGTACTTCATCTCCACCCACGGTGCTCGTAAGGGTCTGGCGGATACCGCTCTGAAGACCGCGAACTCCGGTTACCTGACCCGTCGTCTGGTCGACGTGGCCCAGGATCTGGTGATCACCGAGTCCGACTGTGGCACCCTCGAAGGTCTGTGGATGACCCCGCTGATTGAAGGCGGTGACGTGGTCGAGCCGCTGCGCGAGCGCGTGCTGGGCCGTGTCGTCTGCGAAGACGTCATGATCCCCGGTTCTGATGAAGTGCTGCTGCCCCGCAACACCCTGCTGGACGAAGCTAAGGTCGACCTGCTGGAAGCCCACTCCATCGACCAGGTGAAAGTGCGTTCCGTCATCACCTGTGACACCGACTTCGGCGTCTGTGCCCACTGTTACGGCCGTGACTTGGCCCGTGGCCACATCATCAACGGCGGTGAGGCCATTGGTGTTATCGCCGCCCAGTCCATCGGTGAACCCGGCACCCAGCTGACCATGCGTACCTTCCACATCGGTGGTGCGGCCTCCCGGGCCACCGCGGAAAACTCCGTACAGGTCAAGAACAGCGGCTCACTGAAGCTGCACAACGCCAAGTTCGTTGTGAACAGCGACGGCAAGATCGTCATCACCTCTCGCTCCACCGAGCTGACCGTGACCGACGAGAACGGCCGTGAGCGCGAGCGTTACAAGCTGCCCTACGGTGCCGTATTGACCAAGCAGGACGGTGAAGCCGTTGCCGCTGGCGACATCGTTGCCAACTGGGATCCGCACACCCACCCGATCATCACCGAGGTGAAGGGTCAGATTAAGTTCGTGGACATGCTGGATGGCGTGACCATGAGCCGCCAGACCGACGAACTGACCGGTCTGTCCAGCATCGTTATCCTTGAGCCCTCTCAGCGTCCGACCGCGGGCAAAGAGATGCGTCCCATGGTGAAACTGGTGGACGAGAAGGGTAAGGACGTCAACATCGCTGGCACCGATATCCCGGCCCAGTACTTCCTGCCCGGTAACGCCATCGTCAACCTGGACGACGGTGTCATGGTGAACGTGGGTGACGCCCTGGCGCGTATCCCGCAGGAAACCTCCAAGACCCGCGACATCACTGGTGGTCTGCCCCGCGTTGCCGACCTGTTCGAAGCCCGCCGTCCGAAAGAGCCGGCAATCCTGGCCGAGATCAGCGGTACCATCTCTTTCGGCAAGGAGACCAAAGGCAAGCGTCGTCTGGTGATCACACCTTCCGAAGGCAACGCCTACGAAGAGATGATCCCGAAATGGCGTCAGCTGAACGTCTTCGAAGGTGAACAGGTCCAGCGCGGTGAAGTCATCGCCGACGGTCCGGAAGCACCTCAGGACATACTGCGCCTGCGTGGCATCGAGGCTGTGGCCCGTTACATCGTTAACGAAGTGCAGGACGTTTACCGTCTGCAGGGCGTTAAGATCAACGACAAGCACATCGAAACCATCGTTCGCCAGATGCTGCGTAAGTGCACCATCACCAACCCGGGTGACTCCGAGCTCCTGGAAGGCGAAACAGTGGAAGTGGCGCGCGTCAAGATCGCCAACCGCGACCTGGAAAACGCCGGCAAGCAGCCTGCCTCCTTCGAGCGCCAGCTGCTGGGTATCACCAAGGCGTCCCTGGCAACCGAGTCTTTCATATCGGCAGCCTCCTTCCAGGAAACCACCCGCGTCCTGACCGAAGCGGCGGTTTCCGGCAAGGCCGACGACCTGCGCGGCCTGAAAGAAAACGTCATCGTTGGCCGTCTGATCCCGGCCGGTACCGGTTACTCCTATCACCAGGAACGTAACCGTCAGCGCGCCAAAGGCGTGGCTGTAGCCGAGCCGCAGATGACTGCCGATGACGCAGAGAAAGCGCTGACCGATCTGTTGAACGCCGATCTGGGCAGCGAAGAGTAAAAGGCTGTCATGACAGTTTCACAGGCCGTCCCCATAGTGGGCGGCCTGTGTTGTCTTGACACTTTTTTGAGCGGCATTTAGAATGCCGCGGCCCTTTATTGGGGCGATTTTTCACCGTTTGAAAAAAGCATCTAAATCAGGAGTAGCAAGCTAATGGCTACAATTAACCAGCTGGTGCGCAAGCCCCGCGTCAAGAAAGTTGCCAAGAGCAACGTTCCGGCGCTGGAAGCCTGCCCCCAAAAGCGTGGTGTTTGTACTCGCGTGTACACCACCACCCCCAAGAAGCCGAACTCCGCACTGCGCAAAGTTTGCCGTGTGCGTCTGACCAACGGTTTCGAAGTCACTTCCTACATCGGTGGTGAAGGCCACAACCTGCAGGAACACTCCGTCGTGCTGATCCGCGGCGGCCGTGTTAAAGACCTGCCAGGTGTGCGTTATCACACCGTGCGCGGCACCCTCGACTGTGCTGGCGTTAAAGATCGTAAGCAAGCCCGTTCCAAGTACGGCGCCAAGCGGCCCAAGTCTTAATGGTTCTCCGTTAAGTAAGGCCAAGCTAAGTATTCATTTTTAGGTTTTGGGTAACCCCTGAAGCATACGGAGATAGAGTCATGCCAAGACGTCGCGTGATTGGTCAACGCAAGATCCTGCCCGATCCCAAGTTCGGATCTGAGGTCATTGCCAAGTTTGTAAACGTCGTGATGGTTGACGGTAAGAAGTCAACCGCCGAGAAGATCGTTTATGGTGCCCTGGACATCATGAACGAGAAGTCAGGTAAAGGTCACATGGAACTGTTCGAAGCCGCCCTGGACAACGTCCGCCCGGCTGTCGAGGTGAAGTCCCGCCGTGTGGGCGGCTCCACTTACCAGGTTCCTGTTGAAGTACGCCCCGTGCGTCGTAACACCCTGGCTATGCGCTGGCTGGTAGATGCTGCCCGTAAGCGCGGTGAAAAATCTATGGCTGCCCGTCTGGCCGGTGAACTGCTGGACGCTGCCGAAAACAAAGGTTCTGCCGTTAAGAAGCGCGAAGACGTGCACCGCATGGCAGAGGCGAACAAAGCATTCGCTCACTACCGCTGGTAATGCCGCTGTGGCCCCTCTTTGGGGCCACACTTGCAGTATCACCACAAGCTTCGTAAATAGAGGAAAGCTATCGTGGCTCGCAAAACACCTATCGAGCGTTACCGTAACATCGGTATCAGCGCTCACATCGATGCAGGTAAAACGACCACCACCGAGCGGGTTCTGTTCTACACCGGTGTATCTCACAAGATCGGTGAAGTGCATGATGGCGCTGCCACCATGGACTGGATGGAGCAGGAGCAGGAGCGTGGTATCACCATCACCTCCGCTGCCACCACCGCCTTCTGGAGCGGCATGGGCCAGCAGTTCCCTGAGCATCGCATCAACATCATCGACACCCCTGGACACGTGGACTTTACCATCGAGGTAGAGCGCTCCATGCGTGTACTGGATGGTGCCGTAATGGTTTACTGCGCTGTTGGCGGTGTTCAGCCCCAGTCCGAAACTGTATGGCGTCAGGCGAACAAGTACCACGTACCCCGTATCGCCTTCGTCAACAAGATGGACCGTACCGGTGCCAACTTCCTGCGCGTTGTTGATCAGATCAAAACCCGCCTGAAGGCCACTCCGGTTCCGATCCAGCTGCCCATCGGCGCTGAGGAAAACTTCAAGGGTGTAATCGACCTTATCAAGATGAAGGCCATCAACTGGTCCGAAGAAGATATGGGCACCACCTTCACCTACGAAGATATCCCTGCCGACATGCAGGATCTCGCCGAAGAATGGCGCATGAACATGGTGGAAGCTGCCGCTGAAGCCAACGAAGAGCTGATGGAAAAGTACCTCGGCGGCGAAGAGCTGACCGAAGAGGAAATCAAGACTGGTCTGCGCGCCCGCGTGCTGAGCACCGACATCATCCTTTGTACCCTGGGTTCCGCGTTCAAGAACAAGGGCGTTCAGGCCATGCTCGACGCTGTTATCGAGTTCCTGCCTGCTCCGACCGACGTTCCGCCGATCAAGGGTGAACTGCCCAACGGTGAAGCCGCTGTTCGTAAGTCCAGCGACGAAGAACCCTTCTCTGCTCTGGCGTTCAAGATTGCCACCGACCCCTTCGTTGGCTCTCTGACCTTCTTCCGCGTCTACTCCGGTGTGGTTAACTCCGGTGACGCCGTGCTGAACGCCACCAAGGACAAGCGCGAGCGTATCGGCCGTATCGTTCAGATGCACGCCAACAAGCGTGACGAAATCACTGAAGTACGTGCCGGCGACATCGCTGCTGCCATCGGTCTGAAGGACGTCACCACCGGTGAAACCCTCTGTACCGAAGCTGCCCCCATCATCCTGGAGCGCATGGAGTTCCCCGAGCCGGTTATCTCCGTTGCCGTTGAACCCAAGACCAAGTCTGACCAGGAAAAAATGGGCCTGGCCCTGGGCCGTCTGGCCAAGGAAGACCCCTCCTTCCGCGTTTGGACCGACGAAGAGTCTGGCCAGACCATCATCGCCGGTATGGGCGAGCTGCACCTGGAAATTCTCGTTGACCGTATGAAACGTGAATTCAAGGTTGAAGCCAACGTAGGTAAGCCTCAGGTTTCCTACCGTGAAACCATCCGTAACAGCGTTGAAGTGGAAGGTAAATTCGTACGTCAGTCCGGTGGTCGTGGTCAGTTCGGTCACGTTTGGCTGCGCATGGAGCCAGTTGAAGAGGGCAAAGGCTACGAGTTCGTCAACGCCATCGTGGGCGGTGTGGTTCCCAAGGAATACATCCCGGCTGTCGATAAAGGTATTCAGGAGCAGATGAAGAACGGTGTTCTTGCCGGCTTCCCCATCGAGGACATGAAAGTCACTCTGTACGATGGCTCCTACCACGACGTTGACTCCAACGAGATGGCGTTCAAAATCGCTGCGTCCATGGGCTTCAAGGCTGGCTTCATGAAAGCCAACCCGGTTCTGCTCGAACCCATCATGAAGGTGGAAGTCGAGACTCCGGAAGAGAACATGGGTGACGTGATCGGCGACATCAACCGTCGTCGTGGTCTGATTGAAGGTATGGATGACGGCCCGTCCGGCAAGATCGTCCGTGGTCAGGTACCGCTGTCCGAAATGTTCGGCTACGCTACCGACCTGCGCTCTGCGACCCAAGGTCGTGCTTCTTACTCCATGGAGTTCTTGAAGTACCAAGAGTGTCCGACCAACATCGCCAAAGACGTTATCGAAGCTCGCAAATCCGGCGAGTAACACTTAGCGAAAGGGCCTGTCCAACTGCAGGCCCCCCCTTTTGAAATGAAGGATTTTAGCCGTGTCTAAAGAAAAATTTGAACGTACAAAACCCCACGTCAACGTAGGTACCATCGGTCACGTTGACCACGGTAAAACCACCCTGACTGCCGCCATCACCTCCGTACTGGCCAAGACCTACGGTGGTTCCGCCAAGGCGTTCGACCAGATCGACAACGCCCCGGAAGAAAAGGCGCGTGGTATCACCATCAACACCTCTCACGTTGAGTACGACACCCCGACCCGTCACTACGCTCACGTTGACTGCCCCGGCCACGCCGACTACGTCAAAAACATGATCACCGGTGCTGCCCAGATGGACGGCGCTATCCTGGTGGTTGCTGCTACCGACGGCCCGATGCCCCAGACCCGCGAGCACATCCTGCTGGCCCGTCAGGTAGGCGTTCCTTACATCATCGTGTTCATGAACAAGTGCGACATGGTTGATGACGAAGAGCTGCAAGAGCTGGTCGAGATGGAAGTGCGCGAGCTGCTGTCCGCCTACGACTTCCCCGGTGACGACCTGCCGGTCATCAGGGGCTCTGCCCTGAAAGCCCTGGAAGGCGACGCCGAGTGGGAGAAGAAGATCATTGAGCTGGGCGAAGCCCTGGACACCTACATCCCCGAGCCGGAGCGCGCTATCGACAAGCCGTTCATCCTGCCCGTGGAAGACGTCTTCTCCATCTCTGGCCGTGGTACCGTTGTTACCGGTCGTGTAGAGCAAGGCATCATCAAGGTTGGTGAAGAAGTGGAAATCGTCGGTATCAACCCGACCACCAAGACCACTTGTACCGGCGTTGAAATGTTCCGCAAGCTGCTGGACGAAGGCCGCGCTGGTGAGAACGTAGGTGTTCTGCTGCGTGGTACCAAGCGTGACGAAGTAGAGCGTGGTCAGGTTCTGTGTAAGCCGGGCTCCATCAAGCCGCACACCAAGTTCGAATCCGAAGTGTACGTGCTGAGCAAAGAAGAAGGTGGTCGTCACACCCCGTTCTTCAAAGGCTACCGTCCGCAGTTCTACTTCCGTACCACTGACGTGACTGGCACCATCGAGCTGCCGGAAGGCGTAGAGATGGTAATGCCTGGTGACAACATCCAGATGGTAGTTGAGCTGATCTGCCCGATCGCCATGGATGAAGGTCTGCGCTTCGCTATCCGCGAAGGTGGCCGTACCGTAGGCGCCGGCGTAGTAGCCAAAATCATCGCCTAATCGCGGTGATTGCCAGAAGAAGGGGCGCCTCGGCGCCCCTTCTTTTTGCCAGAAGGGCAGGGTGGTGGATTTTTGTGCGTCGGGGTTGTCTTTTCACGGCGCCTGCGTATAATCGTCGGGCCTTCCATGCGAAGGCAATGCTCTTGCTGAAAAGATGGGCAATAGGCTCATCAAATACAGTGACCCCGATTTGGGGTCGACGGATAAGAGAACTCCTCTCCCATCCCTCTCGGGATGTGGTTGGGGCGTATTTTTTTATCTGTAGCTCTTTAGTTCTTTACTGGAGTCAAAATAAATGGCTAATCAGCGTATCCGTATCCGCCTGAAGGCTTTCGATCACCGCTTGATCGACCAGTCTACTGCGGAAATCGTGGAAACGGCCAAACGCACTGGCGCCCAGGTTCGCGGTCCTATCCCGCTGCCGACCCGCAAAGAGCGTTTTACCGTGCTGATCTCCCCGCACGTCAACAAAGACGCGCGTGATCAGTATGAAATCCGCACCCATAAGCGTCTGGTGGATATCGTAGAACCCACCGACAAGACTGTTGACGCCTTGATGCGCCTGGATCTGGCTGCTGGCGTCGACGTACAGATCAGCTTGGGCTGATCCTCTGCGTGGCAACACACTGAACAGTCTTAGAGGTTAATAATGGCTATTGGTCTTATCGGTAAAAAAGTCGGGATGACCCGTATCTTCACTGAAGACGGCGTTTCCATTCCCGTAACCGTAATCCAAGTTGAAAGCAACCGCGTGACCCAGGTTAAGAGCCTGGAGACCGACGGCTACCGCGCACTGCAGGTAACTACTGGCTCCAAGAAAGCCAACCGCGTTACCAAGCCGCAAGCGGGTCACTTTGCCAAAGCTGGCGTTGAAGCCGGTCGCGGCCTGTGGGAATTCCGTCTGGCAGACGGCGAAGGCGAAGGCCTGGAGCTGGGTGCCGAGCTGAGCGTATCCCTGTTCGAAGACGTCAAGAAAGTTGACGTGACCGGCACCTCCAAAGGTAAAGGTTTTGCAGGCGCCGTTAAGCGTTGGAACTTCCGCACTCAAGACGCTACTCACGGTAACTCTCTGTCCCACCGCGTACACGGTTCCATTGGTCAAAACCAATCCCCGGGTAAGGTGTTCAAGGGCAAGAAGATGGCTGGTCACATGGGCGACGAGCGCGTTACTACCCAGAACCTGGAACTGGTTCGTGTAGACGCCGAGCGTGGCCTGCTGCTGGTAAAAGGTGCCGTTCCCGGCGCTACCGGCGGTGACCTCATCGTTAAACCCGCTGTGAAAGCGTAACGTCTGAGGAGATAGGTGATGGAATTGGTATTGAAAGACGCGCAAGGCGCTCTTGAAGTTTCCGAAGCTACCTTTGGGCGTGAGCTGAATGAAGCCCTGGTACACCAGGTGGTTGTGGCTTACGCCGCTGCTGCCCGTCAAGGTACCCGTGCTCAGAAGACCCGCTCTGAAGTATCCGGCGGCGGCAAGAAGCCCTTCCGTCAGAAAGGCACCGGCCGCGCTCGTGCCGGCTCCACCCGCAGCCCGATCTGGCGCGCCGGTGGCGTGAGTTTTGCTGCCAAGCCGCAAAACTACGAGCAGAAAGTAAACAAGAAAATGTATCGCGGCGCGATCAAGAGCATCCTGTCTGAACTCGTTCGTCAGGACCGCCTGGTTGTTGTCGAGAACTTCGGTGTTTCCGCACCCAAGACCAAAGAACTGGTTGCCAAGCTGGGCGAGCTGGAGCTGAAAGACGTTCTGATCGTGACTCAAGAAGTCGATGAGAACCTGTTCCTGGCCGCACGCAACCTGTACAAGGTCGACGTACGCGACGTAGCTGGTATCGATCCGGTATCTCTGATCGCCTTCGAAAAGGTGCTGATGACCACTGGTGCTGTGAAGCAGCTTGAGGAGATGCTGGCATGATCCGTGAAGAACGCATTCTGAAAGTGATTCGCGCCCCTCACGTCTCTGAAAAGAGCACTCTGGTTGCCGAGAAGTTCAACACTGTTGTCTTCAAGGTCGCTACCGACTCCACCAAGGCTGAAGTGAAAGCCGCCGTGGAGAAGCTCTTCGAAGTGGAAGTGGACGCAGTCCGCACCGTCAACGTCAAAGGCAAAACCAAGCGTCATGGCGCCCGTAGCGGCCGCCGCAGCGATTGGAAAAAAGCCTATGTGACCCTGAAGGCCGGTCAACAGATCGACTTCGGCGGCGCTGAGTAAGGGGAGGATTCAGAGCTATGGCTATCGTTAAGTGTAAGCCCACATCTCCGGGTCGCCGCCACGTTGTTAAAGTGGTTAACCCTGAGCTGCACAAAGGCAAGCCTCACGCCGCACTGCTGGACAAAAAGTCCAAAACTGGCGGTCGTAACAATGCTGGTCGTATCACCACCCGTCACATCGGCGGTGGTCACAAGCAGCACTACCGGATCATCGACTTCAAGCGTACCAAAGATGGCATTCCTGCCACCGTTGAGCGCCTGGAATACGATCCGAACCGCAGCGCCAACATCGCGCTGGTTCTGTACGCAGACGGTGAGCGTCGCTACATCCTGGCCCCCAAAGGCCTGCAGGCTGGCGACAAGGTTCAGTCCGGTGTAGATGCGCCCATCAAGGCCGGCAACAGCCTGCCGATGCGCAACATCCCGGTCGGTTCCACCGTTCACGCTGTCGAAATGAAGCCCGGTAAAGGCGCTCAGATCGCCCGTTCCGCCGGTGCCTACGTGCAGATCGTTGCCCGTGACGGTGCCTACGTGACTATCCGTCTGCGTAGCGGCGAAATGCGCAAAGTTCCGGCTGACTGCCGCGCCACTATCGGCGAAGTAGGCAATGCCGAGCACATGCTGCGTCAACTGGGTAAAGCTGGTGCCAAGCGCTGGCGTGGTGTTCGTCCCACCGTCCGCGGTGTGGTCATGAACCCCGTCGACCACCCGCACGGTGGTGGTGAAGGCCGTACCTCTGGTGGCCGTCACCCGGTTTCTCCGTGGGGCAAGCCGACCAAAGGTGCCAAGACCCGTAAGAACAAGCGTACTGACAAGTTCATCGTACGCCGTCGTAGCAAGTAACTAAGGTAGAGGAATCACCATGCCACGTTCTCTCAAGAAAGGTCCGTTTATCGACCTGCACTTGCTGAAGAAGGTAGAGAAAGCGGTGGAAAGCGGGGACAAGAAACCTATCAAGACTTGGTCCCGTCGTTCAATGATCATTCCGAACATGATCGGTTTGACCATCGCTGTCCATAATGGTCGTCAGCACGTTCCGGTATACGTTTCCGATGAAATGATCGGTCACAAACTGGGCGAGTTCGCGCCGACCCGTACTTACCGTGGTCACGCCGCGGACAAGAAAGCCAAGAAGCGTTAAGGAGTAAAAGATGGAAGCTATCGCTAAACATCGTTTTGCCCGTACCTCTGCGCAGAAGGCTCGCCTGGTTGCTGATCAGGTTCGCGGTCTGCCCGTGGCCAAGGCCATTGACACTCTGACCTTCAGCGATAAAAAAGCTGCCGGTCTGGTCAAGAAGGTACTGGAGTCTGCCATTGCCAATGCCGAGCACAACTTCGGCCTGGACATCGATGAGCTTAAAGTGGCCAAGATCTTCGTTGACGAAGGTCCGACCATGAAGCGCATCATGCCCCGTGCCAAAGGTCGTGCGGACCGTATCATGAAGCGCACCAGCCACATTACTGTGGTTGTCGCTGAGCGTTAATGACCAGGAGATAAGCAATGGGACAGAAAGTACATCCTAATGGTATCCGCCTGGGCATCGTGAAGCCTTGGAACGCTACCTGGTATGCGGACACCAAAGATTTTGCTGACAACCTGCATGGCGATCACGAAGTGCGCCAGTTCCTGAAAAAGGAACTGAAAGCCGCCTCCGTATCCCGCATCGTTATCGAGCGTCCTGCCAAGTCTATCCGTGTCACCATTCACACCGCTCGTCCGGGTGTGGTGATCGGCAAGAAAGGCGAAGACGTCGAGAAGCTGCGCAAAGCCGTTGCCAAGATTGCCGGCGTGCCCGCGCAAATCAACATCAGCGAAGTGCGCAAGCCTGAGCTGGACGCGCAACTGGTTGCCGACAGCATCAGCAGCCAGCTGGAGCGCCGCGTTATGTTCCGTCGCGCTATGAAGCGTGCTGTACAAAACGCCATGCGCCTGGGTGCCAAGGGTATCAAGGTAGAAGTGAACGGCCGCCTGGGTGGCGCCGAGATCGCTCGCACCGAATGGTACCGTGAAGGCCGTGTGCCGCTGCACACCCTGCGCGCTGACATCGATTATGCCACTTCCGAAGCTCACACCACTTACGGCGTGATCGGCACTAAAGTCTGGGTCTTCAAAGGTGAAGTTCTGGGCGGCATGCCGGTAGCCGAAGTGCAGCCCGAGCCGAAGAAGAAAGGCAAAGGTGGCAAGTAAGGAGTTCCAGCGATGTTGCAACCGAAACGTACAAAATTCCGCAAGCAGCACAAGATGCGCAACCGCGGTTTGGCGCAAGCCGGTGCCAAGGTCTCCTTCGGCACCTTCGGCCTGAAAGCCGTTGGTCGTGGTCGTATGACTGCCCGTCAAATCGAAGCTGCCCGTCGTGCCATGACCCGTCACGTCAAGCGTCAAGGTAAGATCTGGATCCGGGTTTTCCCCGACAAGCCGATCACCGAGAAGCCTCTGGAAGTGCGGATGGGTAAAGGTAAGGGTTCCGTTGAGTATTGGGTTGCCGAGATCAAGCCCGGCAAAGTCCTGTACGAGATGGATGGTGTATCTGAAGAGCTGGCTCGTGAAGCGTTCGCCCTGGCGGCCGCCAAACTGCCCTTTAAGACCACCTTTGTGACTCGGACGGTGCTGTGATGAAAGCGACTGAACTGCGTAACAAAAGCGTTGAGGACCTGAACGCTGAACTGATCAACCTGCTGCGTGAGCAATTCAACCTGCGCATGCAAGCGGCGACCGGTCAGCTGTCTCAGAGCCACGAGCTCAAGAAAGTGCGTCGCAATATTGCGCGCGTTAAGACTGTTCTCAACGAGAAGGCAGGTGCGTAATGACTGAGAAGACTGTTCGTACACTGCAGGGCCGCGTGGTCAGCGACAAGATGGACAAGTCCATCACTGTCGCTATCGAGCGCATGGTGAAGCACCCGATCTACGGTAAGTTCATCAAGCGTACTACCAAGCTGCACGTGCATGACGAGAACAACGAGTGCCAGACTGGCGACGTCGTGACTATTCGCGAGTGCCGCCCGTTGTCCAAGACCAAGTCCTGGACTCTGGTGCAAATCGTTGAGCGTCCGGCCAAGGTCTAATCGGCCTTAGCCAGCGCAAAACCACAATGACCCCGGCAACGGGGTCATTGTATTTTTATTGGCCTGAGCGCTACCCATTGCAAGGTGATGGTGTTAAACTGTCGCGCCTTTGCTATAGGCAGCCAAAGGTGGCCCAAGGTTTTGGGCTGTAGTTTTTTATTAGCGGAGCACTAACATGATCCAAATGCAAAGTATGCTCGACGTTGCTGATAACAGCGGCGCTCGCAGCGTAATGTGTATTAAGGTTCTGGGTGGTTCGCACCGCCGTTATGCCGCTGTTGGCGACATCATCAAAGTTACCGTTAAGGAAGCAATTCCGCGCGGTAAGGTTAAAAAAGGTGATGTGGTTAACGCGGTGGTAGTGCGTACCAAAAAAGGTGTGCGTCGTCCTGACGGTTCTCTGATCCGTTTCGATCGTAACGCTGCGGTACTGCTGAATGCCAAGCAGGAACCCATTGGCACCCGTATCTTCGGCCCTGTGACTCGTGAGCTGCGTTCTGAGAAGTTCATGAAGATCATCTCTCTGGCGCCGGAAGTACTGTAAGGAGTATCCCAATGGCAGCGAAAATTCGTCGTGACGATGAAGTGATCGTGCTGACCGGCAAAGACAAGGGCAAGCGTGGCAAAGTCACCAAGGTCCTGGCTACCGGCAAGCTGATCGTTGAAGGCGTAAACGTCATCAAAAAGCACCAAAAGCCCAACCCCTACCTGGGTGTTCAGGGTGGCATCATCGAGAAAGAAGCCCCTATTCAGGCTTCCAACGTGGCCATCTACAACCCCAAAACTGGCAAGGCTGACCGTGTCGGTTTCCGTCTTGAAGAAGGCCAAAAGGTCCGTTTCTTCAAGTCCAATAACGAAGTCATCAACTGATTTTTGGAGTAAACGATGGCGAAACTGCATGATTTCTACAAAGAGACTGTAGTGCCTGGGCTGGTTGAACAGTTCGGCTACAAGACAGTCATGCAAGTCCCTCGGATTGAGAAAATCACCCTGAACATGGGTGTAGGTGAAGCTGTGGCTGACAAAAAGCTGCTGGATAATGCCTCTGCCGATCTGGCAGCCATTTCCGGTCAGAAGCCGCTGATCACCAAAGCACGCAAATCCGTAGCGGGCTTCAAGATCCGTGAAGGTTATCCTATTGGTTGCAAAGTAACCCTGCGCGGCGAACGTATGTGGGAGTTCTTCGAGCGTCTGGTCTCGATCTCTATCCCGCGTATCCGTGACTTCCGTGGCCTCAACCCGAAATCTTTCGACGGTCGTGGCAACTACAGCATGGGTGTTCGCGAGCAAATCATCTTCCCTGAAATCGACTATGACAAAGTCGATCGCGTACGTGGTCTGGATATCACCATTACCACCAGCGCGAACTCTGACGAGGAAGGTCGTGCTCTGCTGGCTGCCTTTAACTTCCCGTTCAAAAAGTAAGGATGTAGGGTTATGGCAAAGCAATCAATGAAGGCCCGCGAAGCCAAGCGTGCCAAGCTGGTAGCCCAGTACGCTGAGAAGCGTGCGACGCTGAAAGCTATCATCAGCAACGTCAACAGCTCTGATGAAGAGCGTTGGGACGCCGTGCTCAAACTGCAAGCCCTCCCGCGTGATTCCAGCCGCAGCCGTCAGCGTAACCGCTGCCGCGTGACTGGTCGTCCGCATGCCTTCCTGCGCAAGTTCGGCCTGAGCCGTATCAAGGTGCGTGAAGCTGCTATGCGCGGTGAGATTCCTGGCCTTCGCAAGGCCAGCTGGTAAGCCACTTACGGGAGTGAAGCATTATGAGCATGCAAGATCCTATCGCTGACATGCTGACTCGCATCCGCAACGGCCAACAGGCCCGCAAGGTTGCAGTCTCCATGCCTTCTTCCAAGCTGAAGGTGGCTATCGCCGAAACGCTGAAGAAAGAAGGTTACATCGCCGACTACAACGTTACCGGTGACGTCAAGCCTGTGCTGGAAGTTACCCTGAAGTACTTCCAGGGTAAGCCGGTTGTTGAGAGCATTCAACGCGTCTCCCGCCCCGGTCTGCGCATCTACAAGAAGAAAGATGAGCTGCCGAAAGTCATGGGTGGTCTGGGCGTTGCTATCGTCTCTACGTCCAAGGGCGTGATGAGCGACCGTGCCGCGCGTAAAGCCGGTATGGGTGGCGAAATCATCTGCTACGTAGCGTAAGGGGGTAGAATAATGTCTCGTGTCGCTAAAGCACCTGTGGTCATTCCTGCCGGCGTTGAAGTTTCCTTTAACGGCCAGGAAGTCACAGTAAAAGGTAAAAACGGCACCCTGAGCCGCGTTCTGAACGCTGCCGTTGCCGTTAACCAAGAAGAGAACCAGCTGAAAGTCAGCCTGAAAGACGGTGCTGCTGAAGTTGCTCAGGCCGGTACTGCCCGCGCCCTGCTCAACAACATGGTCATCGGTGTTACTGAAGGCTTCAGCCGTAAGCTGCAACTGATTGGCGTGGGTTACAAGGTTCAAGCTCAAGGTCAGAAACTGAACCTGAGCCTGGGCTTCTCTCACCCGGTAGAGTATGAACTGCCGCAAGGCATCACTGCCGAGTGCCCGAGCCAAACTGAAGTAGTTATCAAAGGCGCAGACAAGCAGTTGGTTGGCCAAGTTGCCGCCAACATTCGCGGTTACCGTCCGCCCGAGCCTTACAAAGGCAAAGGTGTGCGTTACTCCGACGAAAACGTCCTGCGTAAAGAGGCTAAGAAGAAGTAAGGTAACACTATGGACAAGAAAGCATCTCGTCTTCGTCGCGCTCTGCGCGTACGCAAGCAGATTAAAGAACTGGGTGCGAATCGTCTGGTGGTTCACCGTACACCGCGCCACATTTATGCGCAGCTGATCGCAGCCAACGGTTCTGAAGTCATCGCCTCTGCCTCCACTCTGGATAAGGCACTGGCCGAGCAACTGAAATACACCGGCAACGTCGACGCCGCCAAGGCTGTGGGTAAAGCCATCGCCGAGCGTGCCCTTGAGAAAGGTGTCACCAGCGTTGCATTCGATCGTTCCGGTTTCAAATATCACGGTCGTGTCGCCGCCTTGGCTGACGCTGCCCGTGAAGCCGGCCTGAAGTTCTAAGGAGCAGTCATGGCGAACGTAGAAAAGCAAGCCGGTGACCTGATCGAAAAGCTGATCAGCGTCAACCGTGTTTCTAAAGTAGTTAAGGGCGGCCGTATCTTCAGCTTCACTGCACTGACTGTAGTGGGCGACGGCAACGGTCGCATCGGTTTCGGTTACGGTAAAGCCCGCGAAGTTCCTGCCGCCATTCAAAAGGCCATGGAACAAGCTCGCCGCAACATGGTTACCGTGTCCCTGAACGGCACTACCCTGCATCACCCTGTCAAGGGCCGTCACTCCGGCTCCCAGGTGTACATGCAGCCCGCCTCTGAGGGTACCGGTATCATCGCCGGCGGCGCCATGCGTGCCGTCCTGGAAGTGGCTGGCGTACACAACGTGCTGTCCAAATGCTACGGTTCCACCAACCCGATCAACGTGGTTCGTGCAACCATCGGCGCCCTGGTAGACGTTAAGTCTCCGGAAGCCGTGGCCGCCAAACGTGGTCTCACCGTTGAAGAAATTCTGGGGTAATCACAATGGCTAACAAGACAGTAAAAGTAACCCAAACTCGCAGCTCCATTGGCCGCCTGCCTAAGCACAAAGCCACGCTGCGCGGTCTTGGCCTGCGCAAGATCAACCACACCGTCGAGCTGGAAGACACTCCGGCCGTCCGTGGCATGATCAACCAGGTCTATTACATGGTGAAGGTGGAGGGCTAATCGGATGAAACTGAATACCCTGTCCCCTGCCGCTGGTGCCAAAAGCGCTCCTAAGCGCGTAGGTCGCGGTATCGGTTCCGGCCTGGGTAAAACCGGTGGCCGTGGCCATAAAGGTCAAAAGAGCCGTAGTGGTGGTAAAGTACGTGCAGGCTTTGAAGGCGGTCAGATGCCGCTGCAACGCCGTCTGCCTAAGTTCGGTTTCACTTCTCGTAAGTCCCTGGTGACTTCTGAAGTGCGCCTGTCCGAACTGGCCAAGGTAGAAGGTGATGTGGTTGATCTGAACAGCCTGAAAGACGCTAACGTCATCACCCGTAACATTGAATTCGCCAAGGTTGTACTGTCCGGCGCCATCGAGCGTCCTGTGACTGTACGTGGTCTGCGTGTCACCAAAGGTGCCCGCGCTGCCATTGAAGCCGCTGGCGGAAAGGTCGAGGAATAATAGGCAATGGCTAAACCAGGACTGGATACTAATAAGGCACAAGGTGGGCTGTCGGAACTCAAACGCCGGCTGCTCTTCGTGCTCGGAGCAATTATCGTGTTCCGGGCCGGCTCCTTCGTCCCCATTCCTGGTATTGACGCTGCTGTTCTTGCCGATCTGTTTGCACAGCAAAAAGACACCATCGTTGCCATGTTTAACATGTTCAGCGGTGGTGCCTTGTCTCGTGCCTCTGTGTTTGCACTGGGGATCATGCCGTACATCTCGGCGTCGATCATCGTGCAGCTGTTGACTGTGGTCCATCCCGCTCTCGCCGAACTGAAGAAGGAAGGTGAAGCAGGGCGTCGCAAGATCAGTCAATACACGCGGTGGGGCACTTTGGCGCTGGCGATTGTTCAGTCCTTCGGGATCGCAACTGGTCTTCCCAATCTGGTGAATGGCCTGGTGCTGAATCCGGGCCCGGCTTTCTACTTTACTGCGGTAGTAAGCCTGGTAACCGGTACCATGTTCCTGATGTGGCTGGGTGAGCAGATCACCGAAAGGGGTATCGGCAACGGTATCTCCCTTCTGATCTTTTCCGGTATCGTCGCGGGCCTGGCCCCGGCTATCGGCAGGACAATAGAGCAGGCGCGTCAAGGGGATTTGAATTTCCTGGTCGCAGTGCTGATTGCAGTTGTTGTTGTGGCAGTGACTTTTGCTGTGGTTTTTGTCGAGCGTGGCCAACGCCGCATCGTCGTCAACTACGCCAAGCGCCAGCAGGGCCGTCGCGTCTTCGCTGCGCAAAGCACTCACTTGCCGCTGAAGATCAACATGGCTGGTGTTATACCGCCGATCTTCGCCAGCTCAATCATCCTGTTCCCCGGTACAGTGGCAAAATGGTTCGGCCAGAATGCCTCACTGTCCTGGTTGCAGGATATTTCACTGGCGCTGTCACCAGGTCAGCCGTTGTACGTGATGCTGTATTCAGCAGCCATTATCTTCTTCTGTTTCTTCTACACCGGGCTGGTATTCAACCCGCGTGAAACGGCAGAAAACCTGAAGAAGAGCGGTGCCTTTATTCCGGGTATTCGCCCGGGCGAGCAGACTGCTCGCTACATCGACAAAGTGATGACCCGCCTGACTTTGGCTGGTGCGATCTACATCACCCTGGTGTGTCTGATCCCTGAGTTCATGATGGTGGCGTTCAATGTGCAGTTCTACTTCGGTGGTACTTCACTGCTGATTATCGTCGTAGTCATCATGGACTTCATGGCCCAGGTGCAGACCCATATGATGACCCATCAATATGAGTCTGTCCTGAAGAAGGCGAACCTCAAGGGCTACGGGCGCTAAGCCCGGCCTTTGGTGTCGTGAACGTACGGAGTAAGCAATGAAAGTTCGTGCATCCGTTAAGAAAATTTGCCGCAACTGCAAAGTCATCAAGCGCCACGGTGTGGTGCGTGTGATTTGCACTGAGCCGAAGCACAAGCAACGGCAAGGCTAATCCGGGGCTGACCAGCACAAATAAGCTGGTCAGCTTAATTGAAAACAGGCTTTCTGTTGGGTATCCTTACGGGCTTTCCGCAGATAGCCACTTACTTTAGGAGTGCAGTTGATGGCCCGTATAGCCGGCATTAACATTCCTGATCATAAACATGCTGTGATCGCTCTGACTGCCATTTATGGCGTCGGACGTACCCGCGCCAAGGCCATTTGTGCCGCGGCCGGTATTGAAGAAAGCGTGAAAATCCGCGAGTTGGATGAAGCGCAAATCGACAAGCTTCGTGACGAAGTCGGTAAGTACACCGTTGAAGGTGACCTGCGCCGTGAAGTGACCCTGTCTATCAAGCGTTTGATGGACCTGGGCTGCTATCGTGGTCTGCGCCACCGTCGCGGTCTGCCCGTACGTGGTCAGCGCACTAAGACCAACGCGCGTACCCGTAAGGGTCCTCGTAAACCGATCAAGAAATAATTGGGAAGGTAAACGATGGCTAAGACTCCGACTCGCGCCCGTAAGCGCGTCAAAAAGCAAGTTGTTGATGGCATTGCCCACGTACATGCTTCTTTCAACAACACTATCGTGACGATCACTGACCGTCAGGGTAACGCCCTGTCTTGGGCAACTGCTGGTGGCTCCGGCTTCCGTGGTTCCCGTAAGTCAACTCCGTTCGCTGCGCAGGTTGCTGCAGAGCGCGCGGGTGTCGTTGCTGCCGAATATGGCGTGAAAAACCTGGAAGTGAATGTGAAGGGCCCTGGCCCGGGCCGTGAATCCGCAATCCGCGCACTGAATGCTGCCGGCTTCCGGATCACCAACATCACCGACGTTACGCCGATCCCGCACAACGGCTGTCGTCCGCCGAAGAAGCGTCGCGTTTAAGTTCGCTTCCAGAGGATAGTGGAGAAAGAAGATGGCAAGATATTTGGGTCCTAAGCTCAAGCTCAGCCGCCGCGAAGGTACTGATCTGTTCCTGAAAAGCGGCGTCCGCGCGATTGATTCCAAGTGCAAACTCGAGCAGCCTCCGGGCCAGCACGGTGCTCGCAAGCCCCGCCTGTCCGACTACGGTGTTCAGCTGCGCGAGAAGCAAAAGGTTCGTCGCATTTACGGTGTGCTCGAGAAGCAATTCCGTAACTACTACCAAGAAGCAGCTCGTCTGAAAGGCAACACAGGTGAAAACCTGCTGCAGTTGCTGGAAGGGCGTCTGGATAACGTGGTCTACCGCATGGGTTTTGGTGCTACCCGCGCCGAAGCTCGCCAGCTGGTCAGCCATAAGGCAGTCCTGGTAAATGGCAAAGTGGTTAACGTTGCCTCTTTCCAGGTGTCTGTGAACGATGTCGTCTCCATCCGTGAGAAGGCCAAGAAGCAGGCCCGTATCAAAGCGGCCCTGGAACTGGCCGAGCAGCGTGAAAAGCCGACCTGGCTGGAAGTTGACAAAGACAAGATGGAAGGCACCTACAAGCGTCTTCCTGAGCGTACTGATCTGTCCGCCGACATCAACGAACAGCTGATCGTCGAGCTTTACTCCAAGTAAAGCTTAACGCACTAGAGAGGACTATATGCAGGGTTCTGTTACCGATTTTCTCAAGCCGCGGCTGGTGGACATTGAAAGCCTCAGCCCGACTCGAGCCAAGGTGACCCTGGAACCGCTTGAGCGCGGTTTTGGGCACACGCTTGGCAATGCACTGCGTCGCATTCTTCTGTCTTCCATGCCCGGCTGTGCCGTCACGGAAGTAGAGATTGACGGCGTGCTGCATGAGTACTCCAGCAAGGAAGGCGTTCAAGAGGACGTCATTGAAATCCTCCTGAACCTTAAAGGTCTGGCCGTTAAACTGCACGGCAAGGACGAAGCTATCCTGACGCTCAGCAAGAGCGGCGCTGGTCCGGTTGTAGCGGCGGATATCACCACTGATGGTGATGTGGAAATCATGAACCCTGAACACCACATCTGCACCCTGACCGGTGATGCGCAAATTACCATGCGCATCATGGTAGGGCGCGGCCGTGGCTATGTTCCCGCGTCTTCTCGTCTTTCTCTGGAAGAGGATGACCGTCCTGTTGGCCGCCTGCTGGTCGACGCCGGTTTCTCTCCCGTTGAGCGTATTGCCTACAACGTAGAGCGCGCTCGTGTTGAACAACGCACCGACCTCGACAAGCTCGTGATCGACATGGAAACCAACGGTACCATCGATCCCGAAGAGGCTATCCGCCGCGCTGCCACTATCCTGGCTGAGCAGTTGGAGGCCTTTGTCGAGCTGCGCGACATGAGCGAGCCCGAGCAGAAAGAAGAGAAGCCCGAGTTCGATCCGATCCTGCTGCGTCCTGTTGATGATCTGGAGCTGACCGTGCGTTCGGCTAACTGCCTCAAGGCAGAAGCCATCCACTACATCGGTGACCTGGTACAGCGTACCGAGGTAGAGCTCCTCAAAACGCCTAACCTTGGTAAGAAGTCTCTCACTGAGATCAAAGACGTATTGGCGTCCCGTGGTCTGTCTCTGGGCATGCGCCTTGAGAACTGGCCGCCCGCCAGTCTGGTCGATAGAGACTGAACCAGGTTAAGTGTCAACTGATTTAGTTAAAAGGAAACTCCCATGCGCCATCGTAAGAGTGGTCGTCAACTAAATCGCAACAGCAGCCACCGCCAGGCCATGTTCCGCAACATGGCCAGCTCCCTGGTTCGTCATGAAGTTATCAAGACGACCGTGCCGAAGGCGAAAGAGCTGCGTCGCGTTGTTGAGCCGTTGATCACCCTGGCCAAGACCGACAGCGTTGCTAACCGTCGTCTGGCCTTTGCCCGCACCCGCGATAAAGAGGTTGTAGGCAAGCTGTTCAACGAACTGGGCCCGCGTTATCAAGATCGTCCCGGCGGTTACCTTCGCATTCTGAAATGCGGTTTCCGTGCTGGCGACAACGCCCCCATGGCATTCGTAGAACTGGTTGACCGTCCTGTTGCGACCGAAGCTGCTGCTGAAGAAGCTGCTGCTGAGTAAGTAAAGGACAACGAAAAAGCCGAGGCATCTGCCTCGGCTTTTTTTATGCCCGAAGAACGTCAGTTGTTGTTGGCTTGGACTTGAACCTCTTCTTCTTCCCGATGGGGAAACAGGGCCTTGATAGTCGCCATGGCTTCTTCAAGCTGGTCGGGTACCAGCTCCTTGACCAAGGACATCAGCTCATCGATACGTTCTGGCCGCTGTTTGGCGGCTGACTGGACGATACCGTCCACGGCCAGTGGCTCAGTAGAGAGCGCGACACTGATAATGTCATGGAACTGGTCCGGTTCATCTTTCATGGCCGACCCTACAACCAGATCGGAACAGGCCGGGTCGGCACTGATGGCCGCCTCGACTATTGCAGCGGTCTTAACGCCTGGGAGTTTCAGGGCCTGATCGACAGCCAAGGCAGCCATGGCCGGCTGCTGATGGACAACCGCCTGGATGATCTGGGGGATCTGGGATGGATAACTTCGGAAGGCCTCGGCCAGGATCTCCTGGGATGCCTGAGGATAACTTTGAAGCAGCACGGCTATCGCCTTGGGTGCTGAGTTGTTTGAGTTGACCTGACTCTCAACCAAATCATGCAGTGAAGGTTCACTGGCATAAGCGGCTGACAAACAGAACAAGGCAATACAACCTGCATATCGCATGCCCATTCTTCCCCCTCTATGTCGTTATAGCTTTTGTCCGCAAGCAAGAACTTAAGTTCCTTTGAATATGTTTTAGCCTCTTTAAAAAAGATCGGCTAGCAGATAAAAAAGATCTTGTGATCTGAAGCAAGGTCCCTATAATGCCGCTCCGTCGCCAAGGGAAAGCGCTGAAGGGAAGGCTGTAAAGCCGGGTCAAAAAGGCCCTTGACCGGAAGAGATAAGCGAGTAGAATGGCGGTCCGCTTCGGAGATTGAGTCGAAAGCCTCGAAATCGGAAGTTTGGGTGTGAAGCGAAAGGGCTTGACACTGAATATGGAGGCGGTAGAATGCGCCTCCTCGCTCGAGCAGAGCGACGCTCTTTAACAATAGAATCCAAGTAATCTGTGTGGGCACTCGCAGAGGGTAAGTTCTCAAAATATTGAGATTTACTCGATGAAGTTGAGTGTTCAACACTTCAGCAATTCATTGAGCATCAAACGCTTTTAATTGAAGAGTTTGATCATGGCTCAGATTGAACGCTGGCGGCAGGCTTAACACATGCAAGTCGAGCGGTAGAGGGGAGCTTGCTTCCCTTGAGAGCGGCGGACGGGTGAGTAATGCGTAGGGAGCTGCCCGATAGTGGGGGATAACCATTGGAAACGATGGCTAATACCGCATGATGTCTACGGACCAAAGAGGGGGACCTTCGGGCCTCTTGCTATCGGATGCGCCTACGTGGGATTAGCTAGTTGGTGAGGTAACGGCTCACCAAGGCGACGATCCCTAGCTGGTCTGAGAGGATGATCAGCCACACTGGGACTGAGACACGGCCCAGACTCCTACGGGAGGCAGCAGTGGGGAATATTGGACAATGGGCGCAAGCCTGATCCAGCCATGCCGCGTGTGTGAAGAAGGCCTTCGGGTTGTAAAGCACTTTCAGCGAGGAGGAAAGGGGGCTAGTTAATACCTGGTTCCTGTGACGTTACTCGCAGAAGAAGCACCGGCTAACTCCGTGCCAGCAGCCGCGGTAATACGGAGGGTGCAAGCGTTAATCGGAATTACTGGGCGTAAAGCGCACGCAGGCGGTTAGTTAAGTTAGATGTGAAAGCCCCGGGCTTAACCTGGGAATTGCATTTAAGACTGGCTAACTAGAGTCTTGGAGAGGGGGGTGGAATTTCCGGTGTAGCGGTGAAATGCGTAGAGATCGGAAGGAACATCAGTGGCGAAGGCGACCCCCTGGTCAAAGACTGACGCTCAGGTGCGAAAGCGTGGGGAGCAAACAGGATTAGATACCCTGGTAGTCCACGCCGTAAACGATGTCAACTTGGAGTTTGTGTTCTTGAAACGTGGACTCCGGAGCTAACGCGTTAAGTTGACCGCCTGGGGGGTACGGCCGCAAGGTTAAAACTCAAATGAATTGACGGGGGCCCGCACAAGCGGTGGAGCATGTGGTTTAATTCGATGCAACGCGAAGAACCTTACCTACTCTTGACATCCAGAGAACTTTCCAGAGATGGATTGGTGCCTTCGGGAACTCTGAGACAGGTGCTGCATGGCTGTCGTCAGCTCGTGTTGTGAAATGTTGGGTTAAGTCCCGCAACGAGCGCAACCCTTGTCCTTTGTTGCCAGCGCGTAATGGCGGGAACTCAAAGGAGACTGCCGGTGATAAACCGGAGGAAGGTGGGGACGACGTCAAGTCATCATGGCCCTTACGAGTAGGGCTACACACGTGCTACAATGGCGCGTACAGAGGGATGCAAGCTGGCGACAGTGAGCGGATCTCATAAAGCGCGTCGTAGTCCGGATCGGAGTCTGCAACTCGACTCCGTGAAGTCGGAATCGCTAGTAATCGCAGATCAGAATGCTGCGGTGAATACGTTCCCGGGCCTTGTACACACCGCCCGTCACACCATGGGAGTGGGCTGCACCAGAAGTAGATAGCTTAACCTTCGGGAGGGCGTTTACCACGGTGTGGTTCATGACTGGGGTGAAGTCGTAACAAGGTAGCCGTAGGGGAACCTGCGGCTGGATCACCTCCTTACTAAAAGAGACTGCCGCTGCGCAGTGTCCACACAGATTACTTGGATCAGGTAAGAGCGAATACAAGTGTGGGTCTGTAGCTCAGCTGGTTAGAGCGCACCCCTGATAAGGGTGAGGTCGGTGGTTCAAGTCCACTCAGACCCACCACACTTTATGGGGCTATAGCTCAGCTGGGAGAGCGCCTGCTTTGCACGCAGGAGGTCAGCGGTTCGATCCCGCTTAGCTCCACCATAATAGATGTCCCCTTCGTCTAGAGGCCTAGGACACCGCCCTTTCACGGCGGTAACAGGGGTTCGAATCCCCTAGGGGACGCCATTTTGAAATGCCTAAGTTAAATTGAAGAATTTACCTTAGGCTTTTTTAAGCCTTGCTCTTTAACAATTCGGAAAGCTGATAACACTGCAATTTAAACGAGATTCTCAATTTACTTTGAGCGTCCGGCGAAAACCAGGTGTTAGTCACATACGGATATTTCCATTAACGGGAAATATGTTCGCGCCGGGATTTCGATTTCAGGCAACGCCGTCGACGAGCGAAGAAGGAAGTGTACTTCGGTACATGACCGCCTGAGCGAGGAAGACAAGGCCGCATGAAAACGAAAGACCAAGCGAAACCCTTCGGGGTTGTATGGTTAAGTGACTAAGCGTACAGGGTGGATGCCTAGGCAGTTGGAGGCGATGAAGGACGTGCTAATCTGCGATAAGCATTGGTGAGGTGATAAGAACCGATTGAGCCAATGATTTCCGAATGGGGAAACCCACTTGCATAAGCAAGTATCATTACGTGAATACATAGCGTAATGAGGCGAACCGGGAGAACTGAAACATCTAAGTACCCCGAGGAAAAGAAATCAAACGAGATTTCCTCAGTAGCGGCGAGCGAACGGGAAAGAGCCCAGTGTGTTTATCAGTGCTTGGTATAGTGGAACGGTATGGAAAGGCCGACGACACAGGGTGATAGTCCCGTACATGAAATGCCAGGTATTGTTGCATACGATGAGTAGGTCGGGACACGTGGTATCTTGACTGAATATGGGGGGACCATCCTCCAAGGCTAAATACTCCCAACTGACCGATAGTGAACCAGTACCGTGAGGGAAAGGCGAAAAGAACCCCGGCGAGGGGAGTGAAATAGAACCTGAAACCCTGTACGTACAAGCAGTAGGAGCCCTTCGGGGTGACTGCGTACCTTTGTATAATGGGTCAGCGACTTATATTTTGTGGCGAGGTTAACCGAATAGGGGAGCCGTAGGGAAACCGAGTCTTAACTGGGCGTCCAGTCGCAAGGTATAGACCCGAAACCCGGTGATCTAGTCATGGGCAGGTTGAAGGTGCCGTAACAGGTACTGGAGGACCGAACCCACTACTGTTGCAAAAGTAGGGGATGACCTGTGATTAGGGGTGAAAGGCCAATCAAACCGGGAGATAGCTGGTTCTCCTCGAAAGCTATTTAGGTAGCGCCTCGGACGAATACCTTGGGGGGTAGAGCACTGTTTGGGCTAGGGGGTCATCCCGACTTACCAAACCCATGCACACACGAATACCCAAGAGTACTATCCGGGAGACAGACGGCGGGTGCTAACGTCCGTCGTCAAAAGGGAAACAACCCAGACCGTCAGCTAAGGTCCCAAAGTCATAGCTAAGTGGGAAACGATGTGGAAAGGCTTAGACAGCTAGGAGGTTGGCTTAGAAGCAGCCACCCTTTAAAGAAAGCGTAATAGCTCACTAGTCGAGTCGGTCTGCGCGGAAGATGTAACGGGGCTAAGCTATGCACCGAAGCTACGGGTTCACACACTGTGTGAGCGGTAGAGGAGCGTTCTGTAAGCCTGTGAAGGTGTGTCGGGAGGCATGCTGGAGGTATCAGAAGTGCGAATGCTGACATGAGTAACGTTAAAGCGGGTGAAAAACCCGCTCGCCGGAAGACCAAGGGTTCCTGTCCAACGTTAATCGGGGCAGGGTGAGTCGGCTCCTAAGGCGAGGGCGAAAGCCGTAGTCGATGGGAAACAGATTAATATTTCTGTACTTCTATGCAATGGGATGGGCGGACGGAGAAGGCTAGGCAGGCATGGCGTTGGTTGTCCATGTGAAAGTGCGTAGGCTGGGGACTTAGGCAAATCCGGGTCCCTATAAGTCGAGACACGAGACGAGTCACTACGGTGACGAAGCTGTTGATGCCACGCTTCCAGGAAAAGCCTCTAAGCTTCAGTTGCATAGGAACCGTACCCCAAACCAACACTGGTGGTCAGGTAGAGAATACCAAGGCGCTTGAGAGAACTCGGGTGAAGGAACTAGGCAAAATAGTACCGTAACTTCGGGAGAAGGTACGCTCTTGTTTGTGAAGGACTTGCTCCGTAAGCAGACGAGAGTCGCAGTGACCAGGTGGCTGGGACTGTTTATCAAAAACACAGCACTGTGCAAACTCGAAAGAGGACGTATACGGTGTGACACCTGCCCGGTGCCGGAAGGTTAATTGATGGGGTTAGCCGTAAGGTGAAGCTCTTGATCGAAGCCCCGGTAAACGGCGGCCGTAACTATAACGGTCCTAAGGTAGCGAAATTCCTTGTCGGGTAAGTTCCGACCTGCACGAATGGTGTAACCATGGCCACGCTGTCTCCACCCGAGACTCAGTGAAATTGAATTCGCTGTGAAGATGCAGTGTACCCGCGGCTAGACGGAAAGACCCCGTGAACCTTTACTACAGCTTGACACTGAACATTGAGCCTACTTGTGTAGGATAGGTGGGAGGCTATGAAACCAGGACGCCAGTTCTGGTGGAGCCAACCTTGAAATACCACCCTGGTATGTTTGATGTTCTAACTTAGACCCGTTATCCGGGTTGAGGACAGTGTCTGGTGGGTAGTTTGACTGGGGCGGTCTCCTCCCAAAGAGTAACGGAGGAGCACGAAGGTTGGCTAATCCTGGTCGGACATCAGGAGGTTAGTGCAATGGCATAAGCCAGCTTAACTGCGAGACTGACACGTCGAGCAGGTACGAAAGTAGGTCATAGTGATCCGGTGGTTCTGAATGGAAGGGCCATCGCTCAACGGATAAAAGGTACTCCGGGGATAACAGGCTGATACCGCCCAAGAGTTCATATCGACGGCGGTGTTTGGCACCTCGATGTCGGCTCATCACATCCTGGGGCTGAAGTCGGTCCCAAGGGTATGGCTGTTCGCCATTTAAAGTGGTACGCGAGCTGGGTTCAGAACGTCGTGAGACAGTTCGGTCCCTATCTGCCGTGGGCGTTGGATGATTGAAGGGAGTTGCTCCTAGTACGAGAGGACCGGAGTGAACGAACCTCTGGTGTTCGGGTTGTCACGCCAGTGGCACTGCCCGGTAGCTAAGTTCGGAATCGATAACCGCTGAAAGCATCTAAGCGGGAAGCGAGCCCTGAGATGAGTCATCCCTGAGACTTCGAGTCTCCTAAAGGGTCGTTGAAGACTACGACGTTGATAGGCTGGGTGTGTAAGCGTAGTGATACGTTGAGCTAACCAGTACTAATTGCCCGTGCGGCTTAACCATACAACACCCAAAGGGTTTTGTAGGACGCCAAAGAAGGCGAGAAACTCAAAGCATTGTTATCAGCTAATCCGAATTGAATAAGTTGGCCCGCAAGGGCGGACTTAAATGAATTCGCCTGGCGGCAATAGCGCTGTGGAACCACCTGAACCCATTCCGAACTCAGAAGTGAAACGCAGCCGCGCCGATGGTAGTGTGGCATTCGCCATGTGAGAGTAGGTCACCGCCAGGCACCTAACACGAAACGCAAAACCCCCGACCGAAAGGCCGGGGGTTTTTGCATTTTGGGCTACGCCCGGCGGTGACCTACCCTCCCATCACGGCCACCGCGCTACGCGTGTGGCATGGCGGTTGGCCTCCCTGCCAACCGTCCTTCGGACCGTGCTGCCGCACGTCCAAGCGCCGGTTCCCGACGCGCTTGTCGCCATGTGATGCAGCTTCGACAAGCTCACATGGCGACATCAACAGCGCGGCCAACGGCCGCTTCAATACCATGTGAGAGGAGGGCGGAAAGCCGGTCGCGCAGCGAGAGGCAGTGCCGGTGGCACTGGCTCAGGCTGGCAGCGCGAAGGGCGAAGCCGGAGATAGCGGCATGAACGGCTTCATGCCGCCCGGCGTAGCGGACGGTGCTCTGCATCGTCCTGGACTTGCCCTGAGCTGGCCACCGCCAGGCTTCATTAGCAGCTCTGGCTCTTTGCTTTGGGGTCAATTTCCATAAGTCGGTCCCTCCTTGAAAACCATCCCTGGCCAGTCACCCGGCTCGGCCATCCTGGGCCTCGCGTTCGCCTGCGTGAAAGCCGCGCTTTCACTTCGAGGCTCACCCTTCGGACCGTGCTGGCGCACGTCCAAGCGCTTGCTCCTGCGCGCTTGTCGCCCTGTGTGGGGGACGCCGAGTCAGTTGGTCATGCTTTCCAAATCCAAGCGCTTATCCCTAAGCTGGCTTCCTTAGCGGCTTTTGCTCTGTTCCAGAGCAGCAACTTGAATCAATAGCCACCCCTTTAAAGACCGACCTGGTCATCCCCAGCTGTTCGCTCGTACGGCTGAATACACCTCGTTGGACCTTCTTTTTAAGCCTTTTCCAAGTTCGAAGCGCAATAGGCTGCATCAGCCTAACCCTACAAATTCATACATCCGCGTCGACCCGCACTTTCAAAAATGCTAGTCCATGCAAGCACATACATAATGCTACGCCCCGAGCGTTGCTGAATTGTTCTGTTGGTATTTCTCTGTTGTTGCGTTTTGTTGGGGCTGTGAGAGCCCTTATCTGACGTCTCGAAAGTCATAACAATCCCCCCCTTCCACTGAGCCCATGAGAGGCAGTTACCAACAGGAGAAGGGGATGGGGTGAAATGGAGAATTACCACATGAAAAGAAGTGCTCCGAGGGTCGCCTTCAAGAAAAGCATTATCGCTTCTCTTGCCGCGGCCTATGTCGGTTCAGCCGGCCTTGCTGCCGCAGCCAGTGCGCCAAGAGACGGTGGTTTCCACGTTCCGCAATTCGATAGGGCAGAGATCGCCGCTTTGACCCAAGCGCACCAGGCCCAGGAAAGTGGCGATCTGGCCCCCCGCAGCGCCATCGGCAAACTGAACAACCTTTCCTACAACAGCTCTGTTTCCAAGGTCTTCCAGCCGGAAAAAGGCGTCACGGGCATTCAGTCCTACATAGTGCAGTTGGTCGACCAGCCGATAGCCGCTTATGAAGGAGGAGTGAAAGGCTTTTCCGCCACTGCCGCTCCCCAGCTCCACTCGATGATGGTCCGCGGCCGGGTAGATGCCCAGTCAACCAATGCTCAGGCTTACAAGAGTTACCTGCTGGACAAGCAGCAGAGCTTCATGAGCAAGGCGCAGTCTGTCGGTATCCAAGCCAAGCTCAAGCGGCAGTTTTCCCTGGCCAGCAACAGCATGGTTGTTGAAATGACCCAGGACGACGCCATCAAGATGGCGAAGCAGGCCGGCGTCAAACGCATTACACCCAACCGCATACTGCATGTGCAGACGGATAGGGGCCCAGAGTTTATCCACGCCGATAAGCTCTGGGATGGCACTACCTCTCCTGATGGTGTGAGCGTCCAGGGCGAGGGGATGCTGGTCGGCATCATCGATACTGGTATCAATACCGAACACCCTGCTTTTGCTGACGATGGTTCCTACGCGGCGACCAACCCCTTTGGTGCCGACCACTTTATTGGGGACTGTGAGGAAGATGCCAGCCTCTGTAACAACAAGCTGGTAGGCCTTCGCCACTATGCCGAGATCACTGACACCTATACCCAGATGGGGTACAGCAATCGCCGCCCCGCCAACGCGGTCGACCATAATGGCCATGGCTCCCACACGGCAAGCACCGTAGCGGGTAACTACCTTACCGACACGCCTCTGCAAACCAGTGATGGTTCAGCAACCAGCCACGGTATCGATCTACCTTTCCAGTTCCCGCACACCAGCGGTGTGGCACCCAAGGCGCATATCATTGCCTACCAGGTCTGCTTGCCCGGAAAAGGCGGCGCCGATCAGTTCGTGGGTTGTCCTGAATCCGCCATCTTGTCGGCTTTCGAGGACGCCATCAACGACGGTGTGGATGCCATCAACTTCTCCATAGGCGGTGGCGAGTCCTTCCCTTGGGACGACCCCATGGAGCTGGCGTTCCTGGCGGCCCGCAAGGCCGGTATTTCGGTTGCCGCCGCGGCCGGAAACTCCGGGCCAAGCTTTTTCACAGCCGACCACAGCTCTCCCTGGGTGACCACCGTCGGTGCCAGCACCCATGACCGTGTGATGAGCGTAGGTGACAAGACCATAGATGCCTTTGAAGGCGATGCGCCTTCTTACCGTATCCCCTCTACTCCCATCAATGGCAAAGGCTATGGGGACGGCGTCAGTGGTGAGTTCGTACTGGCCGAAGACTATCCAGACCCCAATCCCTCAGACGGCTACACTGTGGCTTCCTGCAACGCGCCTTTCCCTGCCGGTACCTTTACCGCTGACCAGGTGGTTATCTGCGAGCGGGGCGATATAGCCCGTGTCGACAAGGCGAAGAACGTCGCAGCCGGTGGCGCCGGTGGCTTGGTGCTGCAGAATCTGAACTACAGTGACGCCCTGGTGGCGGACAACTTCGTCATCCCCGGCATCAACGTGGCTTCTTCTGCCCGTTACACACTGCGTAACTGGGTGAAGTACAGCGCCAAGGGTACTGCCCGCGCCACCATTTCTGCCTCCAGTAACACCTACGAGTTCGATGCCAGCAAAGGCAACATGCTGGCCAGCTTCAGCTCCATGGGACCAAGCCGTTATATCAGTTCCCTGGTGCCTGACCTGACCGCTCCCGGTGTTGACATCTACGCGGCCAACTCCATCGACCAGCCCTTTACCAACTACCCGTCAGCCTCCGATTGGACCTTCATGAGCGGCACCTCGATGGCGACCCCCCATGTCACTGGCGCCATGACCTTGCTGATGGAATTGCACAAGGATTGGACGCCGGCCGAGATCCAGTCCGCACTGATGATGACGGCTGAGCCGGTCAAGGTTCAGGTGTCCGGCCAAGTCGTTGAAACGCCCTATAACATCATGGCTGGTGCCGGCGCCATCAATGTGGAGTCGGCCGCCAAGGCCGGCTTGGTCATGGATGAGACCTACGAGAACTACGTCGATGCCAACCCCCATAACGGTGGTGATGAGACCTGGCTGAACACCGCCTCCATGGTCCAGATGCGCTGCCAAAGCAGTTGTACCTGGATGCGCACCGTCACCGCCACCCAAGACGGTGTCTGGAACGCCGAAGGGGTGGGCAAGGAAGAGGGCGTGGAAATCACCGTTACCCCGAGCCATTTCACGCTGAAGAAGGGGGAGAGCCAGGCGTTGATGGTTACGGCTCAATTGCCGAGCATCAACCAGTACAAGGTCGACCCCTCCGAGACGGGTGCTCCTTGGTCCGTGGATCAAAACAACGGCGCGCTCTTCAACGGTCAGGTCAAACTGACCGAAGTCAACGGTAAGGCGCCGGATGCCCACCTGCCCGTCGTGGCCGTCCAGATCCAAGACCAGATGCCGGTCTCCCTTGATCTGGATGTGCACCGCAACCAGGGCCACGAAACCATCCGCGTCAACACCGACGCCTACAGCCAGTTCAGGCCCCGTTATTATGGCCTGGTCAAACCCACGACCTATGATGTGGAGCTGCCACACACGTCAGTGTTCTTGAATCCTACCAGGGTGAAGAATGACTGGGACCAGCAGGTGATCGAAGTACCCGAAGGCACCAAACGCCTGATGGTGAAGGTGCTCTCTTCCGAGAAGACCAGCACTCTGGACAACCCCAACCCCCGTTACTGGAAAGCGATCCCCTGGCTGATGCTGGGCCGCGACAAGAACGGCAATGGCGGCTTCATCTCTGAAGGGGCGACGCAGCAGGAGATGATGAGCGAGTATTGGGACGAGATGGTCTGCCAGTCCCTGAGCGGCGCCGAGGAGAACCTCTGCTCCATCGTCGATCCGACCCCTGGCACCTACTACATCTCCACCCTCTATACCGGCGGTGAAACGGGTGTGCGGGCCAAGGTGGGCTACGCCATCATCAAAGACGGTGACGATGAAGGAAACCTCAGCATCGACGCCCCTGCGAGCCACGATGGTAATGGTGACTACAATATCAGCCTGAACTGGCAACTGCCGGAAGCCACCAAGGATGGCGACCTGCTGTTTGGCGGCTTTGACGCGGGCTCGGCGCCGGGCGCCGAAGGCGACATGGGCTTTACCTCGGTCAACATCAACCGTGGGGTGGATGACGTGTCCTGGACCGTCAGCCAGGACAAGGCCAAGGTCATGGACGTCATCAAGGTCAATCTCAAGCTCCAACCCAATCTGGAGACCGATGACCGCAGCTATGACTGGAACCTGACCCTGCCCGAGGGGATGCGCCTGGCACCGGCGACCATCACTTCCAACAACGAAGAGGTGGCGGCGGCTATCGTGGCTGACGAGCATGGCTTGCATATCAGCGGCACCCAGCTCAGCACCCGCGGGGTCCAGCGTGACTACATCATGACCACCAACCTGACAGACAAGCAGTGCCATACGCCACTGATCGATGACAAGTCCACCGGTGGCTACATCGACCTGCACGGCGAGTTTGGCCTGCAGCCGATGGAAGGCTGGTTCGTGGGTAATTACCGCAACTACTTCGACGTGCCCATCGAGTACCTCTTCTACAAGGCAGGTGCCGAGTTCAAGATGTACAACCAAGACAATGGTGGTTTCCTGAGGATGTACCCCGTTGGGGCCTTTAGGTTCAACACCGGCTACTGGCTGATGAACGCCCATCGTGGACCTGGCTTTTTGGATGAAGCCCTGTCTCCCTTCTGGCGTGGCACCTTTGAAGCCAAGTACCGTCGTGATCCTTCTGAGCCCTGGGGCCTGACCATCGCCGACCAGTATGCCGCCGAGCGTCCTGACCTGGGTGACCTGGCCTTCATGGAGTTTGACAACATCACCGACTCAAGCACCGGTGACGAGTACGACTTCGAGATGATCCTGCGCAGTGGTATCGACTTCCACAAGAACATGCCGGAAATCATCTACGCCTATGACAACCTGGGAGCCAACCTGGCCAAGGGCGCTGTCTTTGTCGAAGGCTTCGACTCTCCCTACTCCAGTAACGCCGGCCCCAAAGGCGGTAACCTCCACGAGGTGCTGGGCTTTGACAACCTGGATGAAAAACTGAAGAACGACCTGGTCGTGTGCTTCGACTACGACGGCCCCGAGAAGAGCGAGGTGAATATCTCCTTCCTGGCCGCCGTCCAGCCGGAAGCCATCGGTAAGGATCTGGACATCAGTTTTGAACACGCCCTCCAGGGCCAGGACACTGTCACAGAGCACCACACCCTGACCGTCAACAGCAACATCAAGGTGGCGGCTCTGCAGGATATGACGGTGGCTGAAGACGGTCGCCTGGACGGCATCAATGTCGCCTATGTCGATGTCGACAAGGTGCCCGACAGCATCGAAGTCAGTGGTGAGCATGTCACTGCCGAAGTGGAGGGTGACAGCTTCAACCTGATCCCCGATGCCGACTTCAACGGTGAAACCGAAGTGACGGTGACGGTACGCGACACGGCCAATGCCGGTGATGCAGCCAACACCAGCTTCATGCTGTCTGTGACCCCGGTCGAGGATGCCCCAGTGGCCTCCCTGACGGCCTCCGCCACCAGCATCACCGAAGGCGACAGCCTGACCCTGGACGCCTCCGGCTCCATGGATGTGGACGGCGACGCCCTGACCTACAGCTGGGCCGGCGACAACGCCAGCGGTACCGGCAGCAGCATCACTGTCGAAGGCCTGAGCGCTGGCGAGCATGAGTTCACCCTGACCGTCTCCGACGGCCAGCTGAGCAGCAGCGCCAATGTCACAGTGACGGTAAATGCCGCGCCGACTGAGACCCAGTCCAGTGATAACGGTGGCGGTGGTTCAATGGGCCTGTTTGGCTTGCTTGGCCTTGCCGCCCTGGCTGGACGCCGCAGGCGCCACTGAGCCTCAGTCCATCTCTCGGTAAGCAAAAGGCCTTCTTCGGAAGGCCTTTTTAATGGTCATCGTCAGCCGGCCGCGTCCTTTTCCTGGGGGGGCAGCAGGGCGATGATGGTCTCGTCCACGTCCGGCTTCTGGTCACCGTTGACAATGGGGTTGAGAAGGCCTTTCTTGTCGACGATGAACAGGGGCAGCGCTTCTTTCTGCAGCTCCTGGTAGGCAGACCAGTCGAAGGCCTCCTTGAGCTTGGTGCCTTTTATCTGCCAGCCCTGGGTCAAGAGGCTGTTGAGCTTGGTGAAGGTGCAATCCTCGGAAAAGAGGATCTGCCGGGCCCTGAAGGCGGCGCTTTCCTGGTTGGCAAAACCCTTGCCTTGGGACGAACGGATGGAGAACACCTTGGCGGCACTGAACAGGTCGGCAAAGTGGGCTATGGCGTTGGCATTCTGGTGGCGGTTGGGGGACAAGGCGTAGACCTGGCGGATGGATGAGAGATCCAGCACCGCTTCCGCCTGCTCCGATTGCGGGTTGCCGTAATAGACATCCAACCCTTCCATGCGGGCCAGGCGGTAGTTTTCCCAGACAGGGTCGGCCAGCAGCACCGGCAAGTCGGCCTTCTTCAATGCCAGGGCCATGGCCCTGGCCAGGCTGTTGGCGCCGATGATCAGCACCCCTTTGGGCTTGTCCCGCACCACCCCCAAGAGGTGGGCCACCGGCCTGGCCGTCAGGCTTTGCAGCACGACAGTGGCGATGATGACGGCAAAGGACAAGGAGACCAGTTTGTCGGCATCCGCCACCCCTGCCTGTTGCAGGCGCAGGGCGAACAGGGAGCTGACCGCTGCCGCCACTATGCCGCGGGGGGCTATCCAGGAGAGGAAGGTCCTGTCCCGCCAAGTGAGCTTGCGGGTGAAGGAGGAGATAAGCACCCCCAGGGGCCTGGCCACCAGCTGCACCACCAGCAGCAGGGCCAGCAGCGGCCAACCCAGGGCCAGCAGGCCATGCACATCCACCCTGGCCGCCAGCAGGATGAAGAGCGCCGAGATCAATATGACGGAGAGGTCTTCCTTGAATTCTATGATGTCGTCGATATCCAGGGCTTCTTTGTTGGCCAGGTACATGCCCAGCACCGTCACCGTCAGCAGGCCGGACTCGTGCTGCAACTGCTCGGAGAGGGCGTAGGCCACCAGCACCGCCGCCAGCACCCCTATCTTGCGCAGGTAAAGGGGCAGCCAGCCTTTCTTGAGGGCATTGGCCACAGCCACCCCGGCCCCCAGGCCCAGCACGCCGCCCAGCAATATGGTTTTGCAAAGCAGCCAGAGGCTGTGGGCCGCCAGGCCGTGGGAGGCCTGGCTACTGACCAGTTCATACATCAGCACCGCGAAGATGGCTCCCAGGGGATCGATGATGATGCCTTCCCAGCGCAGTATCCGGTCCAGCTCCAAGCGAGGCTTGATGGTGCGCAGCAGCGGGGCCACCACCGTCGGCCCCGTCACCACCATGACGGCGCCAAACAGCAGGGATACTTCCAGGGAGATCCCCAGCAGCCAGTGGCAGGCGGCGGCCAGCACCGCGAAGGTGGCCAGCATTCCCAGGGTGACCAGGTTGCGCACTACATTGACCAGGCCGTGGATCTCATGGAAGCGCAGGGTCAGGGCACCTTCGAAGAGGATGATGGCCACGGAAATGGATACCAGCGGGAAGAGCACCTCGCCCAGCAATTGGTCCGGGTTGAGGATGCCGGTGCCGGGCCCCAACAGCAGGCCAGCCAGCAGCAGGAAGAGGATGGCGGGGAGTTTCAGGCGCCAGGCCAGCCACTGGGCGGCAAGGGAGATGGCAGCGATCATCGAGAGCGCCAGTGCGAGGTCCTTCATGCGATTGGCTCTTGCGGGGTACTGGCAAATCCTAGGACATCACCCCAGGCAGGGAAAGGCTTAATGACCGGCGACCCGGGTTCGGCTTATGCTGTGCGGGACTTTGCCGTTAGGAAGACAAGATGTTTGAAATGACGCTGATGCCCCGGTTCCAGGAAACCGATGCTCTGGGCCACATCAACAATACGGTGCCGGCCGTCTGGTTCGAGCAGGCCAGGGATCCGATATTCCGCTTCTTCACCCCGGACCTGGACATCAAGAACTGGCATCTGATAGTGGCGGGCTACCAGATCCAGTTCAAGGCGGAGCTGCTCTACGGGGCAGAGGTCAGCATCAGCACCCAGGTGTCCCATATCGGCAACAGCTCCTTCCGACTGCTGCAGCGTGCTTACCAGAACGGCCAGCTCTGCGTCGAAGGGGAGACCACCCTGGTGCATTTCGACCACCAGGCCAAGAAGTCGGTCCCTTTGCCGGGCAGCATCAGGAGTAGCTTGGAACAGCATCTGTGAATGTGCTCTGTTCCGGGAAGTAAAGCGCCGCTAGGATGCCGGCGCTTTTTATTTAGCGAAATGGAGTTCTACGTGAAAAAAGCAGTTGTATCCCTGGCCGTCCTGGCCGCTCTCTCAGCCCCTTCCTTTGCCGCCGGCAGCTTCTAACAGGAGGTGAAAGCCGGTTACAGCGACCATACCAAGCTGGACCAGGCCGACGTTTGGGATCTGGGCTACCGCTACTACCTGGACAGCCAGAGCAACGCGCAACACCCTTACGACCTGATCCCCTTCCTGAACCATGCCTCCTGGGTCGAAGGTGCTTATGACAACCACAACCTGGGCGACGCATACCAACTGGGCGGCCGCTTCGTCACCCAAAGTGATTGGGTGCTGGAAGCCAGTTACAGCTACCTGGATCCTGACCATGGTGCCAGCGACGATGCCTGGAGTATCGGCCTGGGCAAATACCTGGCCCAGGGTACCTTGCTGCGCTTCAACTATGGCAACAACGGTGACGCTGACAGCTATAGGCTGGGTCTGGAACACCTGCTGCCCGTGGCCGGCAGTGAAGGCCTGCTGCTGAAGGCCAGCGTCACCAATGTCGACCCCGACTACGGCGACAATGTCTGGGTTTACGATCTTGGTGGCGACTACTTCTTCGATCGCAGCTGGTCTGTCGGTGCCGACCTCAACTGGAACGACCAATCCGACGATTTTGGCTGGGGACTGAGCAGCTCCTACTGGTTCAACGACCAGGCCAACGTCAAGCTGAGCTATGGCGATGCGGAAAACAGCCCCGGTTATGCCTGGCGCATCCAAGGCTCACTGCGCTTCTAAGCCGGGCTCGGGATGATATGAAGGCGCCGCTCGGCGCCTTTTTTGTTTGCCTGCCGTTAAGCCTGACCTGAAGTGGGAAGGGTCTTGTTTTGCCGGGGTTCAGCCTTGTTAAGGCTTTGATTTTTATCTGAAGGTTGGCTAAATCAGGACGCGGGATCCGTTGTGGGGCAGGGCTTGGCGGCTTTATGGTGGCGGCGCTGCTTTGCAACACAAAAGGAGTGCAGTATGAAAACCATGCTTTTCCCCCTCTCTTTGTCCGCCCTGATGTTGGCCGCCCCTTCTTTCGCCGACAGCTACCAGACGGAAGTGTCCGCCGGTTACAGTGACCACTCCACCTTCGACAACGCCGATGTCTGGGGCCTGGGTGTGCGCCAATACCTGACCCCCGTTTCCACCGACAATGGCCCCTTCGAGCTGAACGGCTTCCTGAGCCACGCCAGCTACCTGGAGGCCGGTGCCAGCTTCAACGACAACGTCGACACCCTGGGCCTGGGTGGCCGCTTCATCGCCACAGGCGACTGGGTGCTGGGTGCCAGCTACCAGAACATCGACCCGGACCAAGGCAAGAGCGCCGATCTGTACCGCATCGAGGCCGGCCGTTATCTGAACGACAGCACCCTGCTGACCGGCTACTACAGCCGCCTGGACTGGGGTAACTTCGACGCCGACACCCTGGGTGCCCGCGTCGAGCATTACCTGCCGCTGGCCGGCCAGACCGGCCTGCACCTCCAGGGCGACATCAGCAACACCGATGCCGACCAGGGCGACGACGTCTTCGTGCTGGCGGCCAGCGGCGATTACTTCTTCAACCGCCAGTTGTCAGCCGGCCTGGGCGTGACCCTGGTGGACAGCGACAACGAAGCGCTGGCCTACGGCCTGAACGATGTCAGCGCCAATACCTACAGCGCCAATGCCAGCTACTGGTTCAACCCCCGTGCCAACGTCAAGATGGACGTCAGCAAGACCGAAGGGGTGACCGGCATGGGCTGGGGTATCAAGGGCAGTTACCGCTTCTAACTTACTGCTCGCGAAAGAAAAAAAGGCGCCTATCGGCGCCTTTTTCATGCCTTCTTGTCGAGCTTGAAGGCCAGCACCACTTCCTGGTCCGGCTGCGCTATGGCCTTGCCGTCCACCACCTTGGGTTGGTAGCGCCATTTGCGCAGGGCGTCCACGGCGGCCTTGTCGAAGAGGCGCTTGGGTTCCGCGTCCAGCACCTGGACCTGATCCACTGTGCCGGCGGCGGTGACGGTGAAGCGCAGCTTGACCCAGCCCTCCTTGCCGTCACGGGCGGCCTCTATGGGGTAACGGGGGTCCATCCGCACCAGGGGCGTGGCCTCCTGGCCTTGGCCGCCCATCCCGCCCGGCGCCGTCATCTCAAGCTTGCCGCCCATGGGGTTGAACTGCCCAACTACGGGGCCGGTGCCCGAAGGAGGTGCCTGGGTGGTGGCGGGAGCGGTCGGCTGCACGCTTTCCACGGCCGGCATCTTGGTGGCCTTGGGCTGAGGTTCGGGTTTGGGGTCCTGGGGCGGCTTGGCGCGCTCGGGAGGGGGGAGGCTGACCGGGGTCAGGTCGGGGGACGTCTGGCTGGCCGCGTCCGGCGGTGGCGCCGGGGATTTGGCCAATTGGGACATGAAATAGAGACAACCCAGGGTCACCACTATCGCCAACAGCACAGCACCGAAGAATCTGCTCATAGCGCCTCCATTGCAGTCAAGATTCTTATTCAGGAAGCGTTATTTCGGCAAAAGTGTCAAGGGGTTATGAAAAGGGGCGCCTCGGCGCCCCTTTGCTCACAACAAGGGTTTGAGGAAGCGGGCCGTGTGTGAGCCCGGGTGTTCCGCCACCTGCTCGGGGGTGCCGGTGGTGAGGATCTGGCCGCCGCCGCTGCCCCCTTCCGGGCCCAGGTCCACTATCCAGTCGGCGGTCTTGATCACGTCCAGGTTGTGCTCGATGACCACTATGGTGTTGCCGTGATCGCGCAGGCGGTGCAGCACGTCCAGCAGCAGTTGGATGTCGGCGAAGTGCAGCCCTGTGGTGGGCTCGTCGAGGATGTAGAGGGTCTGGCCGGTGTCGCGCTTGGACAGCTCCCGGGCCAGCTTCACCCGCTGGGCTTCGCCGCCCGACAGGGTGGTGGCGCTCTGGCCAAGGCGGATGTAGGACAGGCCCACATCCATCAGGGTTTGCAGCTTGCGGGCCACGGCCGGTATGGGGTCGAAGAAGTCGCGGGCCTCTTCGATGGTCATTTCCAGCACCTGGTGGATGTTCTTGCCCTTGTAGGTGACCTCCAGGGTCTCGCGGTTGTAGCGCTTGCCCTTGCAGAGGTCGCAGGGCACGTAGACGTCGGGCAGGAAGTGCATCTCCACCTTGATGACGCCGTCCCCCTGGCAGGCCTCGCAGCGGCCGCCGCGGACGTTGAAGCTGAAGCGGCCCGGCTGGTAGCCGCGGGCGCGGGCTTCCTGGGTGCCGGCGAACAGCTCCCGCACCGGGGTAAAGATGCCGGTGTAGGTGGCCGGGTTGGAACGGGGGGTGCGGCCTATGGGACTCTGGTCGATGTCCACCACCTTGTCGCATTGCTCCAGGCCAAGCAGCTCCTTAAAGGGCGCCGGCTCTTCGCCGGCGGCGCCGTTGAGTTTCTGGTGGGCCAGGCGGAACAGGGTGTCGTTGATGAGGGTGGACTTGCCGGAGCCGGACACCCCTGTGACGCAGGTGAAGAGCCCAACCGGGATCTGCAGGTCGACGCCCTTGAGGTTGTTGCCGGTGGCGCCCTTGAGTTCGATCCAGCCCTTCTCCGGGGCCTGGCGTAGCTCGGGTACCGCTATCTTCTTGCGGCCAGACAGGTACTGGCCGGTCAGTGAGTGCTCATTATTGGCCACTTCTTCCGGGGTGCCGGCGGCGATGATCTCGCCGCCATGGACGCCGGCCCCCGGGCCTATGTCGATGACATGGTCGGCGGCGCGGATGGCGTCCTCGTCGTGCTCCACCACCAGCACCGTATTGCCGAGATCCCGCAGGTGGATGAGGGTGTGCAGCAGCCGCTCGTTGTCGCGCTGGTGCAGGCCTATGCTGGGTTCGTCCAGCACGTACATGACCCCCACCAGGCCGGCGCCGATCTGGGAGGCCAGGCGGATGCGCTGGGCCTCGCCGCCGGAGAGGGTGTCGGCGCTGCGGGACAAACTGAGGTAGTTGAGGCCGACGTTGACCAGGAAGTTGAGGCGGTCGCGGATCTCCTTGAGGATCTTGTCGGCGATCTGGGCCCGCTGGCCTTCCAGTTCCAAGCCCTCGAAGAAGTCCAGGCACTCGCCGATGCTGAGCTCGGCCACCGCCGGCAGGTTGCGGCTGGCCACGAACACGTGCCGGGCTTCCTGGCGCAGCCGGGTGCCCTTACAGCTGGGGCAGGCCTGGTTGGCCAGGTACTTGGCCAGCTCTTCGCGCACCGTGTTGGAGTCGGTCTCCTTGTAGCGGCGCTCCATGTTGGGGATCACCCCTTCGAAGGGGTGCTTGCGGATGACGATGTCGCCGCGGTCGTTGACGTACTTGAAGGCCACTTCCTGCTTGCCTGAGCCGTAGAGGACTATGTCCTTGGCCTTGCGGGGCAGGCTGTCGAAGGGCTGGTCCAGGGCGAACTCGAACTGTTCGGCCAGGGACTTGAGCATCTGGTAGTAGTAGAAGTTGCGCTTGTCCCAGCCGCGGATGGCGCCGCCGGACAGGGAGATCTCGCCGTTTACCACCACCCGGGATTCGTCGAAAAACTGCTGTACCCCCAGGCCGTCACAGCTGGGGCAGGCGCCGGCCGGGTTGTTGAAGGAGAAGAGCCTGGGCTCCAGCTCGGTCATGGAATAGCCGCAGTGGGGGCAGGCGAAGTTGGCGGAGAACACCAGGTCGACGCTGTCGTCGTCCATGCTGGTGACCTTGGCCGTGCCGCCGGACAGGGCCAGGGCCGTCTCGAAGCTTTCGGCCAGGCGCTGCTGCAGGTCGGGGCGCACCTTGAAGCGGTCCACCACCACCTCGATGTTGTGCTTCTTGTGCAGCTCCAGGGCCGGCGGATCGGACAGGTCGCAGACCTCACCGTCGATGACGGCGCGGATATAACCCTGGGCCGCCAGGTTGGCCAGCAGCTTGGCATGCTCGCCCTTGCGATCCTTGATCACCGGCGCCAGCAGCATCAGCTTGCTGTCTTCGGGTTCGGCCAAGACCCTGTCCACCATCTGGCTGATGGTCTGGGCGGCCAGGGGCACGTCGTGGGTGGGGCAGCGGGGCTCGCCGACCCGGGCGAACAGCAGGCGCAGGTAGTCGTGGATCTCGGTGATGGTGCCGACGGTGGATCTGGGGTTGTGAGAGGTAGACTTCTGCTCGATGGAGATGGCCGGCGACAAGCCTTCGATGTGGTCCACGTCCGGCTTCTCCATCAAGGAGAGGAACTGGCGGGCGTAGGCTGAGAGGGACTCCACGTAGCGGCGCTGGCCCTCGGCATAGAGGGTGTCGAACGCCAGGGACGACTTGCCGGAGCCGGACAGGCCCGTGATGACGATGAGCTTGTCCCTGGGGATATCCAGGCTGATGTTCTTGAGGTTATGGGTACGGGCGCCGCGTACCGAGATCTTGTCCATAGAGTCCTGCTTCCACCACTCAGATTAAGCGCTCAAGTATCGCACAGCCGTCCGCATTGCCCAATGGCTGTGCTATGATGCCCGCTCAGCCAGCCACAGTTTCAGAGTCATGTCGCAATCAGGTCTTACGCGCACCGAACTGCGTGCCGCCTTCTCACTGGCATCGGTCTTCTCCCTGCGAATGCTGGGACTCTTCATGATACTGCCGGTATTCGCCCTCTACGGCCAACATCTCCAGGGTTACTCCCCGCTCTGGGTCGGCATCGCCATCGGCGCCTACGGCCTGACCCAGGCGGTGTTGCAGATCCCCATGGGCATGGCCTCCGACCGCTTCGGGCGGCGCAAGATCATCGTCCTGGGCCTGCTGATGTTCAGTGCCGGCTCGGCGGTGGCCGCCCTGGCCCACCATATCCTCTGGGTGGTGGCCGGCCGTGCCCTGCAGGGGGCCGGCGCCATCGCCTCGGCGGTGCTGGCCATGGCCGCCGACTTGAGCCGCGACGAGCAGCGCCCCAAGGTGATGGCCATTATCGGCGTCTCCATCGGCCTGTCCTTCGCCCTGGCCATGGTGGTAGGGCCGGTGCTGGCGGCCCAGTGGGGGCTGTCCGGCCTCTTCTGGCTGACCGCCGTCCTGGCCCTGTGCGGCATACTGGTGGTCAAGTTCGCGGTACCGCAGGTGGTGCACAAGGCGCCCAAGGGCGACACCTTGCCGGCGCCTCAGCGCCTGGGCAAGATGCTCAAGGATCCCCAGCTGATCCGCCTGGATCTCGGCATCTTCCTGCTGCATTTCCTGCTCACAGCCACTTTCGTGATCATGCCGGCCATGCTGGTGAACGCCGGCCTGCCGTCCGACAAGCACTGGGAACTCTACTTCCCCATAGTGGTGGTGGCCTTCTTCGGCATGGTGCCGATGATCATCATCGCCGAGAAGAAGCACATGAGCCGGCAGATGGTGCAGATAGCGCTGGTGGTGATGCTCGGCAGCCTGGCCGCCACCTGGTACCTGCAGCACTGGCTCTGGGGCCTGATCGCGGCGCTGCTGCTGTTCTTCATCGCCTTCAACTACCTGGAGGCGACATTGCCGGCACTGATCGCCCGCATAGCCCCGGCTGGCGACAAGGGCAGCGCCATGGGGATCTATTCCTCCAGCCAGTTCCTGGGCGCCTTTTTTGGTGGCAGCCTGGCCGGCGCCATGGCACAGTATGCGGATAAGGAAGGCGTGCTGATCATGTCCGCCATGCTGGTGCTGTTGTGGCTCTGGATGAGCCGTGGCATGCGCCATCCCAGCAACCTCAAGTCGGTCAGCCTCAGTGCCCCCTATATGGCGGGGCGTGAAGAGCAACTGGCGGCAGGCCTGTCGGCGCTGCCGGGGGTGCTGGAAGTCAACCTGATGGCCAAAGAGTCGGCCATTTACCTGAAAGTGAACACTCAAGAGTTTGAATTAGCCAAGGCCAGAGCATTGCTGGCCGAGGCCGGTTAGGAGCAGAGATGGCCAGTCGAGGCATTAACAAAGTCATTATCGTCGGCAACCTGGGCGGTGACCCGGAAGTGCGTTACATGCCCAACGGCAATGCCGTCGCCAACTTCACCGTTGCTACCAGCGAAAGCTGGAAAGACAAGCAGACCGGCGAGCAGAAAGAGCTCACCGAGTGGCACCGCATGGTGATCTACGGCCGCCTGGCCGAGATCGCCGGCGAGTACCTGCGCAAGGGCTCCAAGGTCTATCTGGAAGGCAGCCTGCGCACCCGCAAATGGCAGGGGCAGGACGGCCAGGACAAGTACACCACCGAGATCATCGTCAGCGAGATGCAGATGCTCGACAGCCGTGGCAGTGGCCAAGGCGGCCAGGGCGGCGGCTTCGGCGGTGGTGCCCAGGGTGGCCAAGGTGGTTTCGCTCCCCAGGGCGGCCAGCAAGGCGGCTTCGGTGGCGGCCAGCAGCAACAGCAGGGTGGCTTCCAGAAGCCCGCCCAACAGCAAGCCCAGGGTGGCTTCGGTGGCGGCGCCCAAGGTGCCCAGCAGGGCGGCTTCGGCGGCCAGCAGCAAGGCAACTTCGCTGGCAACAGGCCGGCCGCCCAGGGCAACTTCAACGCGCCCAAGCCCCAACAAGGGGGTTACGGTGCCGACGAGCCGCCCATGGATTTCGACGACGACATCCCGTTCTAAAGAAAGAAAAAGCTGCCTCAGGGCAGCTTTTTTTTCGCCAGTGGCGCCGGCCCACCATGACCTTGGCCGCAAAAGCAGGTTTTTCTTAAGGGAGCAGCGGATAAACCCCTGCCTGGCGCTTGGTCTTTGCAGCCGCTTCCGTTTTAATGGGGCCAGCATTTTCAGAACGAACGGCTTATGGAAAAGCGCCTTCCCTTTCTCGGCAGTACCCTGCTCGCTTTGGCCCTGACCCTGCTGGGCTCCTGGCTGATGATGTCAGTCCTTTCCCATCAGCAGCACGACAGCCACATGCTGGCCAAGGCCAGGCAGCTGGCGAGGGTAACCTCCCTCTATCCCGACCTGCCCCCACTGCCGCTCTGGGAGGCCCTGACGGCGGACGCCGATGTCATCGAAGCCCGCCTCTACGTGCGGGGCCAACTGCGCCTGCAGTCCCGCCATGGCCAGCTGCCGGCCGGCGACCGCCAATTCGTGGAACTGCAGCTGCCCGGCCAAAGGCGCCTCAGCCTGCTGTTCGACCGCCATCCCCTGCCTTGGGCCCAGCTCTGGCCCAGTTTCGCCCCCTTGCTGATCGGTTTGGTCTGGCTGCTGCAGCTGAGCCTGATGCTGGGCAGCCGCTACCGGCGGCTGCGGCTGGCGGTCAAGGGGCTCGAAGAGGCCAGCGCCAAGGGGCAGACGAAGTCCGAGCCCCTGCTGCCAAAGACAGGCGAACTGCTGGCCAGCCAGCAGCAACGCATCCATACCCTGGAATGCCAACAACGGCAGATGGACAGCCTGCTGCACAGCGCCGCCTGGTTGGATGCCGGCACCGGCCTTGGCAACCGCCTCTTCTTCGAACAGCACCTGGCCACCTGGCTGCAGGAGATGGAAGGCAACCGCGTCGGCTGCCTGGTGTTGCTGGAACACAAGGAGCTGGCAGACCTGGATGAAGCCCAAAGCCAGGCCTGGCGCAGCCAGTTGCTGGCCCTGATGCAGGACAAGCTTGGCCAATGGCCAGACGCCGTGCTGGGCCGCCTGGATGAAGACGAATACGGCCTGCTGCTGCCGCAGATGGCCGGCAAGGACGGCCAGCTGTTCGCCCAGCAGCTGCTCAAGGACATCAGCCGCCTGCCCCTGCCCAAGGGCCTGGACGACGGCGACTGGCTGCACCTGGGTTGGAGCCCCTACCAGGCCGGGGACGACAGCCAGGCCCTGCTGGAACAGGCCGCCATGGCCTTGCGCGCCGCCCAGTTGCAAGGAGAGAACGCCGTCATGGCCGCCGGGGTGGAAGGCATGCCCCAGCTGGAGACCGGCAGCGTGCGCTGGCGGACCCTGCTGGAGCAGGTGCTGGCCAGGCACAGCCTCAAGCTGGTCACCGAACCTGTGCATGGCTTGGAAGGGGACTTGCACCATTGGCGGGTACGGGCCCTGATCCTGGATCCCAAGGGTAAGGAGATCGACGACAGCGTCTTCATGCCCATGGCCTGCCGGGTCGGCCAGGAGGAGGCCCTGTCCAGGCTCTGCCTGGAACTGCTGCTGGCCAAGCTGGGCGCCGCCAGGGCCAGGGGCCAGCGCCTGGCTTTTCGCATCTGTGTCGACGCCCTGCTCAAACCCGGGCTGCAGCGTTGGCTGCGGCTGGCGATGATGGAAGTGCGGGATGCCCTGCCCAACTTGCTGCTGACGGTGACCGAGTTCGAGCTGGCCCAACATGGCCAGCCCCTGGCGGAGGCCCTCAAGCAACTGGGGGCCTTGGGGGCCGGGATCATGGTGGAGCGGCTGGGCCAGCACCCACAGCCGGTGGACTGGCAGGCCCTGGCGCCCAGGGCCATCAAGCTGCACAGCTCCCTGGCCCGCCATATCGACCGCAACAGCGAACAGCAGCTCTGGGTGCAGCGCCTGGTGCAGCAGGCGGTGGATCTCAATGCCGAAGTGCTGGCCGCCGGCATCACCAGCAACGAAGAGCGGCGCTGCCTGTTGCGGCTCGGGGTCAGCGGCGGGGAAGGCCCCCTGTTCGGCCGCGGTGCCCAGGATCCCCTCTAGGCGTCTGGCCAGCGCCCCTGGGCGCGCAGCCCGTCCAGGCTCTGCAGGCCGCCGGTGTGCAGCATGACGATCTGCTTGCCGTCCAGCTCGCCGCTCTCCACGGCCTGCCACAGGGCCAGCATCAGCTTGCCGCTGTAGAGGGGCTCAAGGGGTACCCCCAGCTCCGCCTCCAGGGCCCTTATCGCCTCGCCCATGGCGGGGCTGAACTTGCCAAAGCCCGGCCCTTCGTGCCCCCAGAGCAGCCGGTAGTTCTGATGGGAGCAGTGGCGGGCGGCGAGCAGCCCCTGGATACGGGCCGGCAGCTCGGCGTCCTTCACAGTCGGTACCCCCACTATCTCGCCCTGGCCTTGGGCACCCAGCACCAGGCCGGCCAAGGTGCCCCCCGAGCCCACCGGCGTCCAGATCTGATCCCAGCCGGGCGGGAGTTCCGCCACCAGTTCGGCCACCCCGGTCAGGGCTTCGGGTGCCGAGCCCCCTTCCGGCAGCAGCAGCCAATCCGGATAAAGGGCCTGCCATTGGGCCAGCCAGTCTGGGTCATGGCGGCAGCGGTAGTCTTGGCGGCTGACGAAGTGCAGGGCCATGCCCAGGGCCTGGCAATGGGCCAGGGTAGGGGTGCTTTGCTCATGGCCCCGCACCAGGGCGGCGCTGGCCAGGCCCAGTTCATGGCAGGCGGCGGCCAGGGCCAGCAGGTGGTTGGAATAGGGGCCGCCCAGGCTCAAGACGCCAGGCTTCTTGGCCTGGAGGGCAGCAGCCAGGGGATGCTTGAGTTTTCGCCACTTATTGCCCGAGATCAGGGGATGGATGAGATCATCCCTTTTTATGGTTAATTTTATGTTCCTTTCCAGTAGGATGGGAGCAAGGACAGGGTAGACTGGTGACGGAATTCTGACTTTCATCGCTTGGCAGAGTTTTGGATTTAAGTGACACTAATGCCTAGTTGGGGTCCGGCTTCAGAACAATGAACAGGGATACATGCATTGATGCAGTGGTTTTTCCGTAAAAACACCGCAAAAAACTGGGGATTGGCCCTCTACCAGCAGGGGATCTGCCTGTCCGATGCCCAGGGTCATCAGCAGTTTTTTCCCTGCCAGGGTGTCGCCCAATGGCCACAGCAACTGGCCGCCCTGCCGCTGGAGCCGAACGACCAGGTCCAGCTTATCCTGCCACACAGCGAACTGCACAGCCTTTCCCTGGATAAACCCAAGAGCGAGTCCGTCGGCGAAGACCTCTTCTGGGCCCTCAAGGACGCCGTGCCCCTGGCGCCCCAGGATCTCCAATTCGACTACTACGAGCCGCCGGCCCAGCCCATGGGCAGCGACAGGGTCAACGTGGTCTGTGCCAGCAAGGCGCAGCTCAAGACCCTTTGCCAGGCCCTGCCGGCCAAGCCGGTGGCCATAGGCAACGAAGACATGGTGCTGCGTGGCCTCTTCCCCGGGACCGAGGAAGACAGGCCGGCATTGCTGCTGCACCTCAACCGGGATGGCGAACTGCTGCTGGCCATCTACCGCCAGGGCATGCTTTATTTTTCCCGCTGGTTGCAGGGCTACCGGTTGCAGCAGGACGAACTGGATCCTTACCTGCTGTCCGAGCGCCTGGCCTTGGATATCCAGCGCGCCCTGGATTACCTGGAAAGCCAGCTGCGCCAGCCGCCCATAGACAGCATCAAGCTGGCGTTGTCCGCCGTGCTGGATGAAGCCCTGGCGCCGCTGCTGGCCGACAGCTTGGCCCTGCCGGTGACGTCCTTGAATGACGGCCTTCCCCTGGGGCGGGATTGGGTCGCCTATGCGGCGGCAAGGGAGTTGAATGAAACACTGGCTTAACCTGCTGACGGCAGAGCTGCTGCCGCCCCGCCAACCCCTGACGGTGGCCGCCATGATACGGCTGCTGCTGCTGGCCGCCTTGCTGCTGGCCCTGGGGCTGGGTTGGGGTTATTGGCAGCGCCAGCAGTTGGCCGTGGCCCAGCAGCAGCTCAAGGCCCGCCAGCTGCAGGCCCAGCAGCGGCTGGCCACCCTGGAGGCCAGGTTCAAGGAGCACCAGCCGGACATGGCCCTGGTGGCCCAACGCGATAGCCTCAAGAGTGACACCGACAACAACAAGACGCTGCTGGCCCGGGTAGAAGAGCTGGATCGGCAGGGGCAGCAGGGCTTTTCCGGCCTGCTGACCGCCCTGGCCCAGTCCAGCACCCCTGGCCTCTGGCTGTCGCAGATCGATATCGACCAGGGGCGCCTGGCCCTCGGCGGCAAGGCCAGCAAGGCCGAACTGGTGCCGCAGTGGCTGCAGGGGTTCGCCAAGGAACCCGCCCTGGCCGCCCAGGCCTTCGGCCAGGTCAAGATCACCCAGGGTGAGGACGGTTACCTGGCGTTCCGCTTGGACAGCGAAGGAGGCCAGGATGAACATCACTGAACGGCTGGAGTCCTTGAGCCTGCGCGAACGGCTGCTGGTGCTGCTGGCCGGCCTGGTGCTGCTGGTGACCCTGGTGGGCCTGAGCTGGCTGCAACCGCTGCTGGCGGACAACCAGACCAGGGCCAGGGCCAATGGCAAGATGGCGGCCGAGCTGGCCAACCTGGCCCAGAGTATTGCAGCCCTCGAGGCCAAGCTGGCCGAAGATCCCAATGCCCAGCTGCAGGCCGAGATAGGGCGGCTCAAGGCGCTGCGCCAGACCCAGCAGCAAGCGATCTATGCCAAGACCAAGGCCCTGGTGCCGGCCGATGCCATGGCCCCTCTGCTGGAGGCCCTGCTCAAGGGCAGGGGGGATCTGCAGTTGGTCAGCCTGAGCACCCTGCCGGCCCAACCCCTGTTGGGGGACAAGATGCCCCAGGGCCTCTACCGACACGACCTGGAGTTGAAGTTCAAGGGTGGCTTCCTGCCCACCCTGAAATTCCTGAGCCAGGCCGAGCAGCTGCCCTGGCAGTTCTACTGGCAAAGCCTGAGCTTTCGCCAGACCACCTATCCTGACGCCGAGATACTGATCCATGTCTACACCCTGGGTACCAGTCCTCATTACCTTGGCGCTTAGCGCACCGGCCCTGGCCGCCGAACTCCAGGACCCCACGGCGCCGCCCCAGGCCAAGGTCGCCGCCAAGGCCACGCCTGCCGCCAGCCTCAAGCTGTCGGCGGTGCTGGGCAGCAAGCCGGCCAGGGTCATCATCAATGGCCAGGTGCTGGCGGTGGGAGACAGCATCCAGGGCTGGCGGCTCATACAGATTAAGGACGACGTTGTCACCCTGGCCCAGGGGCAGCGCCGCAAAATGTTGACCCTGTTCCAGGGCGGCGTGGTGACGCCGGCCGCCAAGGCGGGGCATTGAGGGGAATCATGTCCAAGGGAAGCACCATCAAATACGGCCTCTTGGCGCTGACGGTACTGTTGGCGGCCTGCCAGACGCCGTCCCAGCACCATGCCAACCGCGAAGTGAAGGCGCTCAAGAAGCAGTTGGCCGAGGCCTCGGCCCAGGCCCAGCAGGCCCAGACCCCGCCCGCCGCCGTCGAGCAGGAGCTGCTGGCCGGCCTGGTGGCGCCGCCGCCCTTGCCGGAGCAGCGCATCAACGTCTCGGCCAAGGACACCGAAGTGCGGGACCTGCTGGCCGGCCTGGTCAAGGGCACCCCTTATTCCCTGGCCCTGCACCCCGACGTCAAGGGCCAGGTCAGCCTGGACCTGCACAACGTCACCCTGGACCAGGTGTTTACGGTGCTGGAAGACCTCTACGGTTACGACATCCGCCGCCAGGGCAACCTGGTGCAGGTCTACCCGGCAGGGCTGCGCACCGAGACTCTTCCCGTCGATTACCTGCTGATGACCCGCAAGGGCCTGTCGCTGACCACCATCACCTCGGGGCGCCTCAGCAACAACAACGGCAATAACAACGGCTATTACAACAACCAGAACAACCTCAACAACAACGGCCAGAACGGCCAGAACGACCTCAATAACAACAACCAGATGACCTCGGGGACCAAGGTCGAGTCCCGTTCCGAGACCGACTTCTGGAAAGGCCTCGAGAAGGTGCTGGGCTCCCTGGTGGGCAAGGGGGAGGGCCGCATGGTGGCGGTGGACCCCATGGCCGGCCTGGTGACGGTGCGGGCCTTCCCGGACGAGCTGCGCAGCGTCAAGGACTTCCTGCAGCAGACCCAGGACCACCTGCAGCGCCAGGTGATACTGGAGGCCAAGATAGTGGAGGTCACCCTCAACAAGGACTACCAGCAAGGCATCAACTGGACCCAGGCGTTGCTGGCCGCCCCTGGCAATACTACGTTGAAGCTGGCCACCAGCGCCGTGATCCCGGCCAACAGCCTGACCGCTGCCCTGGGCGGCGTCAGCTCCCTGACCTTCAACAGCGCCGACTTCAAGGCCGTCATCAACCTGCTCGATACCCAGGGTGACACCCAGGTGCTGTCCAGCCCCCGCATCACCGCCACCAACAACCAGAAGGCGGTGATCAAGGTGGGCAGCGACGAGTATTTCGTCACCGATGTCAGCTCCCAGCTCAACAACACCGGCAGCAGCGCCGTCACCAGCTCCAACGTCGAGCTGACCCCCTTCTTCTCCGGCATAGCCCTGGACGTGACGCCGCAGATCGGCAAGGACGGCCAGGTGCTGCTGCACGTGCACCCTTCGGTGACCGACGTGGAAGAACAGACCAAGACTCTGAGCCTGTCCGGCTCCAGCGAGCCCACCACCTTGCCGCTGGCCCACAGCGACATCCGCGAGTCCGACACAGTGGTGCGGGCCCACAACGGCGATGTGGTGGTGATCGGCGGCCTGATGCGCACCAACACCAAGCAGCAGGTCTCCAAGACCCCCTGGCTGGGTGACATCCCCGGCATCGGCCAGCTCTTCACCAGCCGCCGCAACGTCAAGCAGAAGACCGAGCTGGTGATACTGATCAAGCCCACCATAGTGGGCGGCCAGGGCTGGCAGCCGGAGCTTGACCGCTCCAAGGCCGTCCTCGACCAGTGGTACCCCAAGGCCAGATGATGTACCTGCAGCACTTCGGTTTGCGCGACAAGCCCTTCGGGCTGACCCCCAGCACCGCCTTCTACTGTGCCCTGCCCATGCACAGCGAGGCGCTGGCGGTGCTGTCCCTGGCGTTGGCCGAAGGCGAAGGTTTCATCAAGATCACCGGCGAGGTGGGCACCGGCAAGACGCTGCTGTGCCGCCAACTGCTCTCCTCCCTGCCAGAGCATTTCGCCCTGGCCTACCTGCCCAACCCTGATCTCAGCCCAGGCGAGCTGCGCTGGGCCCTGGCCATGGAGCTGGGGCTCAAGCAGGCCGGCAACATCGACCAGCAGCAGCTGGGCCACCTGTTGCAGCGCCAGCTCATCGGCCTGGCCGCCAACGGCCGGTTGCCGGTGGTGATCATCGACGAGGCCCAGGCACTGCCGGACGAGACGTTGGAGGCGCTGCGCCTGCTCACCAACCTGGAAACCGAATCCCGCAAGCTGTTGCAGGTGGTGCTGCTGGGCCAGCCCGAGCTGGACCAGCGGCTGCGCCGCCACCAGTTCCGCCAGCTGGCCCAGCGCATCAGCTTCCACTACCGGCTTCGGCCCATGAACCGCGCCGAACTGGAACGCTATGTCCGCCACCGCCTGGACTGTGCCGGCGGCCAGGGCGCCCTCTTCAGCGGCCCGGCCCTCGGCGCCCTCTACCGGGCCAGCGGCGGCATTCCCCGCCTGGTCAACATCCTCTGCCACAAGGCGCTGCTGCTGGCCTACGGCCGGGGCCGCAAGAAGGCCAACTGGTGGCAGATGCGCGCCGCCATCAAGGACACAGAGTCCAGCAGGCGGACCCTGGGGGTGGCGCTGTGAGCGTGCTCAACCAGATGCTCAAGGATCTCGACAAACGCGGCGCCGTGCCCCTGGAGGCCGGGGAAGCGCCCCTGGCCTTGCCTCAAGGCCGCAACTGGGGCTGGCAGCGGATACTGCTGCTGGCGCTGCTCCTGTGCCTGCTGCTGGCCCTGGCCTGGTGGCTGGGCCGCCAGCAGGCAGAAGCCAGGCCAGCCGCCAAGGTGCCCACTGCAGCCGGCCGGCTGGCCCAGGCTCAAGGGGCCGCTACCCAAAGCACACCGGCCAAGGCGATCCCGCCGCCGCCCCCGGCCCTGCCCAAGGTGCAGGAGCGGCGCCTGACTCCCATGATCTCGGCCGATAAGCCCGGCACCCTGCCAGCCGCTAAGGCCAATAAACCGGCGGAACTCATGCCGGTCAAGGTCCGGACTGAGGCGGCACTGCCACCACCCATCAAGGCTCAGGAACTCAAGCCGCTGGCCGAAAAAAAGCCGGCCAAGATCCCCGTAACCAAGACCCATTCCCAGGGTGAAACCAAGGGCGAGCCCAAGGTGCAGCGCGAGCTGCTGACCCCGGCCCAGCAGGCGGAGCAGTCTTACCAGGCCGGCCTCTTGGCCTGGCAGGACGGCGACTGGGCCGAGGCCGAACATCGCTGGCGGCAGGCCCTGGCCGCCGAGGCCAGCCACCAGGAGGCCACCCTGGCCCTGGCCGGCCTCTACCAACAGCAAGGCCGTTTGGACGAGGCAGCCGCCGTGCTGCTGCCGATGAGCGCCAGCTCCCCCGCCGTCAACCTGGCCCTGGCCAGGGTACTGGTGCAAAAGCGCGACCTGGCGGCGGCCTACCGGCAGTTGAACCTGCTGCCCCCCACCAGCCGTGAAGGCCAGCAGCTGCGCGCCGAGCTGGCCCGCCTCACCGGCCACGGCCAGGCGGCCGTCCAGCTCTACCGGGCCCTGGTGGAGCATTACCCGGCAGACGGCCGGCTCTGGCTGGCCCTGGGCCTGAGCCTGGAAGGGCAGGGGGACAAATCCGGGGCCGCCCAGGCGTTTGGCAAGGCGGCGGCCTCTGCCCAGTTGTCACAGGAGGCGCGCCGTTATGCCCTGGCCCGCCAGCAGGCCCTCGGAGGTGCACGATGAGCCAACCCAGACTGAAGATGCGCCTCGGTGACCTGCTGGTCACCGAGAAGATCATCTCCGAGGAACAACTGCACCAGGCCCTGGCCAGCCAGAAGCGCATCGGCCGCAAGCTGGGCCGGACCCTGGTGGAACTGGGCTACCTCTCGGAGCAGCAGCTGCTGGGCTTTCTGTCCCAGCAGCTGAAGATCCCCTACCTGGACATCAACGAGCGGCGCCTGGACCCGCAGCTGGTGACGCTGCTGCCGGAAGTGCTGGCCCGCCGTTACCGGGCCCTGGTGTTGGAGGCCGACGCCGAAAGCGTCTTTATCGGCATGTCGGATCCGGCCGATCTCCAGGCCCTGGACGCCCTCGAAGAGCGCCTGGCGCCTAGGGAGATCCGCCTGGCGGTGGTGGAAGAGGCCCAGCTCCTCAACGCCTTCGACAGCCTCTACCGCCGGACCCAGGAGATCGCCTCCTACGCCTCCCAGTTGGAGGAGGAACACCAGGAGACGGCCGATTTCGACTTCGGCGCCCTGGCCCAGGACGACAGCGAAGGTGGCGCTACCGTGGCGCGGCTGCTGCAGTCCCTGTTCGAGGACGCCGTACAGATGCGGGCCTCGGATATCCACATCGAGCCGGAGCAGCAGCTGCTGCGTATCCGCCAGCGCATAGACGGGGTGTTGCACGAGAACGTGCTCAAGGAAGCGCGGGTGGCAGCGGCCCTGGTGCTGCGCCTGAAATTGATGGCGGGGTTGGACATCTCAGAGAAACGCCTGCCCCAGGACGGCCGTTTCCACGTGCAGGTGCGGGGCCACGGCATAGACGTGCGCCTGTCCACCATGCCGGTGCAGTACGGCGAAGCCGTTGTCATGCGTCTCCTCGACCAGTCCGCCGGCCTGCTGCGCCTGGAAGACACCGGCATGCCCGCCGAGCTGCTGGGCCATTTCCGCCGCACCCTCAAGCGCCCCCATGGCATGGTGCTGGTGACGGGGCCTACCGGTTCGGGCAAGACCACCACCCTCTACGGCGCCCTGTCGGAACTGAACGAGGCGGCCAAGAAGATCATCACAGTCGAAGATCCGGTGGAATACCGGCTGCCCCGCATCAATCAGGTGCAGATCAACCACAAGATAGGCCTGGATTTCTCCCAGGTGCTGCGTTCCACCTTGCGCCATGACCCCGATATCCTGATGGTCGGCGAGATGCGGGACGAGGAAACGGTGGAGATAGGGCTGAGGGGCGCCATCACCGGCCACCTGGTGCTGTCCACCTTGCACACCAACGACGCCGTCACCTGCGCCCTGCGCCTCTTGGACATGGGCGCCCAGGGCTATCTGGTGGCCAGCGCCCTGAGGGCTGTCCTGGCCCAGCGCCTGGTGCGCCGGCTCTGCCCCAAGTGCGCCAGGCCCCAGGTACCCGAGCCCCAGGATCTGCTGCTGTTGGAGCGGCTGGCCGGCCATGACTTGGCTGGGGTGCCCTTCAGGGCGCCCCACGGTTGCCAGTCCTGCAACCACAGTGGCTACCGGGGCCGGATCGGCGTCTTCGAACTGCTGGAGCTGGACAGCGCCATGACGGAGGCCATGCGCAACCAGGACCCCCAGGGCTTCACCGCCGCCGCCGAGAGCCACCCCCATTACCGGCCCCTGGTGATGATGGCCCTGGACTATGCCCGCCAGGGGGTCACCTCAGTGGACGAAGTGCTCAAGCTCTGGGACCTGCCTGAGGAGACCCTGTCTTGAGCCAGTTCTACTACAGGGGCCGCGACAGCGGCGGCAGGGCGGTGAAGGGCTTTATCGAGGCGGCCAGCCAGGACGCCGCCTTCGACCTGCTGCTGGGCCGGCGCATCCGTGCCGAGTCCTTGCGCCCGGCCCGCCAGGCCATCCAGCTCGACTGGCTGCAAAAAAGGGTGACCCTGGACGAGATGCTGATGTTCAGCCGCCAGATGTATTCCCTGACCAAGGCCGGCATCCCCATATTGAGGGCCATCGCCGGCCTGGCCGAGACCAGCCCCTCCAAGGTGCTGCGCGCCGCCTTGGCCGATCTCACCCAGCAGCTGGAAGGGGGGCGGACCCTGTCCACCGCCATGAGCCGCCACCCCAGGATCTTTTCCAGCCTCTACGTCAGCGTCATCCATGTCGGCGAAAACACGGGCCGGCTCGACCAGGCCTTCTTGCAGCTCACCGAATACCTGACCCAGGAACAGGAGACCAAGCGCCGGCTCAAGGCGGCAGTGCGCTACCCCCTGTTCGTGGTGGCGGCCATCGTCGTGGCAATGGTCATCGTCAACCTCAAGGTGATACCCCAGTTCGCCAAGGTCTTCGCCCGCTTCAAGGCCGAACTGCCCCTGCCGACCCGCATCCTCATCGGCACCTCGGATTTCTTCGTCCATTACTGGCCCTGGATGCTGGCGGTGCTGCTGGCCCTGGCGATAGGTTGGTGGCGCTGGCTGGCCACTGAGCGAGGCCGGCTGTTCTGGGACGACCGTAAGCTGCGGCTGCCGATCATGGGCTCCATCATCAACAGGACCTTGCTGGCCCGCTTTGCCCGCAGCCTGGGGATGATGCTCCAGGCCGGGGTGCCGCTGCCCCAGGCCCTGAACCTGGTGGCGGACGCCGTGGGCAATGCCCTAATGAAGCTGAAGATCCTGGCTATGCGCCAAGGCATCGAAGGGGGCGACACCCTGCTGCGCACAGGCCACCAGTCCGGGCTTTTCTCGCCGCTGATCCTGCAGATGTTCGCGGTGGGGGAGGAGACGGGCAATATCGACGAGATGCTGGTGGAAGCGGCAGGCTTTTACGAGCGGGAAGTGGACTACGATCTGGCCAGCCTCACGGCACGCATCGAGCCTATCCTGATCGTCATAGTGGGGGCCATGGTGCTGCTGCTGGCCCTGGGCATCTTCCTGCCGATGTGGGATCTGATGCGCGCGTACAAGGGGCAGGGATGAACCATCAATGCCAAGCCGTGGGCATCATCCTGGCCCAAGTGGCGGGACCTGATGCGTGCTTACAAGGGGCAGGGATGAGCCATCAATGCCAAACCGTGGGCATCGTCCTGGCCCAAGTGGCGGGACCTGATGCGTGCTTACAAGGGGCAGGGATGAGCCATCAATGCCGAGCCGTGGGCATCGTCCTGGCCCAAGTGGCGGGATCTGATTGCGTGCTTACAAGGGGCAGGGATGAGCCATCAATGCCAAACCGTGGGCATCGTCCTGGCCCAAGTGGTGGGATCTGATGCGCGCGTACAAGGGGCAGGGATGAGCCATCAATGCCAAGCCGTGGGCATCATCCTGGCCCAAGTGGCGGGACCTGATGCGTGCTTACAAGGGGCAGGGATGAGCCATCAACGCCAAGCCGTGGGCATCGTCCTGGCCCAAGTTGCGGGACCTGATGCGTGCTTACAAGGGGCAATCGTGATGGGTCCTTTAAGGTGCCCTAAGGCACCATGAGCAGGCGGCTTTTCATCCTGCTGGCGACGCTGTTCCTGACGGCGCTGTTCTGGGGCCTGTTGCTGGCCAGGAGCCCAAGCCCTGCGGAGCTGGGCGGCACCTACATGGCCGAGGCCAGGCAGCGCTTTGCGCTGGAGCTGGCCCAGGTGCAGGTGCTCTGGCAGCGGGACGGCGGCACCAGCGTCCAATGGCAGGGCCGCTGGCTGGCGGTAAACGCCAGAGGCTGGGCCCAACCTCCCTGCTATGCCCTGTGGCAGGCGATGGGGTTGCCCCTGGAGGTGGAAGGGAGCCAGGTGGACGCCAGCTGGCACCAGGGCCACTGCCGGTTCAGCTGGCAGGGCGCCGGTTTTGATTACTGGCCGCAGACGGGCCAGGTGAAAGATTTTCGACAAGGAGAACAGAAATGAAAGCGCAGAAGGGCTTTTCATTTATCGAGTTGGTGATCGTCATCGTCATCCTCGGCCTCTTGGCCGCGGTGGCGCTGCCCCGTTTCCTGGATGTCACCAACGACGCCCAGGACGCCAGTGTCGAAGGGGTGGCCGGCGGCTTTGCCAGCGCCGTGGGCATGGTGCGGGCCGAATGGGAAGTGGAGGGCCGGCCCAAGGGCGGCCTCAACGGCGCCAATGCCGCCATCACCTTCGACAACGAGACAGTCTACGTGGACGGCGACAATGGTTACCCTGTGGGGATAGCCGGCGCCCATGACACAGGCATGAGCAGCGATGCCTGCCTGGCGGTGATGGACGCCATCATGCAGAGCTCCCCCAGGTCCACCACCAGCGACGCCGACATCGGCAGCAACAAATACCTGGTGCGGATGCAGAGCGACGGCAGCGGCGACCGCTGCGTCTACTACCTCATCGCCACCCTCAACAAGAGTTCGCTTCCAGCGGCAGGGGATTACGCCAATGCCGGTGTGGGCAACAGCTTCACCTACCAGCCCAGCACGGGTAAGGTGATGGTATTCAATAACAACTAAGCGCTAATGGCTTTATTTTGATGGGAGTACGAAACATGAAACAACAACAAGGCTTTACCCTGATCGAGCTGGTGGTGGTGATCATCATCCTCGGCATACTGGCGGTGACCGCAGTACCCAAGTTCATCAACCTGCAGGACGATGCCAAGGCCGCTACCGCCAAGGGCGTAGCGGCTTCCATGAAAGGTGCCTTGCAGATGGTCTACGCCAAGGCACTGATCGGTGGCGTGGACAAAGATGCGACTGCATCCGTTGCTGTCTCTACTATTGGCAGCGTCAATACCGTTTATGGTTATCCTGAAGCCAGTGCCGACGGCATTGCCAAGGTCATCGACATCGATACCAGCATCTGGAAAAGCAATGCAAGTGCCGCTTCTGGTACCTATGTTGTCCAATACAACGGCGATTCCTCTTGTAGCGTGACCTATTCCGAGGCGACTTCAGCTGCTGCTGCTACAGCTTCTTCCAGCTGCTAATACCTAACTCGCTTTGAGTGCAGGATCTGGAAATAAACGGCCATCCGGCTTCACCCTGGTGGAGCTGGTGGCCGTCATCGTTATCCTGGGGATCCTGGCCGTCGCCTTTGGCAGCCGCTTTATGGGCAACGCCGGGGTGACGGAAGTGGTGGACAGGGACAATGCCCTGTCCCTGCTGCGCCGGGTCCAGACCCAGGCCATGCAGCAGGCGGACGACAGCGCCTGTCACCAGCTGCTGGTCTCGGCCAAGAGCCTGGCCCTTTCAGACCTGGCCGCCTGCACAAAGGGCGGCGTCAACCAGGTCACCGATCTTTCCCTGTCGCTGGCGAGCGGCCAGTTCCAGCTGTCCGCCGGCGGCACCGTTTTAAGCCTGCCCCAGACCCTGGCCTTCGATGGCCTCGGCAACGTCCCTCTCTGCGCCCAGGGTTGCAGCCTCCAGATAGCGGGGCAGGGCAAGGCCGCCCTCTGCATCGAAGCCCAGGGCTATATACACCCATGTTGAGGCAGCACCAGCGCCAGCGCTGCCTTCAGCGCGGCTTCCAGCGAGGCGTCACCCTGATCGAGCTGGTGATCGGCATGCTGGTGCTGGGCATAGCCATAGTCCTGATCACCTCCAGCCTGCTGCCGCTCGGCCAGCGCAGCGTCGACCCCTGGCACCAGGTCAGGGCCGCCGAACTGGGCCAGAGCCTGATGAACGAGATCCTCGGCAAGCGTTTCGACGAGAACAGCCCCCTGGGCGGGCAGAAGCGCTGCGACGAGAGCGGCGCCCCGGCCTGTACCGACGTCGCCGCCCTGGGGCCGGACGGCGGCGAGGGCCGCAGCGATTATGACGACGTGGACGACTACAACGGCCTGGACCTGACCGGTGACGCCATCACCAACATCCTCGACCAGCAGCTGCTCAGCCAGTACCGCCAATACCGCATCCAGGTGGCGGTGGGCTACGACGGCAACCACAACGGCGTCCTCAACGAGGCCGGCGCCGAAGAACGACTGGCCAAGCGCATCACAGTTACCGTCACCACCCCGGGCGGCCAGGCCATCGTCTTCTCTGCCTACAGGGGGAACTGGTGAGCAGGGCATTCAAGGGCTTTACCCTGATCGAGCTGGTGGCGGTGATCATGGTGCTGGCGGTGGTGGGCCTGGGGGGCTACGGCTACCTGCGCTTCGGCAGCCAGTTCTACGTGGATACGGCCGCCAGGGAGCAGGCGTTGAACCAGGGCCGTTTCGTGGTAGAGCGGCTCAGCCGTGAGCTGCGTAACGCCGTGCCCAACAGCCTGCGGGTCTCGGGCAGCTGCATCGAGTTCGTGCCCATGGCCGCCGCCATGCGTTACCTGGATGCCCCCATGAGCCCTGACAAGGGCGACAGCATTAAGGCCCTCTGGATAACACCGAGCGGGGCCACGCCAGCAGATGGCGATCCCATCCAATGGGACAGCGGCTTCTTTGGCTCCGAGCTTTGGGTGATAGTCAATCCTACCCAAAGTGGCCAACTCTATAGCCAGGATCCAGGGCGTATCGTGCCCCTGAATGGCAGCGCTTATGATAAGACCCATGGCTACTACAACCTGACCCTGGCCGACACCGTCAGCTTCGCCAAGGACAGCCCCAGCCGCCGCCTCTATTTCGGCGGCCAGCCTGTCAGCTTCTGCCAGCAGGGCGGTGCGCTATACCGTTATCAGGGCTACGGCTTCCAGGCCAGCCAGCCCCAACCCGGCGCCGGCCTCGGCGACGGCGTCTTGATGGCCGAGGGGCTCAGCGCCGGCAATGCGCCTTTCAGCATCGACGCCCCCATCTTGCAGCGGAACGCCGTCGTCCATGTGCTGCTGCGCTTTCGCGCCATCAGCGAGGACGACATGTTCTTCAACCTGGAGATCCAGCTCCCCAATGTGCCCTGAGCCTAAGCGACAGCAAGGCAGCGCCCTGGTGGTGGCCGTCTTCATCATAGTGGTGATGTCCCTGCTGGTGGCGGGCATGGCGGCCCTGCTCGGCCGCCAATCTGGCACTGTCGTCTACGAAGTGCTGGGCAGCCGCGCCTTCCTGGCCGCCCAGACGGGCCTGCAAGAGGGGCTGGTCAAGCTCTTCCCCCTGGACCAGGCTCCCCAGGCCTGCTTCGCCCACTACAGCCAGCCCTTGAAGGGAAGCGGCTTGGAGGGTTGCAGCTTTACTCTGAGCTGCCAGGAGCAAGGTTCTTCTGACAGCAGCCTGCCGGGCAAGGTGGCCCAGTTGACCAGCACGGGCTCCTGCCAGGCCGGCACCGTCAGCACCAGCCGCACCCTGGTCATGGAGGTGGGGGAATGAGACGCTTCTTGGCTGCCTTGTTGTCGGTGCTGGCCCTGGCGGCCAGGGCCGACGTGGTCCTCGAAGGGCCCATGGAGGTGGGTGACAATGGCACCAATGCCTTGTCGCCCACCACCTTGGTCAGCGTCTCAGGCGGCAGCTTTGTCGCCAATCACCCCATCCATTTCACCCTCAGCCAGGCCTTGACGGTGACCGGCATCAGCCTGGTGGGGGAGCAGGGGTTGGATGCGGGGGCCAGCTTCGTGGTCTGGGACCCCTCCGGCAACCTGGTGATAAGCCAGTTGGCCAGCGACAGTGCCGGCAGCCGCGACAGCATCTCGGGGAGCTGGACGCTGCCGGCCGGCGACTACCAGATGGCCATCTGGGGCCAGTGCTTCAACAGCAGCGGCTATGTGAATAGCCGTTACAAGAGTAACTGCTATGACTGGGACGATTTCAGCTTCGACTCGGTGCGCCTGACCGCAAGCGCTGGCAGCAACAATTTCCATTTCATAGAACGGCGCCATATCGGCGACAGCACAGACGCCAGCCGCTGGTTCCCATCAGCGCCGTCCGGTACCTACAGCGTCAACGACTTTTCCCTGAGCCAGCAGGTCGAACTTGACCAGTTGCGGCTGTTCAATGTGCGGGACCTGGACAGCGCTAATGGCGACTATGTGAAATTGGTGAACGCTGATAGTGGCGTAGAACTGGCTCGAGGCTATCTGTACGACAATGGCGACCTTACCTTCGATGCGAGCATGAAACTGGATGCGGGCAACTACCTGCTCTACGTGGTTAGTCATAAGAGCAAGGGCGACTACGACGACATCAGCTGGGACGATATCGTCCTCAGCTACAGCCCCATCGACACCGGCACCGGCATCCTCAACGCCTGCCAGATAGCCTTGCCTTACCCGGCCCAGGGCCGCAGGAACAGCCACAGCATCAGCTTTTCATCCAGCAGCAACCAAATCCTCGGCAGCGACGGCGGTGCCATCGGCTACAAACAGGGGCAGATCAAGCAGGCCAATAGCCAGAGCTGTGACGGCGACGCCTGCTACGCCGCCGGCATCACCGACGAGTTGGGCTTCCCCGATTCCCCCTTCCCCCTCAGTGGCGGCCAGGATCTCAGCGTTGGCTACCAGCAGAGCAAGGTCATCAAGGCGGGGGATCCCAGCCAATACAACAACATCAGTACCGCCTATCAATCGACCTTGGACATCCAACAATCGGGGCTGAAAATCAAGAACCTGAACCTCGGCAGCGGCCGTGGCGGCAACGACTATACGGTGAAGCTGGCCTCGGGGGACTACTGGATTGAAAACCTGACGATGCAGGGCGACACCCGCATCGAGCTGGCAGGCCCGGTGCGCCTCTTCGTCAACAAGGTGACCCTGAGTTCGGCCAGCTACCTCAACAGTCCTGGCCGCCAGCAATCCGGCAACCCAGGCCAGTTGTTGATGGTGGTCTACGACTCCCTGACCGCGGGCGACGGCTCCACCCTGACCGGCCTGGTCTACCAGATGGACAACCCCAACAGTAACCAGAACAGCATCAGCTTCGGCCCTGCCTCCTACCTGTTCGGCCGCATCAGTGCCAGGGACATCAGCCTGGGTTATGGCTCGGTGATCGACAGCAGCCACTACCCCAGTTGCGACAACACGGCCAGCGTCGACCATTACCGGCTGGTCTACAGCAGCCAGGCCCTGACCTGCTCCCCCGCCACGGTGAAGGTGCAGGCCTGCCTGGACGCGGACTGCAGCGCCTTCTTTGAGGGCGGCGCCAGCCTCTCCCTGACCCCGGTCGGGCAATGGGGCGCCGACCCTGTGAGCCTCGGCAGCAGTGGCGAGGCCCAGATCAGCCTCACCCAGACCACGGCCGGCACGGTGCAGCTGGGCCTGGCCGGTGCCAGCCCCTCGGCGCCTCTTAGCTGCCTGCGCGACGGCATGCCCGACCCCAGTTGCAGCCTCAGCTTCGCCGACAGCGGCTTCATCTTCGATGTGCCGGATCTGGTCGCGGGCCGGCCCCAGGGCAACATCCTGGTCAAGGCGGTGAAGAAGGACGACAGCAGCCAGCAGTGCGTGGCGGCCTTCGCCAGCACCACCAAGACCTTGGCCTTCTGGTCCGACTATGTGGACCCGGGCAGCAGCGACAGGGTGGCCAGCCTGCCGGTGGCGGTGAACGATACGAACGTCGGCACCAGCCAGGCCGGCGCCACGGCCCTGCCGCTCAGTTTCGACAGCCAGGGCCAGGCCAGCATCAGCGTCCGCTACCCCGATGCCGGCCTGATGCAGCTTAACGCCCGTTATGACGGCAGTGGCAGCGACGCCGGCCTGGTGATGACGGGCTCAGATCAGTTCGTCAGCCGCCCGGCCGGACTCTGTGTCCGCCCCCAGGACCTGGCAGGGGAGTGTGCGGCAGGGGACGCCAGCTGTAATGTGTTCCGTTACGCAGGGGAGGCCTTCCCCTTGACGGTGACCGCCATGGCCTGGCAGCAGGACGGTGATAGCGACTACTGCGACAACGGCGCCGTCACGCCGAGCTACCGGCAGAGCGGCATCACCTTGGGGGCGACGCTGCTGGCCCCAAGCGGCGGCAGCGCCGGCAGTGTCGCCATCGCTAGCTATGACCACCCCATGGCCAGCGACGCCAAGGCCAGCGTGCAGCAGAGCGTGAGCGAAGTGGGGGTCTTCCGCTTCACCGCCACCCCCCCCAGCTATTTCGGCACCACCATTCCCGTTGGCCAGAGCCAGCCGGTCGGCCGCTTCGTGCCCAAGACGGTGGCGCTGAGCGGCGCCACCCTGGCCGAGGGCTGCGGCACCTTCACCTACATGGGCCAGCCGGTGCTGCTGGGGGGCACCCTGACGGCCCAAAGCGCCACCGGTGGCCAGGTCCATAACTATGAAGGAGACTTCGCCAAGGGCGGCCTGACCTTCGTCAGCGAATTCGCTGGCGCCGACCAATCGGCCCGCATTCCTTCGCCGACGACAGGCGTGCTGGCCTGGAGCCAGGGCCAGGCCCTGGTCAACGACCTGCCCCAGCAACTGGACAGGCTGGCGGACAACAGCCCGGACGGCCCCTTCAGCGATGTGCCCCTGGGGGTGCTGTTTGACGACGGTGAAGGCAGCATCAGCCGCAAGACGGCCATGGCCAGCCCGGACATGAGCCTTACCGGCGGCCAAGCATGGGGCGCCATCGCCTCACTGCGTTATGGCAGGGCCCTGCTGGAAGACGCCAGTGGCCCTGAGGACGAGGACTTGCCGCTGCAACTGGGCACCCAGTACTGGAACGCCGGCCACTTCGTGGCCAACCTCGACGACAGCTGCACCGCCGTGGCCCCGGCCGACATCAGCATCACAGCCAACCCCGATAGCCTGGCCACCAGCCCGGGCGGGGCCGGCGGCACCTTGGCGGCGGGCATCAGCCCCTATGGCGCCCTCAAGCTGACGGCGCCGGGCAGCCAGGGTCAGGTGACTATCAAGGCGGCGGTGGCGGCCTGGCTGCAATATGCCTGGGATCCGGCCGGCGGCCAGCAGGACCCGACGGCCACAGGTTATTTCGGCCGCTTCCGGGGCAACGACAGGCAGATCTACTGGCAGGAAAAGTGGGGCGGCAGCCCGCCCTGAAGGAACTGACCGCGCCTTTGGCGAAATTAATGCTGAATAGGGAGGCCGGCCAACCTGTTACACGCTTGTGGATACCCCAGGCCGTTGGTAAAGTTGACCGATTAGCAAAGCGTCCGTTTGCGCAGAAAACAGGATCGGCCTTTCCATGTTCAAAAAACTCCGCGGTCTTTTCTCCAACGATCTCTCCATCGATCTCGGTACCGCCAACACCCTTATCTACGTCCGTGAAAAAGGCATAGTCCTCAACGAGCCCTCAGTCGTCGCCATCCGCCAGGAACGTGCCGGTGGGCCCAAGTCGGTCGCCGCCGTCGGCCATGCCGCCAAGCAGATGCTGGGCCGTACCCCCGGCAACATCAAGGCGATCCGCCCCATGAAGGACGGCGTCATCGCCGACTTCTACGTCACCGAGAAGATGCTGCAGCACTTCATCAAGCAGGTGCACGAGAACAACTTCCTGCGCCCCAGCCCCCGTGTGCTGGTGTGCGTGCCGGTCGGTGCCACCCAGGTGGAGCGCCGCGCCATCCGCGAATCGGCCATGAGCGCGGGTGCCCGCGAGGTGTTCCTCATCGAAGAACCCATGGCCGCCGCCATAGGTGCCGGCCTGCCGGTATCCGAGGCCACCGGCTCCATGGTGGTGGACATCGGTGGTGGTACCACAGAAGTGGCCGTCATCTCCCTGAACGGCGTCGTCTACAGCTCCTCGGTGCGCATCGGCGGTGACCGCTTCGACGAAGCCATCATCAACTATGTGCGCCGCAACTACGGCTCCCTGATCGGCGAGGCCACCGCCGAGCGCATCAAGCATGAGATCGGCGCCGCCTACCCCGGCGAGGAGATGGTGGAGATCGAAGTGCGCGGCCGTAACCTGGCCGAGGGCGTGCCCCGCAGCTTCACCCTCAACTCCAACGAGATCCTCGAGGCCCTGCAAGAGCCCCTGACCGGCATCGTCAGCGCCGTCATGGTGGCTTTGGAGCAATGCCCCCCCGAACTGGCCTCCGACATCTCCGAGCGCGGCATGGTGCTGACCGGCGGTGGTGCCCTCTTGAAGGACCTCGACCGCCTGCTGATGGAAGAGACCGGCATCCCCGTGGTGGTGGCCGACGATCCCCTGACCTGTGTGGCCCGTGGCGGCGGCAAGGCCCTGGAGATGATCGACATCCACGGCGGCGACATCTTCAGCGAAGAATGATGAATAGGGCGCCCCAGGGCGCCCATTGCCCCTTATGAAGCCGATATTCTCCCGGGGGCCATCCCTGCAGTGGCGTGTGCTGCTGCTGGTTCTGGCCTCCTTCGCCATCATTTTCCTCGACCATTGGCAGCATCGCTTCGATGGGGCCCGCTTCTACCTCAATTCCCTGGTCACCCCCATCCAGTACCTGGCCGACGCCCCCAGCCGCCTGTTGCGCTGGAGCTCAGAGGCCCTCACCAGCCGCCGCCACCTCCAGGAGGAGAACGCCAGCCTTAAGGAACAGCTGTTGCTGCAATCCGAGCGGCTCCAGCACCTGGCCTTCCTGCAGGAAGAAAACAACCAGCTGCGGGCCCTGCTGGGCTCCCAGGCCAGGGCCGAGGCGCGCAAGCTGGTGGCCGAGGTGATGACGGTGGACTCGGACCCCTTCAGCCAGCAGATCATGCTCAACAAGGGCCGCAACGACGGCGTCTTCGAAGGCCAACCTGTGCTGGACGCCCAGGGATTGGTGGGGCAGGTGATCAACGTCGGCCCCAGCTCCAGCCGGGTGCTGTTGATCACCGACGCCACCCACGCCATACCGGTGCGGGTGGCCCGTAACGGCATCCGCGCCATCGCCTCGGGCACGGGCCAGCTGGACGAGCTCAGCCTCAACCATGTGCCCCACCGCTCCGACATCAAGACCGGTGACCTGCTGCTGTCCTCAGGCCTCGGCGGCCGCTTCCCCGAGGGCTACCCCGTGGCCAAGGTCACCTCCGTCTATTCCGACGAGGGCAAGCCCTTCGCCCAGGTACTGGCCGAGCCCCTGGCCCAACTGGACAGGCTGCGTTACCTGCTGCTGATCTGGCCAGGCCAGCAACAGGTCCAGGCCAAGGGCGGTGACGGCAAGGAGGCCAGCCAATGAACCTGCTGGTGATAGGGCTTTCCCTGCTGGCGGCCATGGTGCTGGCCATGCTGCCCATGCCCCTGCTGGTGGACCCCTTCAGGCCCGACTGGCTGCTGTTGGTGCTGCTCTACTGGACCATGGCGCTGCCGCACAGGGTCAGCGTCGGCAGCGCCTGGCTCTGTGGCCTGGTGATGGACATACTGCTGGGCTCGACCCTGGGCATCCACGCCATGGCCCTGAGCCTGGTGATCTACCTGGCGGCCCTCAATTTCCAGAAGATCCGCAACTTTTCCCTCTGGCAGCAGTCCGCCATAGTGGCGATGCTGGCGGGCATCAAGCTGCTGCTGGTGTTTTGGGCAGAGCACCTGATCAACGGCGTGGTGATCACCGGCCAGTATTTCTGGCCCATGCTGACCAGCGCCGCCATGTGGTTCTGGCTCTTCCCCCTGCTGCGCCGCCTGCGCCGCCGTTTCCGGATCCGCTGATGACCAAAGAAGCCCTGTACCTGGCGTCCAGCTCGCCCCGGCGCCAGTCCTTGCTGACCTTGCTCGACCACCCCTTCGAGGTGTTGCCGGTGGCGGTGGACGAGCGCCCGTTGCCTGGCGAGGCCCCCCTGGCCCTGGTGGAGCGGCTGGCCCGCTTGAAGGCCGAGGCCGGCGCCGCCGTCGCCCCCGAACCCCGGCCAGTACTGGGCTCGGACACCCTGGGGGAACTGGACGGTGTGTTGCTGGTCAAGCCCGAGGACCAGGCCGACTTCACCCGCATGATGAAATCCATGTCCGGGCGCAGCCACCTGATCCACACCGCCATCGCCTTTTCTGACGGCAAGCGCACCCTGTCCCAGGTGGTCACCAGCACAGTGACTTTTAGGGAACTGAGCGACAGCGAAATCGCCACCTACTGGCACAGCGGCGAACCCGCCGACAAGGCCGGCGGCTACGGCATCCAGGGCCGGGGCGGGCGCTTCGTCAGCCACTTGGCCGGCAGCTATTTCGCCGTGGTAGGCTTACCCTTGATGGAAACGGAGCGCCTGCTCCAGGCCTTCCTCGGCAAGGAGAACCCATGACAGTCGAGTTGCTGATCAACACCACCCCCTCGGAGACCCGGGTCGCCCTGGTGGAGACCGGCATACTGCAGGAGCTGCACATAGAGCGGGCCGCCAAGCGCGGCCTGGTGGGCAACATCTATAAGGGGCGGGTCAGCCGGGTGCTGCCCGGCATGCAGGCCGCCTTCGTCGACATAGGCCTGGACAAGGCCGCCTTCCTCCACGCCTCCGACATCATTCCCCCCGGGGTCGGCCTGGACGAAGAAGACCTGCGCCCCTTCCAGACCGGCGACATAGCCCGGTTGGTGCACGAGGGCCAGGACATAGTGGTGCAGGTGGTCAAGGATCCCCTGGGCACCAAGGGCGCCCGCCTCACCACCGACATCACGCTGCCGTCCCGCTACCTGGTGTTCATGCCCGGCGCTACCCATGTGGGGGTGTCCCAGCGCATCGAGAACGAAGAGGAGCGCACCCGCCTCAAGGAGCTGGTGGAGCCCTTCTGTGACGGCAGCGGCGGCTTCATAGTCCGCACCGCCGCCGAAGGGGTAGGGGAGCGGGAATTCAAGGAAGACGCCGCCTTCCTGCGCCGGCTCTGGAAGAAGATCGAAGAGCGCCGCGCCCGCAGCAGCACCCGCACCATGCTCTACGAGGAGCTGAGCCTGGCCCACCGCATACTGCGCGACTTCGTGGGCACAGAGATGGACAGGATCCGCGTCGATTCCAAGCTCACCTTCGAGAGCCTCAAGGCCTTCTGCGACGAGTTCGTGCCCGAGCTTGGCCGGGTGCTGGAGTACTACGCCGGCGAGCGGCCCATCTTCGACCTCTTCGACGTGGAGAACGAGATACAGCGGGCCCTGGACCGCAAGGTGGAGCTCAAATCCGGCGGCTACCTGATCATCGACCAGACCGAAGCCATGACCACCATCGACATCAACACCGGTGCTTTCGTGGGCAGGCGCAACCTGGAAGAGACCATCTTCAACACCAACGTCGAGGCCACCCAGGCCATAGCCCGCCAGCTGCGGCTGCGCAACCTCGGCGGCATCATCATCATCGACTTCATCGACATGCAGGACGACGACCACAAGCGCCGGGTGCTGCAGAGCCTGGAGCAGGCGCTGGTCAAGGACAGGGCCAAGACCTCGGTCAACGGCTTCTCGGCCCTCGGCCTGGTGGAGATGACCCGCAAGCGCACCCGCGAGAGCCTGGAGCACATCCTCTGCGGCGAATGCCCGGCCTGCAAGGGCCGCGGCCGGGTCAAGACAGTGGAGACCGTCTGCTTCGAGGTGCTGCGGGAGATCCTGAGGGTCAACCGCGCCTATGACGCCGACAAGTTCGTGGTCTACGCCTCCCCCAAGGTGGCCGAGGCCCTGGCGGACGACGAGTCCCATGCCCTGGCCGAGCTGGAGGTGTTCATGGGCAAGCAGGTCAAGATCCAGGGCGAGCCTCTCTATAACCAAGACCAGTTCGACGTGGTGATGATGTAGTGGACAGGCTGCTGGCGGCACTGGGCTGGCTGGCCCGCAAGATCTGGCTGTTGCTGGCGGTGGCGTTGCTGCTGGCCGCCCTGCTGGTATCCGCCGGCCGCCTGCTGATCCACCGCCTCGACGACGTGCGCCCCTGGCTGGTGCAGCAGGCCAACAAGCAGTTGGGCCTCAACCTCTCCATAGGCCAGGCCCAAGGCGACTGGCGGGGCCTGGGCCCCAGCTTCAGCTTCAAGGACATCCATCTCTCGGATCCGGCCCAGCAGCTGGACCTGCACCTGGACTCCCTGTCCGTGGGGCTGCGCTTCTGGGGCAGCCTCTACGACATGGAGCCACGCCTGGCCTACTTGAGCGGCGACGGCCTCAAGCTTAAGCTGGCCGCCTGGCCCAAGCCCGGCCAGGGCAGCAAGGACAGCATCGACTGGCGCCAGCTGGAGAAGCTCTTCCTCAAGCAGCTGGGCAAGGCCGGCATCACCAACGCCGAGCTGGTGTTGCCTTCCCGCTACGGGCCCCGGACCGTCGAGGTGAGCAAGGTCTCCTGGCTGGGCGGCGACTACCGCCACCAGGCGGTGGGCCAGGGCAGCATCCGTGAATACGGCCAGCAGCAGGCCCGCTTCATCCTCGACCTCTACGGCCTGTCCGACCGCCTCTCGGAGCTGGACGCCCGCCTCTTCGTCGACGCCAAAGACCTGCACCTGGACCCCTGGGTCAACACCTTCCTGGGGGATTCCCTGACCGTCGACAAGGGCCTGGTCAACACCAAGGTCTGGATGGACTTCGAACAGGGCCGCCTCACCGGCGGCCAGCTGCACCTGACCGACAGCTCCCTGGCCTTCGACCACCACGACATCAAGGTGGACGACTGGGTGGCCACCTTCGCGTCCACCAAGGACGGCTGGCAGCTGGACAGCCGCAAGGCCAAGATCAGCACAGACGGCAAGCCCTGGCACCTGGGGCCCATGCAATTCCGCCAGCAGGGCGGCGACCAGCTGCTCTTCGCCAAGCAGATCAAGCTGGCGCCCCTGAGCCCGTTGCTCAACATCTGGCGGGAACTGCCGCCGCCCCTCAAGCACTGGCTGGCCGTGGCCAGGCCCAACGGCACCATCTCCGACCTCTACCTGGCCCAGAGCGCCGGCCAGAAGCTGGCCGGTGACGCCAAGCTGGAGCTGGGCTGGACCGCCAGGGACCAGCTGCCTGGCCTCAAGGGCCTCAAGCTCGACCTGTCCTGGGCCGGCGACAAGGGTATTGCCCGCCTCGCCGGCGGCGACCTGCGCATCGATCCCGGCCCCCATTTCAAGGCCCCCTTCCAGCTCAGCACCCTCAAGGGGGATCTCTGGCTGCTGGACCTCGGTGACCACTGGCAGCTGCGCACCGGCCAACTGGCACTGGCCACTACCGACCTGGCCCTGGACCTGCGCGGCAAGCTCGACCTGGGCGACAAGGCGGCCATGAGCCTCAAGGCCGAGATCCAGCACCTGGACGCCGGCAAGGTGGGGGCCTACCTGCCCCTGACCGCCATGCCGGCCCCCGTGGCCCAGTACCTGACGGCGGCCCTCAAGGGCGGCAGCGGCCAGGGCCTGGTCCTCTGGCAGGGCGCCTTCGCCGACTATCCCTACAGCGACAACAGCGGCAGCTTCCTGGCCCAGGCTGACCTCAAGGATCTCGACTTCCAGTTCGACCCGGCCTGGCCGGCCCTGACTCAGGCCCAGCTCTCGGCCCGTTTCGAAGACGCCGCCATGGTGGTGGCGGGCGACAGCGCCCAGCTGGCCGGCCTGCCGGTACATGACTTGAGCGCCGTCATCCCCAACCTCGGCGACGGCGCCACCCTGGGTATCCACGCCGACACCCAGGCCCCGGGCCCTGACATCGCCGCCCTGATGCAGGCCTCGCCCCTGGCGGGCTCCGTGGGCAAGGCCCTGGACGAGCTGAAGATCCAGGGGGATGTCGCCGGCCACCTGGACCTGTCCATTCCCCTGGCCGGAGGCGAGCCCAGGGTCCAGGGCCTGGTCAAGCTGGCGGGCAACAGCGTCAGGGTGCTGGACGCCTTCGACCTCACCCAGGTCTCGGGGGAGCTGGGCTTCGACAACGACAAGCTCAGCGCCAAGGCCCTCAGGGCCAGGCTCTATGACCAGCCGCTGACCCTGACCCTCGCCAGCAGCCAGGGCGAGCAGGGCTACCAGGTGGGCCTGGACATGAGCGGCCGCTTCGACGCCGCCAAGGTGCAGGCGCCCTGGTGGCAGGTCCAAGGCGCCAGCCCCTGGAACGGCCACCTGGACCTGCTGCTCAAGGAAGGGGACTTCGACCTGAGCCTCAAGGCCCAGAGCGCCCTCAAGGGCCTGGCCGCCAGTTTCCCCTTCCCGGGCCGCAAGGACGCCGCCGAGGCCTGGCCCCTCAAGGTCAGCGCCAAGGGCAACGGCCAGGGAGTGGCCATCGACCTGGATCTCGGCAAACGGGCCCGGGGCCAGGCCCTCTTCCAGGGCGGCAAGGTCCAATCCTGGTCCTTAGGGATTGGCGACGCCAAGCCTTTGGCCCAGCAGCAGGGCCAGGGCAAGCTGGCCGCCGAGCTCAGCGCCGTGGATCTGGAAGCCTGGATAAGGGCCCTGGCCGGCAAGCTGGGCGGTGAGGGCGGCCTGCTGCCGCCTCTCGGCGAAGCCCGGCTCCAGGCCGGCAAGCTGCTGGCCTTCGGCCAGAGCCTCGACGACGTCAAGATGGTGGCCCACCCCGGCAGCGACAGCTGGCAGGTGGACGCCAGCAGCCCGGCCCTGGACGGCCAGATCTGGCTGCCCCTGGACTGGGGCCGCGAGCCGCTGCTGGTGAGCCTCAAACGCCTGGAGCTGCCCAAGTGGGAGACCCCGGAGCAAGGCGGCCAGGGCGAGGCCCTGGCGCCGGCCGACATACCCCCCTTCAAGTTCTTCTGCGCCAGCTGCAAAGTGCTGGGCATCAACCTCGGCCAGCTGACCCTGGAAGGGCGGCCCCAGGGTGAGGACCTGCTGCTGCCCATCATCCGCCAGCAGGGCAAGGACGGCGGCATCCAGGGCTCCGGCACCTGGCTGGCCAAGGGCGATTACACCGACCTGGACCTGGCCGCCGACGTCCAGAACATCGGCAATTGGCTCGACGACCTGGGGCTGGCCACCAGCCTGCGCGACGCCCCCATGAAAGGGGAGCTGAAGTTGACCTGGCCCGGCGGCCCCCAGGAGTTCAAGCTGGCCAACGTCGACGGCAAGGTGCAGGTCAAGCTGGGCCAGGGCTATGTGGCGGATCTTTCCGACAAGGGCGCCCGGCTGCTGACGGTGTTCAGCTTCGACTCCCTGCGCCGCAAGCTGGCCCTGGATTTCCGCGACCTCTTCGACAAGGGCCTCTTCTTCGACAAGATCGACGCCGGCGGCGAGCTCAAGAAAGGGGTGCTGACCTCCAACCAGATAGCCCTCGATGGGGTGGTGGGGGACATGAAGGCCTCGGGCTGGACCGACCTGGTGCACCGCCAACTGGCCTACGACATCAGCTTCAAGCCCAACGTCACCGGCAACCTGCCGGTGCTGGCCGCCTTTGCCGTCACCCCCATCACGGGGGTGGCCGTCTACGCCCTGACCAAGATCTTCGGCCCCGTCATCGACGTGGTCACCGAGATCCGCTTCAACCTCACCGGCGCCATCGACAACCCCGTGCTGACCGAGGTGTCCCGCTCCAAGGGCTCGGTGGCCTTGCCCAAGCCGCCCCCTGACCAGGAACCCGATCAGCCACAGCAGCAACAGGACCCGCAGCAGAAGCCGCCACAGGGCCAAGCCACCCAAGGCCAGGGCCAAGCCCAGCCCCAGGGGCAGGCGCCCCAGCCAGGCCCTGCTGTCACGGCAAAGCCTGCTACAGTCGAGAAGAAGGTCGCCGTTTCCCCGACCAAGGAGCCCCATTGATGAGTATCGTGACCGCCCTGCAGCTGGTGTCAGTGCCCGACCTTAAGGCCAACCTGGCCGCCGTCGAACGCCAGCTGGCGGACCTGGCTCCGGCCCAGCGGCTGGTGGTGCTGCCCGAGTGCTTCGCCTTCTTCGGCGGCAAGGACAAGCAGCAGCTGACGGTGGCCGAGCCCTTCGGCGCCGGCCCCATCCAGGACGCCCTCAAGGCCCTTTGCGTCAAGTACGGGGTCTGGATGGTGAGCGGTACCTTCCCTATCCTCAGCGCCAACCCGGAGCGCTTCAGCGCCGCCTCCCTGGTCATCGACGACCAGGGCCAGGTGCGGGGCCGCTTCGACAAGATGCACATGTTCGACGTCCAGGTGGCGGACGCCACCGGCACCTACCTGGAATCGGCCGTGACTGTGCCTGGCAAGGGCCCGACTGTGGTGGACAGCCCCTTCGGCCGCATCGGCATGGCCGTCTGCTATGATGTGCGCTTCGCCGAACTCTTCGCCTGGTACCGCCAGCAGGACGTCAAGTTGCTGGTGCTGCCGGCGGCCTTCACGGCCCGCACCGGCGAGGCCCACTGGCAGGTGCTGTGCCGGGCCCGGGCCATCGAAGGCCAGTGTTACCTGGTGGCCGCCAACCAGGGCGGCACCCACGCCAACGGCCGCGAGACCTGGGGCCGGTCGCTGATCGTCGATCCCTGGGGCGAAGTGCTGGAAGAAATGGAACTGGGGGAGGGCAGCGTCAGCGCCGCCCTCGACCACCAAATAACGGAGGCGGTGCGCAGCCGCATGCCCATGGACAAGCATCGCCGCTTTGCCATAGTGCCGCCCAAGGAGTCGTGATGAGCCTTTTCGATACCGTCGCCGGGCGCCTGCTGGCCCCCGCCGGCCTGGACGCCCGTAGCCTGCAGGACACCCTGGGCCTGATGCACCAGCACCAACTGGATTACGCCGACCTCTACTTCCAGGGCTCGGCCCACGAATCCTGGGTGCTGGAAGACGGCATCATCAAGGACGGCAGCTTCAACCTGGAGCGGGGTGTCGGGGTCAGGGCCGTCAGCGGCGAGAAGACCGGCTTCGCCTATGCCGAGGATCTCAATCCCCATACCCTCAAGGACGCCGCCGTCGCCGCCCGCTCCATCGCCGCCCTGGGCGGCGAGGGCAGGGTCAAGGTGGCCTCGCCCTTCCATATCAGCGCCCTCTACGGTGACGCCAACCCCCTGGACAGCCTCAGCCAGCTGGACAAGCTGGCGCTGCTGCGGGAGCTGGACCAGTTCGCCCGCAAGCTCGACAGCCGCGTCAGCCAGGTGATCGTCTCCATGGCCGGCGTCTACGAAGAAATATTGGTGGCCGGCTCAGACGGCACCCTGGCCGCCGACATCCGCCCCCTGGTGCGCCTCAATTGCTCTGTGCTGGTGGAAAAAGACGGTCGCCGCGAGCGGGGCGGCGCCGGTGGCGGCGGCCGTTTCGGCTACGACTACTTCCTGGAGAACGAAGGCGGCGAGAAGCGGGCCCTTGGCTATGTCCGCGAGGCGGTGCGCATGGCGCTCACCAACCTCGACGCCAGCCCGGCCCCGGCCGGCCAGATGACGGTGGTGCTGGGCTCCGGCTGGCCGGGGGTGCTGCTGCACGAGGCGGTGGGCCACGGCCTGGAAGGGGACTTCAACCGCAAGGGCAGCTCCGCCTTCAGCGGCCGCATCGGCCAGCAGGTGGCGGCCAAGGGCGTCACCGTCGTCGACAACGGCGCCCTCAAGGACAGGCGTGGCTCCCTGACGGTGGACGACGAAGGCACCCCCACCCAGGAGAACATCCTCATCGAGGACGGCATCCTCAAGGGCTACATGCAGGACAAGCTCAACGCCCGGCTGATGGGCATGAGCCCCACCGGCAACGGCCGCCGCGAGTCCTACGCCCACCTGCCGATGCCGCGCATGACCAACACCTACATGCTGGGCGGCCAGTTTGATCCCGACGAGATCATCGCCTCTGTGGACAAGGGGATCTACGCCCCCAACTTCGGCGGCGGCCAGGTGGACATCACCTCCGGCAAGTTCGTGTTCTCCGCCTCCGAGGCCTACCTCATCGAGAAGGGCAAGGTGACCCGCCCCATCCGCGGCGCCACCCTGATCGGCATGGGCCCCGAGGTGATGCAGAAGATCTCCATGATCGGCAACGACGCCCGCCTCGATCCCGGTGTCGGCGTCTGCGGCAAGGACGGCCAGTCGGTGCCGGTCGGTGTCGGCCAGCCGACCCTGAAGATCGACGGCATCACCGTCGGCGGTACCGAATGAGGCATACAAAAAGCCCGGCCTGAGCCGGGCCTTTTGTGGGTACTTCAGAGGCCGAGATCCGGGTCCTGGGTGGGGCGCTCGTCTATGACCTCGTCAAAATCCACTTCGAACTCGTGACCGTCCAGTTGGTTCCGCAGGCGCAGGGTGTGGTGTTCCCTGTCCACCTTCATGATCCAGCCTGTTCCTGCCTGGGTACAGCAGAGCGTACCCTGGTGCAGCCAGTTGGTATCCATGGGCCCTCCCTGATCGCTGGGTTCCCGACCGCTAAGTTTAGTTGGCGCTGGCGCGCCGGGCTTGGGTTTGACCTTCCTGGTCGGGGTGGTGGGATAAGGTTTACCCAGCGGGCAGGTTTGATGTTTGCCGGGTCCCGGCCCGGCGGCCGGCCTACTTTGGTTTCGCCCAAAGTAGGCAAAAGCATTGCCCTGCGTTTCGCTTGATCCTCGCCTTTGGTCGCTTGCCGCGGTCGCTGCACACGGGCATCCTGCCCTTCTTCCGCTCACTCGGCATCCCTGCCTCGTGCCCGCTATCGCTCCCGCCGGCTCGGCGCTGCACTTAACGGGCGCAATGCACCTAGCCATCGGGTTCGGCGCCGTCGCTAGCTTCGATCTGGTGGGGGAACAAAAAGCCCAGCCGGGACAGGGCTGGGCTTGGGGGATCAGTAGTAACCGTCTTCGGGGTTGTGGACCTGGGGTTCGTCCAGCAGGGCGGAGAAGTCGGCTTCGAATTCGTGCCTGTCCTTCTGGTCTTGCAGTTTGATCTTGTGGCGTTTCCAGTCGACGCTGACGATCCAGCCGTTTCCCTGGCGGGTGGCGCACAGCGCCCCCTGGTGGAGTTTGCTGTAGTCCATGGGACCTCCCAGTGGTTGGTTTCCCATCTACCAGTGTAGCTCTCGGCCTCTCCGGAAACCCCTTTGCCTTGGTGGCGCCATGAAATAGGAACGCCCTGCGGGCGGGCTTGTTGTTTGCCGGGTCCCGGCCCGGCGGCCGGCCTACTTTGGTTTCGCCCAAAGTAGGCAAAAGCATTGCCCTGCGTTTCGCTTGATCCTCGCCTTTGGTCGCTTGCCGCGGTCGCTGCACACGGGCATCCTGCCCTTCTTCCGCTCACTCGGCATCCCTGCCTCGTGCCCGCTATCGCTCCCGCCGGCTCGGCGCTGCACTTAACGGGCGCAATGCACCTAGCCATCGGGTTCGGCGCCGTCGCTAGCTTCGATCTGGTGGGGGAACAAAAAGCCCAGCCGGGACAGGGCTGGGCTTGGGGGATCAGTAGTAACCGTCTTCGGGGTTGTGGACCTGGGGTTCGTCCAGCAGGGCGGAGAAGTCGGCTTCGAATTCGTGCCTGTCCTTCTGGTCTTGCAGTTTGATCTTGTGGCGTTTCCAGTCGACGCTGACGATCCAGCCGTTTCCCTGGCGGGTGGCGCACAGCGCCCCCTGGTGGAGTTTGCTGTAGTCCATGGGACCTCCCAGTGGTTGGTTTCCCATCTACCAGTGTAGCTCTCGGCCTCTCCGGAAACCCCTTTGCCTTGGTGGCGCCATGAAATAGGAACGCCCTGCGGGCGGGCTTGTTGTTTGCCGGGTCCCGGCCCGGCGGCCGGCCTACTTTGGTTTCGCCCAAAGTAGGCAAAAGCATTGCCCTGCGTTTCGCTTGATCCTCGCTTCTGGTCGCTTGCCGCGGTCGCTGCACACGGGCATCCTGCCCTTCTTCCGCTCACTCGGCCTCCCTGCCTCGTGCCCGCTCACGCTCCCGCCACCTCGGCGCTGCACTTAACGGGCAGAAGAGCCTCTTACCATCTGGTCCAATGCAATCGGCAGTTTCGTTGGGAGCAGTGCCACCCTTACCAACTCAATTAGGGACACTCTCACATCAAGCTAAAAGCCAAGGCAGGCGATAAGATCCAAATTCCCAGCCTCAAGTTGATCTGTTTCAAGCTGCACGAGCTTGCATAAGGAACAGCTTGAGCGTTGCCTAGAAAGCAGAGTAGGATGGCTCAAAGGGAATTTAGGCTACTTGTATGAATATTGATTCAATGAGACGTTTGGTTAAATTCAAATATTTCAAACCAGGCTTGTTATTACTTGCTCTTCTGATATCTATTTTTGTTCAGGATAGATATCTTTTCTGGTCGACAGATGACATTCAAGGTTGGTTAGCGGTCATAGGCTTGGTAATGACTGGTTATGGTGCAATAGCCGCTGCTAATGAATATAAAAGGCGACATTTATACAATAAAAGAGTAGAGCTTGTTGAATTAGCTTGGCGCCTTCATTTCGGTTTGGAAAAGATTATTGAGGACATTGATAATATTGGCCATTTTAGAGACGGAATTTCAAAGGAAGATGTCAAGGGTGAGCTGGTGGAGCTTACAGAAAGACTTTACGAATTAATGGCCGTGATTTCAATAGTTAAGCCATATGATGAGGCTCTCCGGGATTACGGCGTTGGCTGTGGGTATGGAATAATAAATGCTCGGAGAAAGCTTAGAAAGATAAATTTCGATGACTTTAATAAGTCGGCTCAAGATTCACTGAGTAACTTGGAGAGCAAAGATTCTTTGATAGAAGCAAATGAATTTATTAGAAAGATTAGAAATCGCATGAGGAAATTTTAAAGTTTTATAAGTAGCTACGTCGATGGATTATTTAGTGTAAAGCCATGAGAATCGATGATGCTATCGTAAGCCTAGCCTGCTCATCAAGAGCTAAAGACCCAGCAATAAAAGCGGTTAGGGCCTTAGAACTTACTCAGCTTAAAGAGCTGGCCAAAAGTACTATCAGGGCACGCATATTGAGTCTCTTATTATCACTAAGTGGGCGAAGCAGAAACTTGGTATGTATCCCTGATTCTGTTGATGAAGCCCAGGAGCCCGTTAAGTGAAGCGCTGAGGCGGCGAGAGCGGAGGGGCGGCCGAGACAGGGATGTCGAGGCAGGTGAATACGTGGTTGGACCCGCGTATGAACCGGTGCACCGGGAGCGACCAGAGGCGAAGAGGAAGCGAAACGTGGGCGGTGCTTTTGGGTACTTTGTGCGAAAACAAAGTACCCCGCCCGCCGGTGCGGGAACCGGCATGTAAAACAACATTCAGTAAAAGCTGGACGACAAAGTAGTAGCGGGTCAGTGGATAGTGAAACGAGCCAGGCCGGGGTAGCACGAGACCTTGAAGCTCACTGTACCCCGACAGAAAGCCTACGCCACTGGCCTGAGCAGCATGCTCAACACATCACAGCTAACTTGGCCCCTAAGGCCATTACCCATCCCCTCCCGAGAAAGCAGCTCCACCCGATAACCGCCACCATAGAGCGACGACACCTCGTCAAAACTCACCGAAAACGGCGGACCGGCCAGTGCCTGCTGGTCGTAGTCGAAAGTCACCAGTAGCTGCGGCGCGCCGCCGGTAATGGTCTGGAGGTGGGCGGCGTAGCGGCGGCGCATCTCCAGAGGCAGCGCCACCAGGGCGGCGCGGTCATAGACGGCGTCAACTGGGCCCAGCAGCTCGGCGCTGAGTGTGAAGATATCCCCGACCCAGATGTCGATGCCCTCGGCGCTGTAGCGGTGCAGCGGGCCCTGTTCGGTAATGACGGGCTCGACGCCCAGTTCCTCGAAGAGCTGGCTGATGGCCAGGGGGCTCAGCTCGGCGCCGGCCACCCGGTAGCCCTGGGCCAGCAGCCAGTGGATATCCAGGCTCTTGCCGCAGAGCGGCAGGAAGAGGCGGGCTCCCTGGGCCAGGGCCAGCTTATCGAGGTGGGCGGCCAGTTGCGGGTTGACCTCGCCCTGGTGGAAACCGATATCCCCCTGGGCCCACTTGCGATGCCAGTAATTGGCTTCCATCTTCCTACCTCGCTTTTCCATCGCCTGGCCCAGGGCCTGGCCTTGTGACTGTTGCTGACTGGGGGCAGGATACAAGTTCAAGTGGACTTCAAGTCAAGGGGTTGCTGTGGACATAGGGGACGTCGCCAGGGCGTCGGGGCTGCCGGCCTCGACGTTGAGGTATTACGAGGAGAAGGGGCTGATCCGCTCCCTTGGCCGCAACGGCCTGCGGCGCCAGTTCCCGGCCGAGGTCTTGGAGCGGTTGGCGCTGATAACCTTGGGGCGCAGCGCCGGCTTTTCTCTGGACGAGATAGGGGCGCTGTTCAGCCAGGGGGAGATAGACAGGCAGAGGCTGCTGGCCAAGGCGCAAGAATTGGACGCGCGGATAGCGGAGCTGACGGCCATGCGCGACGGCCTGCGCCATGCGGCCCAATGCCAGGCCCCCAGCCACCTCGAGTGCCCCAAGTTCCAGCTGCTGCTGAAGCTGGCGGGCAAGGGCAAGTTAGGGCCCAAGGGCCAGGGGAGCAGGGGACTGAAAGGATAAGGGCGGGCCTGGCCCGCCCTGGGGATCAGTCGAACGCCAGCTGTTCCTTGACGATCTGGAACAGCTCCCGGTAGAACTTGGGCGCCTTGTTGGCCGCCTTTTCCTTGAGGGCCTGGCGCAGCACCTGGCGCAGGTGCTGGATGTCGACACCGGGAAACTCGTCGATGAAGGCCTGGACGGCGTCGTTGCCTTCCTTCATGAAGCGGTCGCGCCACTGCTCGGCCAGGTGCAGCTTGAGGGTCTCCTGGTTATGGAGGTTCTTGAGCTTGTTCAGGGCCTCGATGATGGGCTCGGGATCTTCCTGGCGCACCAGCTTGGCGACGTATTGGCGCTGGCGGCGGAAGCCTTCGTGCTTGTTGCGGATCTTGTGGGCGAGATCGATGGCCTCGCGCAGATCGTCGCTGAGCGGGATCTTGTCCAGCTGGGCCGGGGCCAGGTCCATCAGCTCCTTGCCGAGGTCGGCCGCTTCGTTGGCCTCGCGCTTGAGCTCGGATTTGCTGATGTAGATGATCTCTTCGTCGTCGTCTTGGTGATGCATGGTCGGGGGATCTAGGTAAATTTCCCCTATGATAGCAGTTTGCCGGCGCCCTCCGAAGGGTGGCGTCTGTGTTATGCTCGGGCCTAAAGCGCTATTGAAAGGGGCTCAAGGTGAGCGACATTCTCCAAGACATGAAGGCGGTGGAAGCCCTGGTGGCAGAGGGCCTGGATCATGCCCGCAAACTGGGGGTGACAGGGGCCGAGATGGCCATCAGCCGCCAGACCGGCATCAGCGTCTCGACCCGCCTCGGCGAAGTGGAAAACATCGAGTTCAACAAGGACGGTGCCCTGGGGCTGACGGTGTTCCGCGGCAAGGCCAAGGGCTCCGCCTCCACCTCGGATCTGCGCCCCCAGGCCATCCGTGAGGCCCTGGAAGCGGCAGACCGCATCGCCCGCCTGACCTCGGAAGACGAGGCCGCCGGCATGGCCGAGCCACAGATGCTGGCCCTGGACTACCCGGATCTGGATCTCTACCACCCGGCCGACCTGGACCCTGACCAGGCCATACTGCTGGCCAAGCGCTGCGAAGAGGCGGCCCTGGCGGCCGACCCCCGCATCACCAATTCCGACGGCGCCAGCTTCGCCTCCCATGCCGGCTTCAAGGTCTACGGCAACACGGCCGGCATGCTGGGCAGCTACCCGTCCAGCCGCCACAGCCTCTCCTGCGTGGTGATCGCCAAGGACGGGGAGCAGATGGAGCGGGACTACGACTATTCCATAGCCCGCCGCCTCGGCGACCTGGACGACGCCGCCCTGCTCGGCCAGAGCGCGGCCCGCAACACCCTGGCCCGCCTCAATGCCCGCAAGCTCGGCACCATGCAGGTGCCTGTGCTGTTCCAGGCCGACGTGGCCACCGGCCTCTGGGGCCACCTGGTGGGCGCCATCAGCGGTGGCAGCCTCTACCGCCGTTCCAGCTTCCTGCTGGACAGCCTGGGTACCCGGATACTGCCGGACTTCGTGGAGATCCTGGAAGACCCCCACGTCTTGGGCGCCCTGGCCTCCACGCCCTTCGACAGCGAAGGGGTGCGCACCCTCAAGCGCAACATCGTCGAAGGCGGGGTGCTGCAGACTTACCTCCTGACCAGCTACTCGGGCCGGCGCCTCGGCATGCAGACCACAGGCCATGCCGGCGGCATCCACAACTGGTACGTGAAGGGCAACGGCGACGACTTCGCCGCCATGGTCAAGCGCCTGGACCGCGGCCTGGTGGTGACAGAGCTGATGGGGCAGGGCATCAACATGGTGACCGGTGACTACTCCCGCGGCGCCGCCGGCTACTGGGTGGAGAACGGCGAGATCCAGTATCCCGTGTCCGAGATCACCATAGCCGGCAACCTCAAGGACATGATGATGGGCATAGGGGCCATAGGCTCCGACCTGGAGCGCCGCGGCGGCATCCATACCGGCTCGGTGCTGATCGACCGCATGACGGTGGCGGGGGACTGACCCGGCGCCCAATAAAAGACCCGGCCAAGGCCGGGTTTTTCATGGGCTGTCAGACGTTATGGCGCAGCAAGGTGGCCGAACCCAAGAAGGCGAAGAGGCCTACTACGTCTGTTACTGCTGATAGTCAGCACCAGGTGCGTCAAACGTTGTGCAGCAAGAGGGTGGCCGAACCCAGGAAGGCAAAGAGGCCTACCACATCTGTCACTGTCGTCAGCACCACGCCGCCGGCCAGGGCCGGATCTATCTTCAGACGCTTCATCACCAACGGCACCGTGACGCCGGCGGCGGCGGGCGCCACCAGGTTGACGGCCATGGCGAAGGCGATGATCTCGGCCAGCAGCCAGCTTTCCTTCCAGATGCCGACGATGGCGGCGATGAACAGGGCCCAGATCAGGCCGTTCAAGAGCCCTATGGCCATCTCTTTGCTGAACAGGAAGCGGGCGTTTTGCGGCCCCACGTGGCCGAGGGCCATGCCGCGGATCACCAAGGTTAGCGTCTGGGAGCCGGCGATGCCGCCCATGGAGGGCACTATGGTCATCAGCACCGCCAACGTGGCCAGCTGGGCCAATGTGGCCTCGAAGAGGTTGGAGACGGCGGCGGCGGCCAGGGCGGTGAGCAGGTTGACCCCCAGCCAGAGGGTGCGCCTGCCCGTGGATTTCAGCACCGGGGCGAAGGTGTCTTCCTCGTCGTCCAGGCCCGCCATGCTCATCAGGTTGTGGCTGGCGTCCTCGCGGATGATGTCCACCACGTCGTCGACGGTGATCCGGCCCAGCAGCCGCCCTTCATCGTCCACCACAGGGGCCGAGTACCAGTCGTAGCGGGCGAAGAGCTGGGCCACTTCGGTCTCGGCCAACGTGGCGGCCACCGGCTCGGGCTCGGTGTCCATCACCTCCTTGACCTTGAGGGCGGGGTTGGCGGTGACCAGCACCGACAGCGGCACTTCCCCCACCAGTTTGTCGGCCTTGTTGACCACGTAGAGGCTGTCGGTGCCCTGGGGCAGCTCGCCCCGGCGGCGCAGGTAGCGCAGCACCACGTCGACGGTCACGTCCGGCCTCAGGGTGACGGTGTCGGTGTTCATCACGGCGCCGGCCGTGCCGTCGGGGTAGGAGAGCACCTGCTCGATGCGGGACCTGTCCTGGGTGTCCATGGCCCCCAGCACCTGGCGGTAGAGGGCGTCCGGCAGGCCGCGCAGCACGTAGGCGAGGTCGTCCGTTTCCATGCCCTCGGTGGCGGCGGCCAGTTTCTCGGCGTCCATCAATTTGAGGATGCCGCGCTGCACGTCCTCTGACAGCTCGTCGAGGATGTCCACCTCCTGGTCGGGATCCACCAGCTGCCAGAGGGCCAGGCGCGCCTTGGAGGGACTGGACTCGAGCAGGTGGGCGACGTCGGCCGGGTCCATGGCGTGCAGCAGTTCCCTGGCCCGCACGAACTTGCCGCGGGCCAGCAGGGTGCTGATCTGGTCGAAAGCCGGGGCCTTTTCTTCGATCATGGTGCTGCGCCTGGGCCCATGGGAGTCATGGGTGAATTATTGATGAGAATGAGGCGCTTAGTCAGCGTTATTGGTCTTCGTCGAAACCGGCGTCGATAAGGGCGGCCACGGCGTCCAGGGCCAGGACGGCGTCAGGGCCTTCGCAGTGCAGGGTGACAGGCTGGCCCTGGTGGCCTTCCAGCAGCAGCAGGCCCAGCACCGAGTCGGCGTTGGCCTCCCGGCCCTTGGCCTCGAGGATGATGGTGGCGTCGAATTGCTGGCTGAGCTTGACCAGGGCGGTGGCGGCCCTGGCGTGCAGGCCCAGCTTGTTCTTGAGGGTCAGGGTACGGCTCTGGCGGCTCATGCGGGTTTGATGTCCCTGTGCTGGCGCTGCACGTCCTTGCCGCGGGCGGCGAAGCGCTCCGCCAGCTGTTCGGCGATGTAGACAGAGCGGTGCTGGCCGCCGGTGCAGCCGATGGCTACCGTCACGTAGGCCCTGTTGTTGCGCTCCAGCAGCGGCAGCCAGCTGTCCAGCAGGCCGTCCAGCTGCAGCACCAGGCGCAGCACGTCGGGCTCGGAGGTGAAGAAGTCCTTGACCGGCTGGTCCAGGCCCGTCAGCGGCTTGAGCTCGGGGATCCAGTGGGGATTGGGCAGGAAGCGTACGTCGAAGACGTAGTCGGCGTCCTTGGGCAGGCCGTGTTTGAAGCCGAAGGATTCGAACACCAGGATCAGGGGCCCTTCCTTCTTGCCGAGGATGCGTTCGCGCACCAGCTCCGCCAACTGGTGGATGGACAGGCCAGAGGTGTCGATGCGCAGGTCGGCCAGGGCCGTCAGGGGCATCAGGCGCTTGCGTTCCAGCTCCAGGGCCTCTTCCAGGCTGCGGTTGGTGTGCCGGGACAGGGGGTGCAGGCGGCGGCTCTCGGAGAAGCGGCGCAGCAAGATGCTCTGGTCGGCGTCCAGGTAGAGGATGGTCTTGGTGATGTCGTCGGGCAGCCACTCCAGCTCTTCGGGCAGGGCGGCCTCGTCTTCCGGCAGGTTGCGGATGTCGATGCTGACCGCCACCTTGAACACGTCGCCGCGCAGGCTCTCGATCAGCGCCGGCAGCAGGTTCAGGGGCAGGTTGTCGACACAGTAGTAGCCAAGGTCTTCCAGGACCTTGAGGGCGACGGACTTGCCGGCACCGGAAGTGCCGCTGACGATGACCAGGTTCATGCTGCTTCTACGAGGATGCGATAGACCTCGGTATCATCGCTGGCACCGCGCAGCCGTTTCAAGGTTTCTTTGTCTGACAAGCGCTTGGCGATGGCCGCCAGGGTGGAGAGGTGGGCCTGGCACTGGTCGGCCGGCACCAAGAGGGCCACCAGCAGATCCACGGGCTGGTTGTCGATGGCGTCGAAGTCGATGGGCTGGCTGAGCCTGGCCACCACCGCCACCACCCGGTCCGTGTCCTGCATCCGGCCATGGGGCAGGGCTATGCCGCAGCCGATGCCGGTGGACCCCAGGCGTTCCCTGGCCAACATGGCGTCGAAGGCGGCATGGGCGTTGATCTGGGGGCACTGGCGGGCGGCGACTTCGCCGATCATTTCCAGTACCCGTTTTTTGGAAAGGCCCGGGGCCAGTGTTACCACGGCCTCCGGGCTCAGCAGCTGGTTGAGGTTCATTTAGTGTTGGTTGAGCTTCTCTTTGTGCTTAATGATCTGCCTGTCGAGCTTATCAATCAAGCCATCGATGGCGGCGTACATGTCTGCGTGTTCCGATGAGGCGTGGATCTCGCCGCCGCTGACATTGAGCTTGGCTTCGGCAATCTGGCGGATCTTCTCGACGTTGAGCACCACATGGACGTTGCTGATGTGGTTGAAATGGCGCTCCAGCTTGGTGAACTTCTCCGAGACGTAGCTCCGCAGGGGGTCGGTGATTTCGATATGGTTGCCAGTGAGATTGATTTGCATGGTTTCGTCCTTATGTTGCGAAGCCTATAGCAGACTCTTGCGTTGATTCGAGGGCGGGATCCCCAGCGCTTCGCGGTACTTGGCGATGGTGCGCCGGGCAACCTGTATGCCCTGGTCGGCCAACAACTCAACCATCTTGCTGTCGCTCAACGGTTTGGCACTGTTTTCCTCTGCCACCAGCTTCTTGATGAAGGCGCGGATGGCGGTGGAAGAGCATTCTCCGCCGTCGTCGGTGGCGACGTGGCTGGAGAAGAAATACTTGAGTTCGAAAATCCCCCTGGGGGTGTGCAGGTACTTCTGGGTGGTGACCCTGGAGATGGTGGACTCGTGCATGTCCACGGCCTCGGCGATGTCGTTGAGCACCATGGGTTTCATGTACTCCTCGCCGTATTCGAAGAAACCCTGCTGGAACTGCACTATGCAGCGGGCCACCTTGAGCAGGGTGTCGTTCCGCGATTCCAGGCTCTTGAGGAACCACTTGGCTTCCTGAAGGTGGGAGCGGATGAACTGGCTGTCGGCCGGGTTGCGGGCATTGCGGCTCATGGCCGCGTACTGCTGGTTGATGCGCACCCTGGGCATAGAGTCGGGATTCAATTCCACAGTCCAGCGCCCGTTTTTCTTGGTCACCGACAGGTCGGGAATGATGTATTGGGGTTCTTCATTGCTGACTACCGAGCCTGGCCTGGGGTTGAGCCCCTGGATCAGGCGAAGGGCCTCGCGCAGTTCGTCTTCCTTGAGCTTAGTCACCCGCATCAGGGTGCGGTAGTCGCGGTTGCCGAGCAGGTCGATGTGCTCGTCGATGAGGCGCCGAGCCTCAAGCAGCCAGGGAGTGTCGGGGGCGAACTGGGCCAGCTGGATCAGCAGGCATTCCTTGAGGTCGCGGGCGGCCACCCCTATGGGGTCGAAATGCTGGATGCGTTTGAGCACCGCCTGCACTTCGTCCAGTTCGAGATCTTCTATGGCCAGGCTGTCGAGGATCTCCTCGCAGCTTTGGCGCAGATAACCGTCGGGGTCTATGGCGTCGATGATGGCCACGGCCACGGCCTGGTCTGTCTCGGTGAAGGGGGTCAGGCGCATCTGCCACAGCAGGTGCTGCTGGATGTCGTCCACCGTCTCGCCCTGGTAGAGGCTGTCGTCGTCGACGCTGACCGGTCCCGCACTGCCGGTGCCGGCGGAATAGACCTCGTCCCAGCTGGCGTCCACCGGCAGGTCCTCGTCCAGCTTGCGCTCTTCCATGATGTCGGCGGTGTCGGGTTCGGCCTGGGGCTCGTCGTAGTCGTCACCGGCGTCGCTGTCCTTGGCGTGCTCTTCCTGGGCCTGGGGCTCGTCGAACTCCTCGTCCAGGCCGTCTTCCAGCAGGGGGTTGGCGTCCAGGGCGGCCTGAATTTCCTGCTGCAGTTCCAGGGACGACAGCTGTAGCAGGCGGATGGCCTGCTGCAGCTGCGGCGTCATGGTCAGTTGCTGTCCAATGCGTAGTTGCAGGCTCGGTTTCAACACGAGAGTGACTTCCCTCCGGGCGGCGTACATGGCGCCGCCTCTTGGCTAACTATAGTTGGAACTGCTCGCCCAGATAGACGTCCCTGACCTGCTTGTTGTCCAGTATGGCCTGGGGCGTACCGCTGGCGATGAGCTCGCCGTGACTGACGATATAGGCGTGTTCGCAGACCGACAGGGTCTCACGGACGTTGTGGTCGGTGATGAGGACCCCAAGGCCACGATCGCGCAGATGCTCGATGATTTTCTTGATGTCGATCACCGAGATGGGATCGACGCCGGCAAAAGGTTCGTCCAGCAGTATGAATTCGGGGTTGGCGGCCAGGGCCCGGGCTATCTCCACCCGGCGTCGCTCGCCGCCGGAGAGGCTGGCGCCCAGGCTGTCGCGCAGGTGGCTGACGTGGAACTCGTCGAGCAGGGCCTCGAGGGCGTCCTCGCGGCCGTTCTTGTCGAGATCCTTGCGCCGCTCCAGCACCGCCATGATGTTGTCGTGGACGCTGAGCTTGCGGAAGATGCTGGCTTCCTGGGGCAGGTAGCCGATGCCGGCGCGGGCCCGCACGTGCATGGGCTCCAGGCTGAGGTCCCGGTCGTCGATCAGCACCCGGCCCTTGTCGGCCAATACCAGCCCCACCACCATGTAGAAGGTGGTGGTCTTGCCGGCGCCGTTGGGGCCCAGCAGGCCCACTATCTGCCCTGTCTTGACGGACAGGGAGACGTCCTTGACCACGTTGCGGCGCTTATAGCTCTTGGCCAGGTGTTGCGCTTTAAGCTCGGCCATCAGTGCTGGCCCCCCTGGGCGGCGCTGCTGGCCGGCTGGGGCGCTTCGGTGGTGGGCTGGGTGGCGGCAGCCTGGTGCTCCGGCTCTTGGGGCTGCGGCTTGTGGTCTTCTTTCTTCGGCTCTGGCTTAGCTGGCTGGGGGGCAGGCAGTTCCTGGCCTTGTTGCTGGGCGGCAGGTTGCGCCTGGCCCTGCTGGTCGAAGGTGGCGGCCGCCTGGCTTTGCGTCTGGGGCAGGGGCTGGGGCTGCTGCTCGGGATTGGGCTGGGGTTCCTGGTCTTCCTTGGCCTTGGGCTCCTGGACCTTGGGTTCCTTGGGCTGCTGGAACTTGCCGGGTTCGAAGATGGTCACGACCCTGCTGTTGTCGTCCTTGGCCTCGGCCACCAGGCGTTGGGCATTGAGGTCGTACTCTATGGTGTCGCCCTTGGCCAGGCTGCCTTGCTGTTCTATCTGGGCATTGCCCTTCATGACGACCAGGCGTTTGGTGTCGTAGTAGCGGATCTCAAAGGCCTCGGCCTTGACCCAGGTGCCGTCGTTGAGTTTTTGCTGGAAACGCACCGGCTTGCCGGTGGCGATGAAGATGCGCTCGTTGCCGCTGGCGTCGATCTCCACCCGGCTGGCCTGGATCTTCAGGCTGCCCTGGTTGATCTGGACCTTGTCTTCGTAGATGACGCGCTTCTTGATGCCGTCGGCATAGTTCTTCTGGGCCGAGACTTCGATCTTCTTGTTGAAGTCGCCGTCCGCCGCCACCGCCAGCAGGGGCAGGGCGAGGGCCAGGAAGGCGCTGCTGATGATCTTAAGGCTGTTCATATTCGGTACTGACCTGACTCTTGATGCGGACCTGTTGTCCTTCCAGCTTGGCTTCGAGGCCAATGCCCCTGGTGATGTAACCCGGGCCTATGATGGTCACAGGCGCTTCCGTATCCATGGTCTTGGACGCCAGATCCAATCGAAGGTTGTCTGTGTCCACACGCCTGACGGGGGCGTCTTCCGTAAGGCTCTGGATAATAACATCGTTTCGCAAGTCGACCAGACGTTGCTGTGAAACGATGGCCCTTTCGGCACGGATTTGCCAGGGCTTGTGCTGCTCTTTGTCGTAGAGCTCGAAACGGGGCGAGGTCAGCAGCGTTTCCTGCTTGCTGCTGAAGTGGGTCATGGAATCGGCGTTGACCTGCATGCTGAGCTGGCCATTGTCGTCGAACTGGCGGACCTGCAGATCTTCGGCGATGCCGTCCGGCTGCTGCGCCAGCAGGGCCGGATCTGCCTGGGCCTGGTCCTGGTTCTTGCTGGGCCAATAGACCAGGGCCAGGGTGGCCGTGAACAGCAGCAGTATGAAAAGCAGGGCGCGGTTCATAGGCTGGCCCCCGCCGGGCGCAGGCTGTGGCCCTGGCTTTCCAGCAGCAGGTCGCAGACTTCCCGCACGGCGCCGAAGCCACCGGGCAGGCTGGTCACGTAGTCGGCAGCTTGGCGTACCAAGGGGTGGGCATCCGCCACCGCCAGGCCCAGGCCTGCCGCCTCGATAAGGCCAAGGTCGGGGATGTCGTCGCCGATGTAGGCGACTTGGTTGCCGTGCAGCTTGAGGCTGTCCAGCAGCTCGCCAAAGGCGCAGGCCTTGTCGTGCTGGCCCTGGTAGACATGGGGGACACCCAGGGCCTGGAAGCGGTCGGCGACGATGCGGCTCTGGCGGCCTGTGATCACCGCCACTTCGATGCCGGCGGCGCGCAGCGCCTTGACCCCGAAGCCGTCTCTGGTGTGGAAGGCCTTGAGTTCCTCGCCGTCATTGCCCAGGTAGATGCGGCCGTCGGAGAAGACCCCGTCCACGTCGCACACCAGCAGCCTTACCTGCTGGAAGCGTTGCCAAAGGTCGGGGGCCATGGGGCCGTAGAGGCTGTTCTGCATCAAAATACTCCTGCGCGCATCAGATCTTGAGTATTGAGTGCGCCTATGGGCCTGTTGTTCCCGTCCACTACGATAAGGCCGTTGATTTTCTTGCCTTCCATCAGGTGCAGGGCTTCGGCGGCCAGCATGTCGGGACCCACTGTGACGCCGCCTTTGGTCATCACCTGGGCTATGGATACGGTGCGCACGTCATGGCCTGCGTCCAGCACCCGGCGCAGATCGCCGTCGGTGAAGAGCCCGGCCAGCTTGCCGTCGCCGTCCACTACGGCGGTCATGCCCAGGCCCTTGCGGGTCATTTCCAGCAAGGCGTCGCGCAGCAAGATGTCCTCATTCACCAGCGGCACCTGGTCGCCGCCATGCATCAGGTCCTCAATGCGCAGCAGCAGCCGTTTGCCGAGGCTGCCGCCGGGGTGGGAGAGGGCGAAGTCGTCGGCGGTGAAGCCGCGGGCGTGCAGCAGGGCAACCGCCAGGGCATCGCCCATGACCAGGGTGGCGGTGGTGGAGGCGGTGGGAGCCAGGTTCAGGGGGCAGGCTTCCTTCTCCACCGCCACGCACAGATGTACGTCGCTGTGACGGGCCAAGGTGGAGTCGGGCTTGCCGGTCATGGCGATGGTGGCGACGCCGATGCGTTTGAGCACCGGCAGCAAGGTCAGCACTTCCTGGGTTTCACCGGAGTTGGAGATGGCCACCACCACGTCGCGGTCGGTGATCATGCCCAGATCGCCGTGGGAGGCCTCGCCGGGATGCACGAAGAAGGCGGGGGTACCGGTGGAGGCCAGGGTGGCGGCAATCTTGCCGCCGATATGGCCAGACTTGCCCATTCCTGTGACAATAACCTTGCCCTGGCAGTCGAACAATATCTGGCAGGCGCGGTCGAAGGCCGGGCCCAGCGACTGAAACAGCCCTTCGATGGCGTCTCTTTCTATTTCGAGGACGGTGCGCCCGAACCGGGAAAAGTCTCGCTGAACCATGGGGACTCCTTTGCTAAACTGGCGCGATTATAAGAAAGGCCGACAAGATAAGCGACCAAGGCAAGGTGCGCTGAACAGTCAAAAAGGAAGAATTCGTCATCACCAATATGGCATTAATGAAATCTAGGCAGGATGCAGATGAGCCAGGGAATGCCGGCATGGATGGCCAGGACCTCCCCCCGCCCCCCGAATTCAGGGGCAATTCAGAGACCCTTCCTTACCCTTTCGAACGTTTTGTTTCATTTATTGGCATTGCCTTGCCATCGGCGCCCTTTGTTACAATACCGACCCGTACGAGTTCAGGACAATCCAGATGAACCCAAGCAGCCCTCTTGTCGAAATCAAGAACATGACCTTCAGTCGTGGCGACAGGGTCATCTATGACGATATCAACCTGACCATACCGGTCGGCAAGGTCACCGCCATCATGGGGCCCAGCGGCATCGGCAAGACCACGCTGCTGCGCCTGATCGGCGGCCAGTTGCACCCGGAGCAGGGGGAGATCCTCTTCGACGGCCAGAATATCCCGTCCTTGTCACGCAACCAGCTGTTCACGGTCCGCAAGCGGATGAGCATGCTGTTCCAGAGCGGTGCCTTGTTCACCGACATGACGGTGTTCGACAACGTCGCCTTCCCGCTGCGCGAACATACCGACCTCTCCGAGGCCATCATCCGCAAGATAGTGCTGATGAAATTGGAGGCGGTGGGGCTGAGGGGCGCCCACGGACTGATGCCTGGCGAGCTGTCCGGCGGCATGGCGCGCCGCGCCGCCCTGGCCAGGGCCATAGCCCTGGACCCGGACATGATCATGTATGACGAACCCTTTGCCGGCCAGGACCCCATCTCCATGGGGGTCATCGTCAAGCTGATCCGCCGCCTCAACGACGCCCTGGGCCTCACCTCAGTGGTGGTTTCCCACGACGTGGAAGAGGTGTTGTCCATCGCCGACTACGTCTATGTGGTGGCGGACAAGAAGGTCATAGGGCAGGGCACGCCGGCCCAGCTCAAGGACAGCAGTTCCGAGCAGCTCAAGCAGTTCCTCAACGGCGAGCCGGACGGCCCTGTGCGGTTCCACTTCCCGGCGCCGGATTACAGGACCGATCTCAAAGGAGAAGCGCGCTGATGTTTGATTCCCTTGCCCACCTGGGGCGTCTGGGACTGTCCCTGACCAGCGCCATGGGACGGGCCCTGTTGATGATGCTGTCGGCCGTGCTCTGCTGGCCGCGGCTGCGCAGTTTCCACCTGCTGGTGAAACAGATTTACGTGGTGGGGGTGCAATCCCTGCTGATCATAGTGGTATCCGGCCTCTTCATCGGCATGGTGCTGGGCCTGCAGGGCTACACCATCCTGGTGGACTACGGTGCCGAGGCATCCCTGGGGCCCATGGTGGCCCTGAGCATATTGCGTGAACTGGGCCCCGTGGTCACGGCCCTGCTCTTTGCCGGCCGCGCCGGTTCGGCCCTGACCGCCGAGATAGGCCTGATGAAGGCCACCGAACAGCTTTCCAGCCTGGAGATGATGGCCGTCGATCCCCTCAAGCGGGTGATAGCCCCCCGTTTCTGGGCCGGCGTCATCGCCATGCCGCTGCTGACCGCCATCTTCTGCGCCGTCGGCATCTGGGGCGGCAAAATAGTGGGTGTCGACTGGCTGGGCGTGGACGCCGGTACCTATTGGTCGGTGATGCAATCCGCCGTGGACCTCTACGACGACATCCTCAACGGCTTTATCAAGAGCATTGCCTTCGCCCTGGTGGTGACCTGGATAGCGGTGTTCAACGGTTACGATGCTGTACCTAACTCGGAAGGGATCAGCAGGGCCACGACCCAGACGGTAGTGCACTCCTCCCTGGCGGTGCTGGGTCTGGACTTTATTCTGACGGCTTTGATGTTTGGAAACTGATTATGCAGAACAGTCGCAAAATTGAATTGTTGGTGGGCTTCTTCATCCTGCTGGGCATATTGGCCATGTCGGTGCTGGCCCTGCGGGTCGCCAACGGCAGCGCCGGCGGCGATGGCTCCACCTATACCCTCTACGCCAAGTTCGACAATGTCGGCGGCCTCAAGGTCCGCTCCCCCATCAAGGTGGGCGGCGTCGTAGTGGGCCGGGTCGAGAACATCAAGCTGGATACCAAGGACTTCACCCCGCTGGTGGCCATGTCCATCAACTCGGAGTACGACAAGTTCCCCGAGACCAGTTCTGCCGCCATACTCACCTCCGGTTTATTGGGGGAGCAGTACATTGGGCTGCAGCCCGGCTTTAAGGATGATTCCATTTCCATCCTCAAGAACGGTGACTACATTGAGGACACCAAGTCCGCCCTGGTGCTGGAAGAGTTGATTGGCCAGTTCCTCTTTGGCAAGTCCCACGAATAAGGAGTCGATATGATCAAGCGAATGATGACCGCCGCCCTGTTGATGGTGGGCATGATGGGCTCGGCCTTGGCCCAGACCACCGCCATTGACCGCAGCGATCCCTTCAACATGGTGGAGAAGGCGGCCAACCTGGCGTTCGAAAGGTTCAAGGCGGAGCAGCCGCAGATCCAGAAGGATCCCAACGTCATCAAGGAGATCGTCCGTGAAGAGCTGCTGCCCTACGTGGACTACCGTTACGCCTCCCTGAAGGTGATAGGCCGCAACCTGCCCAAGACCACATCCGATCAGCGCGACCGCTTCATCGCCGTGTTCAAGAACTACCTGGTGACCACCTATGCCCAGGCCTTCACCCAGTATCACGACCAGCAGGTGATCTTCGAGCGCTCCCCCATGGACGAGGGCCACCAGCAGAAGATCGCCTCCGTCAAGGCGCGCATCATCGAAGAGGGCCGCCCTGAGATCAACCTGATCTTCAAGGCCCGCCTCAACAGCAAGACAGGCTCCTGGGGTGTCTACGACATGGTGGCCGAGGGCATCAGCCTGCTGTCCTCCAAGCAGGCCGAGCTGGAAGGCCTCATTCGCCAGAAAGGCATCGATGAAGTGACCCAGATGCTCAAGGACAAGGCCAACGTCGCCATCACCCTCAAGAAAGAGGAAAAGGCCGCATGAGCCTGGAGATCCAGTGGCAGGCGCCTGTGTTGACCCTGGCCGGGATCCTCGACCGCAACACTGTGCCGGCCCTCTGGCAGCGCCGTGCCGGCTTCAAGGGCCTGGACACCCTGGCGGTGTCCGGGCTCGACAAGGTGGACACGGCCGGCCTGGCTATGCTGCTCGAGCTATGTGAACAATACCCGGACACCAAGGTCATTGGGGCTTCTGGCCGGCTCAAAAAGCTGGCAGAATTGGGCGATCTGGACGCCATTCTGCCCATAGAGCACGCATGACCAACCAAGAGATCGAACAACTACTGCGCGACAGCCTTTCCCTGGACGAAGCGATCGTCAAGAGCGAAGGCAGTCACTACAACATCATCGCCGTTGGCAGCTGTTTCGAAGGCCTGCGGCCGGTGAAGTGCCAACAGCTCGTCTACGGGCCGCTGATGGAGGCCATTGCCAACAACAGCATGCACGCCGTCTCCATCAAGACCTACACCCCCGCCAACTGGGCACGCGACAAGAAGCTGCTCAACCTCGGCCAGTAAAGAAGAACTCCATGGATAAACTGCTTATCACCGGTGGCAGCCCCCTGGCCGGTAGCGTTGCCATCAGCGGCGCCAAGAACGCGGCTCTGCCGATCCTGTTCTCCACCCTGCTGGCGGACGGGCCCGTCATCCTGACCAATATTCCGCACCTCAACGATGTCACCACCACCATGGCCCTGCTGGGCAAGCTGGGGGCCAAGATCACCTTGGGCGACAACATGGAAGTGGAGGTGGACCCCCGTTCCGTCGACCAGCACGTGGCGCCCTATGAACTGGTACGTACCATGCGCGCCTCCATCCTGGCCCTGGGGCCCCTGGTGGCCCGCTTCGGCAAGGGGGAAGTGTCCCTGCCCGGCGGCTGCGCCATAGGGGCGCGTCCGGTCAACCTGCACATCCATGGCCTGGAGCTGATGGGGGCCGAGATCCTCGTCGAGCACGGCTACATCAAGGCCAAGGTGCCGGGTGGCCGCCTCAAGGGTGCCCATATCCTGATGGACATGGTGTCGGTGACCGGCACCGAGAACCTGCTGATGGCCGCGACCCTGGCCGATGGCCGCACCGTCATCGAGAACGCGGCCCGCGAACCCGAAGTGGTGGATCTGGCCAACTGCCTGGTGGCCATGGGGGCCAAGATCCAGGGCATAGGCACCTCCAAGCTGGTGGTCGACGGCGTCGAGCGCCTGGATGGCGTGGCTTACAGCGTCCAGCCCGACCGCATCGAAACCGGCACCTTCCTGGTGGCCGCCGCCGTCACCCGTGGCAGCGTGACCTGCACCAACACCGATCCCAGCCTCCTGGAAGCGGTGCTGGTGAAGCTGGAAGAGACAGGCGCCGAGGTGACCACAGGCCCTGACTGGATCAAGCTGGACATGCACGGCAAGAGGCCCAAGGCGGTGGATGTCACCACTGCCCCCTATCCGGCCTTCCCCACCGACATGCAGGCCCAGTTCACAGTGCTGAATTCCGTGGCCCAGGGCACAGCCCGGATCAAGGAAACCATCTTCGAGAACCGTTTCATGCACGTACCGGAGCTCAGTCGCATGGGGGCCGACATCAGCCTCGACGGCAACAACGCCCTGGTCAAAGGGGTGGACGGCCTGTCCGGTGCCCAGGTGATGGCCACCGACTTGCGGGCCTCGGCCAGCCTGGTGATCGCCGGTTTGGTGGCCCAGGGCGAGACCCTGGTGGACCGCATCTACCACATAGACCGCGGCTACGAGCGCATCGAGGACAAGTTCTCCAATCTCGGCGCCAGCATCCGCCGGGTCAAATAAGAAAGGCGCCTCAGGGCGCCTTTTCTTCTGCTCAGTAACCCGGGGGCCTTTCCCCCACCGTCACCTTGAGCTTGAGCTGTTTGCCGTCCCGTACCACTGTCACCTCGATCTGGGTGCCTGGTTTGGTCTCTGCCACCAGGTCCATGGCCTCCAGGCCGTTGCGGATCGGCTTGCCGTCGATGCCGACGATGAGATCCCCCACCTTGATGCCGCCTTTCTCTGCCGGTGAGTCCTTGTCCACGGCCGTGATCAGCGGCGGCTGGGTCATGATCGGCACCCTGGGCTGCTGGTAGTTGACCCCGAAGTAGCCGCGGATCACCCGGCCGTTCTCCACCAGCTCCTTGAGGATCTTGGCGGCCAGGGTATAGGGGATGGCGAAGCTGATGCCGGGCGCGTCCATGCGTTCCGAGACGTGGAAGAGGGCGGTGTTGATGCCCACCAGCACGCCGTTGCTGTTGACCAGGGCGCCGCCGGAGTTGCCGGCGTTGATGGCTGCGTCGGTCTGCAGGAAGTCCTGGTAGCCGGTGGAACTCATGCCGGAGCGGCCGGTGGCGGAGATGATGCCCTGGGTGATGGTCTGGCCGATGTTGTAGGGGTTGCCTATGGCCAGCACCACGTCACCCACCTGGGCCTGGTTGTGGGGGTCCTGGGGAATGACCGGCAGGTTATCCAGATCCACCTGCAGTACCGCCAGGTCGGTCAGGGGATCTGTGCCCACCAGCTCGGCATAGGAGACCCGGCCGTCCTGCAACGCCACCACTATCTGGTCGGCATCGTGGATGACGTGGAAGTTGGTGAGGATATGACCCTTGGCGGTCATGATCACCCCGGAGCCCAGGCCCTTGATGGTGCCGCGTTGCTCGTAGAGATCCTTGCCGACATTGCTCACCGAATAGATGTTGACCACGGCCGGGGCGGCGCGGCGCACGGCCGAGGAGAAGGACAGCAGGGGGGCGTAGTTGTTTTCCTTGCGGAAAAGTCCCTGGCTGTCGTCGCTGCCCTTGCGCAGGCTGGGGAAGAAGGTGAGCAGCACTGCCGCCAGGATCAATCCCAGCAGGATGGCTTTACCCAAGTCTTTGAAAAGCCGCGCCATTGACAATGCCCTGCAGTTGATAGAGGCCTGAGCATAACAGCTTTTTCCAGGCAGCAAAAAGGGGCCCGGGGGCCCCTTTACTTAGTCTTACAAAGACTTTTAGCGGATCACCAGGTAGAGGCTGGAGTGGCCGCGGATGACGTTCAGGGCCAGTACGCCGCCTTCGTCATTGGCATCCAGTATCTTCTTGAGATCCTTGACGGTTTTCACAGGTTGGCGGTTGACGCCTATGATGATGTCCCCTTCCTGCAGGCCGGTGAAAGCGGCAGGGGAGCGCTCGGCAACCTTGGTCACCTTGACGCCCTGGCTGCTGTTTTCAAACTCGGCGCCGTCGAGACGCGGATGCAGGGCCTCACCAGAGGCTTCCTTGACGTCGGCCTGGCCTTGCAGCTTGACGGTCACCGTCTTCTCTTCGCCGTCCCGTACCAGGCCCAACGTGATCTTGGCGTCCTGCCCCAGGGTGGCGACCTTGGCGCGCAGCTCACCGAAGCTCTTGATCGCTTTGCCGTCCAGGCTGGTGATGATGTCACCGGCCTTGATGCCGGCCTTGGCGGCGGCGGAGTCTTCCTGCACCTGGGACACGAAGGCGCCCTGGCCCGACTTGTAGCCCATGGCCTTGGCCAGCTCATGGGTCAGCTCGCCGCCCATGATGCCGAGGTAGCCGCGGCGCACCTCACCGTGGTCGATGATCTGCTTGACCAGGTTTTTCATCATGTTCACCGGTATGGCGAAGCCGATACCGATGTTGCCGCCGTTGGGGCCTATGATGGCGGTGTTGATGCCGATCAGCTCGCCGCGCAGGTTGACCAGGGCGCCGCCGGAGTTGCCGCGGTTGATGGCGGCGTCGGTTTGGATGAAGTTTTCCAGGTGCTCGACCTGCAGGTCGCTGCGGCCCAGGGCCGAGACGATACCTGAGGTGACGGTCTGGCCCAGGCCCAGGGGGTTGCCGATGGCGACAGCGTAGTCACCGACCCGCAGGTTGTCTGAGTCGGCTTCCTTGATCTGGGTGAGGCCGTCGGCGTCTATCTTGAGCAGGGCGATGTCCACGTCCTTGTCGACGCCGATCTTCTTGGCCTTGAAGGTGCGGCCATCGGTGAGGGTGACTTCGATCTTGTCCGCTTCGTCCACCACATGGTTGTTGGTCACCACATAGCCGTTCTTGGCGTCGATGATGACCCCTGAGCCGAGCCCTTCGAAGGGCTGCTCACGGGTCTGCTCCTGAGGCATATTGGGGCCAAAGAAGAAGCGGAAAGCATCGGGGATGCGTTGGCGGGACACATGGGTGCCGGCGACGTTGATGCTGACGACGGCTGGGGTCACTTTTTCCAGCATGGGGGCCAGGCTGGGCATGGCCTGCCCTTCGACACTGCTAGGCAGGGCGGCGGTGGCAGGCAGGCTGGCCAGGGATGCGGTACCCATCAGGGCCGCGGATACAAGGATTGCGAGAGGCTTCATTCTTACTGAATCTCCTATAAATACAGAAGGCTGTTTCAGTCTTGGCTCAATCACTGACCTTGCGGATTGTTAAAAAGTTCCAGAATTATTTTTTGATGAGGCCATGGCGCTCGTGGGAATAGTCGCGGGGCGGCTCGGTCAGCAGCTCCAGTTGCTGCTCTTCCAAGGCCTCTTCGCCGATACGCAGTGACAGGGCGTCCGCGTCCAGGCTCAGCAGGTTACCGGCGCCGTCGCTGACATGGCGGGCCAGCTTGTCGTAGTCACGGGCCAGCTGTTTCATCATCTCGGCGCTTTCTTCGAAGTAATCCTTCACTTCTTCCTTGTACTGCTCCAGATCCAGCTGGGCTTGTTCCAGATCCTGGCGCAGCTTGTCCTCACCCAGGGGCGTAGTGCCACGGACGCGGCCTATCAGCAGGCCAACCACTATCCCTACGACTACACCTATTGCGAAATTTATCATGGACCTTGCCACTCCTGTCCTTTGCTGTTGGCGAACAATATACCTGCAACACTGGGTCCGTGGTACCATGCCGGCCCCCAATTATCCCTGAAGAGACCCTGATCCGATGACTCCCTGGCAGCGCTATCAAGCCGACCTTGCCCGCCCGGATTTCATGCATGACGCGGCCCAGGAAAATGCCGTCCGCCACTTGCAACGCCTCTATGAGGATTTCTGTGCCAGGGACCAGCAGCAGACCAAGGGATTGAAAGGGCTCTGGCAGAAATTGGCAGGCAAGCCCAAGGCTGCCGTCAAGGGCCTCTATTTCTGGGGTGGGGTAGGGCGCGGCAAGACCTACCTGGTAGACACCTTCTTTGACTGCCTGCCGACAGAGCGCAAGCTGCGGGCCCACTTTCACCGCTTCATGCACCGCATCCATCAGGAGCTCAAGCTCTTCAAGGGCGAGCAGGATCCGCTGCTGAAGATAGCCGACAAGATTGCCGGCGAGACCGACATCATCTGTTTCGATGAGTTCTTCGTCTCTGACATTACCGACGCCATGCTGCTGGGCACCCTTTTCGAGGCGTTGTTCGAGCGCGGCCTGGTGCTGGTGGCCACCTCCAACATCATTCCCGACGAGCTTTACCGCAACGGCCTGCAGCGGGCCCGCTTCCTGCCCGCCATCGCCCATATCAAGGCCAACTGCGAGGTGGTCAACGTGGATTCCGGTATCGACTACCGGCTGCGCACCCTGGAGCAGGCCGAGCTTTACCACTATCCCTGCGACGAAAAGGGCCTGGCCCAATTCCGCGACTATTTCGGCAAGCTGGCCGTTGAGCCCGGCCAGGAGAACCCGGTGCTGAGCATCGAAGGGCGCCCCATTCCGGCGCTGCTGGAGGCCGACGGCGTACTCTGGCTGGACTTCAGGGCCCTCTGCGACGGCCCCCGTAGCCAGGCCGACTACATGGAACTGGCCAGGCTCTACCACTCGGTGCTGGTCAGCGGCGGCTTTCAGATGGGGGCCAACCAGGAGGACGTGGCCAGGCGTTTCATCGCCATGGTGGACGAGTTCTACGAGCGTGGCGTCAAGCTGATCATCTTGGCCGAGGTTGGGATGTTCGAGCTCTATGCCGGCGAACGGCTGCGCTTCGAGTTCCAGCGTTGCCTGTCCAGGCTGCAGGAAATGCAGTCCACGGAATACCTGGCCAGGCCCCACAAACCCTGATTTTGAGTACAAATTGGACGTGACCTGGCGGATTGACATGCGTATAATCCGCGCAGCCCCACGTTACAACCTGCCCAACAAGGGCAGCGCATATGTCACCCGCCAGCATTCGAAGGGATGTCGTGGCAGGTTTTGCACATGGTGCGGGCAAAGAAGCCCGCACGGGTATGTAACAATACGAACTTGGGTTATTTGAATGAAAACTTTCGTAGCTAAGCCAGAAACCGTAAAACGTGACTGGTATGTGGTTGACGCCGAAGGCAAAACCTTGGGTCGCATCGCCACCGAGATCGCCTCGCGCCTGCGTGGCAAGCACAAGCCGGAATACACTCCTCACGTTGACACTGGCGACTACATCGTCGTTATCAACGCCGAGAAAGTGGTTGTAACTGGCGCGAAGTCCAAGGACAAGATGTATCACGCTCACTCCGGTTACCCGGGTGGCCTGAAGTCCATCAGCTTCGAAAAGCTGCAAGCCAAGAAGCCGGAAATGATCATCGAAGCGGCCGTTAAAGGCATGCTGCCCCGTGGTCCGCTGGGTCGTGCCATGTTCCGTAAGCTGAAGGTTTTTGCCGGTGCTGAACACAAGCACGCTGCACAACAACCTCAGGTCCTTGACATCTAATACGGAATTCAAGAAATGGCAGACAATCAATACTACGGCACTGGCCGTCGCAAAAGCTCCACCGCCCGTGTTTTCATCAAGCAAGGCAGTGGTTCCATCACCGTCAACCAACGCTCTCTGGAAGAGTACTTCGGCCGCGAAACTGCCCGCATGGTAGTTCGTCAGCCGCTGGAGCTGGTTGAGATGACCGAGAAGCTGGACCTGTACATCACCGTTTCTGGCGGTGGTATCTCCGGTCAGGCTGGCGCTATCCGCCACGGCATCACCCGCGCCCTGATGGAGTACGACGAGTCCCTGCGTCCGACCCTGCGTAAAGCTGGCTTCGTCACTCGTGACGCCCGTCAGGTTGAGCGTAAGAAAGTCGGTCTGCGCAAAGCCCGTCGTCGTCCGCAGTTCTCCAAGCGTTAATACGCTTCAGACTGCTCAAAAAGCCCGGCATTGCCGGGCTTTTTTTTGCCCGCGTCTCTGCTCAAAAAATCCCTTTTCCTTGTTTTTATAGGGGGTTTTCTTTATGCTTTGAGGCGAATAACTAACCAGAATCAGGTCCCCTCTCCAAGGAAGCAGCACCCACTTGCCGGGGAGATCTTGTGAGCCACAGGCCGCGAGACTATATAAAAACGGCGCGGCTTCTGTTCCACGACTGGAGACAAATGGATGAGTAATGCGCCTGTAGATACCGGCCGTAGACGATTCCTGACCTGGACCACTGCCGTAGTGGGCGCAGTGGGTGCCGGTTTCGCGGCAGTTCCCTTCATCGAATCCTGGAATCCCAGCGCTAGGGCCAAGATCGCCGGTGCGCCTGTGGAAGTGGATATCACCAAGCTCGAGCCAGGGCAGTTGATCCTGGTGAAGTGGCGTGGCAAACCTGTCTGGGTGGTCAGCCGCACCCAGGAGGTGCTGGACAAGATGGCCACCCTCAACGACAGGTTGAAAGACCCTAATTCCGAAGAGGCCCAGCAGCCCGACTACGCCAAGAATCCCACCCGCTCCATCAAGCCCCATATCCTGGTGGCTGTGGGGATCTGCACCCACCTTGGCTGTTCCCCCAGCTACCTCAAGGGCGACTTCGCCCAGCAGGAGGTGGGGGTCAACTATGGCTTCTTCTGCCCCTGCCACGGTTCCAAGTACGACATGGCCGGCCGCGTCTTCCAGAATGTGCCGGCGCCTTTGAACCTGGTGGTGCCGCCCCACTATTACGTGGATGAGCGGACCATATTGGTGGGCATGAGCGAAGGGGAGGCCCAAGCATGAACAGATTCATCGCCTGGATAGACGAACGCATTCCCATGACGGCGACCTGGGACAAGCACGTCGGCAAGTATCCTGCCCCCAAGAACTTCAACTTCTGGTACTTCTTCGGCTCCCTGGCCATGCTGGTGCTGGTCAACCAGATCCTCACCGGTATCTGGTTGACCATGGACTATAACCCCAGCGCCGAAGGGGCCTTCGCCTCCATCGAATACATCATGCGGGACGTGGACTACGGCTGGCTGCTGCGCTACCTGCACAGTACGGGCGCGTCCGCCTTCTTCATTGTGGTCTACCTGCACATGTTCCGGGGCCTGATGTACGGCTCCTACCAGAAACCGCGGGAACTGCTGTGGCTCTTTGGCATGCTGATCTTCCTATGCCTGATGGCCGAAGCCTTCATGGGCTACCTGTTGCCCTGGGGCCAGATGTCCTACTGGGGCGCCCAGGTCATCATCTCCCTGTTCGGGGCCATCCCCGTCATAGGGGACGACCTGACCCTGTGGATCCGCGGCGACTACGTGATCAGCGGTGCCACCTTGAACCGCTTCTTCGCCCTGCACGTCATAGCGCTGCCGCTGGTGCTGGTGGTGCTGGTGTTCCTGCACATCATCGCCCTGCACGAAGTGGGTTCCAATAACCCCGACGGCATCGAAGTGAAGAAGAACAAGGATGAAAACGGCTGGCCCAAAGACGCCATCCCCTTCCATCCCTACTACACCGTCAAGGACATAGTGGGTGTGGCAGGTTTCCTGTTCATCTTCTGCTACATCATCTTCTTCAAACCGGAAGGGGGCGGCATCTTCCTGGAGGCGCCCAACTTCCAACCGGCCGACCCCTTGACCACACCGCCGCACATAGCGCCGGTCTGGTACTTCACCCCCTTCTACGCCATCCTGCGGGCCGTGCCCAACAAGCTGGCCGGGGTCATCGCCATGTTCTCGGCGATCATAGTGCTGTTCCTGCTGCCCTGGTTTGACAGGGGCAAGGTCAAGTCGGTGCGCTACCGAAGCGTGCTGCACCGGCTCAACCTCATCCAGTTCGCCGTTTCCTGCCTGATCCTCGGTTACCTGGGAACCCAGCCGGCCACCCCGACCCACACCCTGGTGGCGCAGATCTGCTCTGTGACTTACTTCGGCTACTTCGCTCTCCTGTGGTTCTACAGCAAGAACGAGAAGACCAAGCCGGTTCCGGAGAGGGTGACCCAATGAAAAGATTGCTGATAGCCCTGCTGGCGATGCTGCCGCTTGTGGCCCTGGCCGAGGAAGGTGAGGTCCATCTGGACAAGGCCCATTACGACCTCACCGATAAGGCGTCCTTGCAGCGCGGCGCCCGGATGTTCATGAACTACTGCTTCGGTTGCCACCAGATGCAGTACCAGCGTTATGTGCGTACTGCCGACGATTTGGGCATACCTCATGACCTGATGGAACAAAATCTGATTTTCACTGGCGCCAAAATAGGCGATCATATGAAAAATGCCATGCCGGCCGAGAAAGCGGCCGTTTGGTTTGGCAAGGTGCCGCCGGATCTGACCCTGGTTGCCAGGGTGCGCGGCCCAGATTGGATCTACACCTACCTGCGTTCCTTCTATGTGGACGAATCCCGTCCCTGGGGGGTAAACAACGAGGTATTCAAAGACGTAGGCATGCCGCACGTGCTGCAGGAACTGCAGGGCGTACCGCGCAAGACCTACGAAACACGCCTGGTGGACGGCGAAGAGAAAGAGGTCTACGCCGGCATCAAAGCCGACGGTACCGGTGAGCTCAGCGCCGAGGAGTATGACAAGGCTGTACTGGACCTGGTCAACTTCCTCGTGTATACCGGTGAACCCATGCGACTGGAAGCCGAGAGCATCGGCTGGAAGGTGCTGGTGTTCTTGGCCATCTTCTTTGTGATTGCCTACTTCTTGAAGAAAGAATACTGGCGCGACGTCCACTGAGGATTTTCCCACAGCAATGGGGGCAGCGGCCTCCATTGCTGTTTTTTGCGTTTTTTTCTGGAGGCTTAAGATGGCGTTGGCAGCCAACAAACGCTCTGTGATGACTCTTTTTGGTGGTGGTACCGACATGTACAGCCACCAGGTTCGTATCGTACTGGCCGAGAAAGGCGTGACCTTCGACATCGTCGAAGTGGATCTGTCCAATCCCCCGGAGGATCTGGTCGAACTGAATCCCGACGTCAGCGTGCCCACCCTGGTGGACAGGGAAGTCACCCTGTATCGCGCCGACATCATCAACGAATACCTGGACGAGCGTTTCCCGCACCCGCCCCTGATGCCGGTCTACCCTGTGATGCGCGGCAATGCCCGCCAGACCATGTACCGCATCCAGAAGGACTGGTACGCCCTGGCCGAGCGCATCGAGCGTGGCGACAAGGCCGACGAAGCCCGCCAGGAACTGCGCGAAGGCCTGCTGGCCCTGGCGCCGCTCTTTGCCGACACGCCCTTCTTCCTGAGCGAAGAATTCGGCCTGATGGACTGCGTGCTGGCGCCGCTGCTGTGGCGCCTTGGCCACCTGGGTGTGGAACTGTCCGGCCGTGGCGCCAAGGAGATCCGTACCTATATGGCGCGCATCTTCGAACGCGAGTCCTTCCAGGCTTCCCTGTCCGACGCCGAACGGGAAATGAGCCATGGCGCCTGAGCGCCTGATGAAACCCTGTAGGCCCCACCTGCTGCGGGCCTACTACGAATGGTTGCTGGATAACGACCTGACCCCGCACTTAGTGGTGGACGCCACCCAGGACGGGGTCGAAGTGCCCCAGGAGCACGTGCGGGACGGCCAGATCGTCTTGAACATTGGCCCCGGTGCCGTGGCCAACCTGAACATGGGTGACAACGACCTGGTGTTCAACGCCCGCTTTGGCGGCGTGCCCAGGCGCCTGGTGGTGCCCATGGCTGCCGTGCTGGCCATCTATGCCCGTGAAAACGGGGCTGGTACCGCCTTCGACGACGAGCCTTTCTACCAGGCCCTGCGCGAAGGCAAGGTCGCCTTGGAAGGGGAAGGGCCGGATGACGATCCGGAGCCGCCCAAGCCGGGCAAGAAGGCGCCTTTCCTCAAGGTAGTGAAATAAAAAAACCGGCATCTGCCGGTTTTTTTATTGGGGTTCGCCTCAGCGGTATTGGAAGACCTTGACCACCCGGGTCACGCCCGAGACGTTGCGGGCGATGTTGGCGGCGCTGTCGCCCTCCTGGTGGCTGACCAGGCCCATCAGGAACACCTCGGCGTTCTCGGTGACCACCTTGACGGCGGAGCTGTCGAGATCGCTGGCGATGAGCTTGCCCTTGACCACTGAGGTGAGCCAGGTGTCATGGGTGCGGGTGGACAGGCGGGTCGGGGTCATCAGCCGGATCTGGTTGTTGACCTTGCTTACGCCCGGAACCTTCTGGGCCTGGCTGACGATGCGGGTGCGCAGTGCCTCGCCGGGGGCCTGGCCCACCAGCAGCACCTCGCCGTTCATGGACACGACGCTGACGTGGGTGTTGCTGCGCAGCTCGGGGTCGCTGCTGATGATGCCGGTTATCTTCAACTCTATGCTTTCGTCGTCGATGTAGGCACCGACGGTGCGCCTGTCGTTGGCGACGCTGGCGGTGCCGGCGGCGCCGGCCACCAAGGCGACGGCGCATCCTTGGAGCAGCATTGTTGCCATCAGGCAGGCTGTCATCACGGCTTTGTTCATGGTCAGTCTTCCTGGCTGAAGAGGGTGGAGTCGATGGCGTCGCACAGGGCGTGCAGCACCAGGATGTGGACTTCCTGAGTACGGGCCGGCCTGTAGCCGGGAACCCGGATCTCCACGTCATTCGGGCCCAGCAGGCCGGCCATCTCGCCGCCATCCATGCCGGTCAGGGCCAGTATGGTCATGTCGCGGGACAGGGCGGCTTCCATGGTCTTGATGAGATTACGGGAGTTGCCTGACGTGGAGATGACCAGCAGCACATCCCCAGGCTGGCCAAGGGCCCTGACCTGCTTGCTGAAGACTTCGTTGAAGCTGTCGTCGTTGCTGACGGCGGTCAGCATGCCGCTGCCGCCACCCAAGGCCAGGGCCGGCAGGCTGGGGCGCTCGGTTTCGAAGTGGTGCATCAGCAGGTTGACGAAGTGCTGGGCGTGCAGGCCGCTGCCACCATTGCCGCAGGCCAGGATCTTGTTGCCGGCCAGCAGGCAGTTGACCAGCATCATGGCCCCCTGGGCTATGGCGTCGGGCAGGGCTTCGCTGGCCACTATCTTGGTTTGAATGCTCTCGGTAAAACTGTCTTTGATCCGATCCAGCATGAATACTCCTAAATGCCAAAGGCCCCCTTCAACCAGAGGGGCCCCTGTTCACCTTCATAAATCACCACGTCGAAGCGGCACTGGCAGTCCCACTCGTTGAGGCCTTGTTCCTTGAGGAAGCGCCTGGCGCTTTGCCAAAGCCGGGCCTGCTGGGCGCGGCTGATGGCGTGGACGGCGCCGCCGAAGCCGGTCTGGCTACGGTATTTGACCTCCACGAACACCCACAGAGGTCCTTCCTTCATCACCAGGTCAAGCTCGCCACCGCGGTAGCGCACGTTGCGGGCGACGGGGCTCAGCCCCTGCTGCTTTAACCAGCGTTCGGCGTCCTGCTCAAAGTGCCGGCCCTTGGCTGTCCTGCTCGGGAAGAGGCGGAATGACATGGTCCTGAACCTGGGTGTTGCCGCCCCTGATGGTGACCCATTGCAGGCGGCGGTGGATGACGCCGTTGCCGTCGATGCCGATGCTGCCGGAAATGCCTTGTACCGGTTCGCTGCCTTCGATGCGCAGGGTGGCCATGCGCGGCAGCAGGCGGGCGGCATCATAGCCCATGGCGAACAGCCGTTCCAAGGCGCTGGGCCAATGGGGGCGGAGCTGGGTCAGCAACTGGCGCATGGCCAGGGCCGGCCCCTGCTGGCTGACGAAATAGGGCATCTCCGAGAAACTCAGGCCGTTGAAATCGCGCAGGCCGGCCGGGTTCTCCAGATCGGGGTGGCCCCGCGACGAGGTATAGGCGGCAATGGGGTCCGCGAAGGGGCTGATGGTGACGTCGATGAAGGCTTTCATCAGCCCCACTTCTTCCTTGTCCCCCAGCAGGTAGAGGAAATCCACGTCACGGCGGGAGCGGGCCTCGGCGACCAGATCGTGGCCAAGCAGATCTTCCACCTGGCCGATGCGGGCCTTGGAGTCGTTGATCTTGAGCAGATCGCGGATCCCCTGTTCCAACTGCTGGCGGTTGCCGAAAAGGCGCATATCCACCGGCTCTTCATGGCCGTATTGGCGCCAGCGCTCGATGAAAGCCTGGGCCTGGCGGTTGTTGGTGGCGCTGTCCAGGCCGATCAGCAGCGGGTGTTCTGCCTTGCGGTCCACCGCCTCCTCGGCGGCCTGGGCCGCTTCGTCTTCCGGCGCCAGGGCGAAGAAATAGCTGTCGGCAACGCCGGGGCGGAACACCCGGTTCAGGGCCAGCCAGGGCACGTCGACATTGCCGCTTTGCTGCAGGGCCTCCACCTGGGGCCTGAGCAGGGGGCCCACCAGCATGTCGGCGCCTTCGCTCTTGGCCTGCTGCCAAGCGGCAACGGCGTCATTGGCACTGTCCAGCACCACCAGCTGGGCCGGCTGGCCGCTGTCCAGCCAGGCGGCGACGAAGCCGTCACGGATGGCCTGGCCCTGGGCGGCGAAGCTGCCGGTCAAAGGCAGCAGCAGGGCGACCTTGGTGGGCTGGTACTCGGTGATCTGGGTCAATTGCTCCAGGGATTGGGGCAGGTAACGGCCCGGCAGGGAGTTGGGATACTGCTGCTGCCAGGCGCTGATGGCGTCCTTGAGGGCCGGGCCGCGCTTTTCCTTGGCCAGTTGCTGCAGGCTGAGCCAGGGGGCCCAGCTGGCATCCAGTTGGCTGGTGTCGGCCTTGGGCAGCAGGCTCCAGATGCGATCGCTAATGCGGGCCTGTTGGACGGAGTCACTGCTGGCCTCGGCCAGTTGGGCCAGGGCCTGGATCTGGGCGTTGACGTCGCCGGAGAGCTCGGCCAGGCGGGACTTGAGGCGCAGGCGCTGGGTCTCGAAGGCCTGGGGCATGGGGCTCGCGAGGAGGGCGGCGGCGGCGGCGTAGTCTTCACGGGCCATGGTCGCCTGGGCGGCCAGCAACTGGTAGGCGGCCAAGGCTGCCGGCTGGGTCAGCTGACCCTTGAGAGCCGCCAAGACGCTGTCCACCTTGGCCCAATCCGCAGCCTGGGCATAGGCGCGACCGGCCTGCAGTTGCCACAGCAGCTTGTCCTGGCCCTCTGCCTGGCGGGCCTTGTCCAGGTATTCGCTGGCCTTGGCGTAGACCGGGCTGGCCAGCCTGCCGCTCCATTCATCCCTGGGGCCTGTGCTGGCGCAGTGGCTGAGTGCCAACGCCAGGCACAGCATGGCTGCGCTCCGTGTTAGAATCCTGGTCATTTGCCGTCTTACGTCCTCGCTGAAACTGTGCCTAGTGTATGCGAGGGGCCATAGCGACACAAACAGAGGGCCCACTCCCATGAATGACACCAAAGGCACCCTTTACATAGTCCCCACGCCCCTGGGTAATCTGGGGGATATCAGCCAACGGGCCCTGAACGTGCTGGGCGAAGTAGCGCTGATCTGTGCCGAGGACACCCGCCACACAGGGCAGCTGCTGCACCATTTCGCCATCCGCACTCCCACCCAGTCCCTGCATGACCACAACGAGAAGCAGAAAGCCGGCTTTATCATCGGCAAGCTGGAAGGGGGCATGGACGTGGCCCTGGTGTCGGACGCCGGCACGCCGCTTATCTCGGACCCCGGCTATACCCTGGTCAGCCAGTGCCGTGAGGCGGGGATCAAGGTGGTACCGCTGCCGGGCCCCTGCGCCGCCATCACGGCCCTGTCCGCCTCTGGCCTGCCCACGGACCGCTTTGCTTTCGAAGGTTTCCTGCCCGCCAAGCAGAGCGCCCGCCTGGCCCAGTTGGAGGCCCTGGCCGAGGAGCCCCGCACCCTGGTCTTCTACGAGTCACCCCGCCGGGCGCTGGACTGCCTCAAGGACATGGCGCAGGTCTTCGGCCCAGAGCGCCAGGTGGTGCTGGCCAAGGAGCTGACCAAGACTTTCGAGACCCTTCATGGCGCCCCTGCCGCCGAACTCATCACCTGGTTGCAGGAAGACGAGGATCGCCAGAAGGGGGAGATGGTGCTGATGGTGGCGCCCGCTCCCAAGGCGGCGGAACTGCCCAAGGCGGCGGTGAAGCTCTTCCTGGCCCTGGCCGAGGAGCTGCCCCGCAAGAAAGCGGCAACTCTGGTGGCCGACGCCTTCGATCTGAAGAAGAACGCCCTCTATAACCTGGGACTGGAGGGCTGAGGCGGGCCCATGTATACTGCGCCTCCGCAGAGTCGGCCGGACGGTCGCTGCCCACGCAAGTGGGGGGAGGAAAGTCCGGGCTCCGCAGGGCAGGGTGCCAGGTAACGCCTGGGCGGCGCAAGCCGACGACCAGTGCAACAGAGAGTAGACCGCCGATGGCCTTAGGGCACAGGTAAGGGTGAAAGGGTGCGGTAAGAGCGCACCGCGCGGCTGGCAACAGTTCGTGGCACGGTAAACTCCACCCGGAGCAAGACCAAATAGGCCCCCAATACGCGTGGCCCGCGCGGGGGGCGGGTAGGTTGCTTGAGCCAGTGAGTGATTGCTGGCCTAGACGAATGACCGTTCAAGACAGAACCCGGCTTACAGGCCGGCTCTGCGGACTTGATTCTTGAACAAAGAAGCCGCCTTGGGGCGGCTTCTTTGTTTTTGGGTGAGCGGTGTTGGAAGCCGTCCCTGGCGCCACGCCCGGCTCGCTCGTCCTGAGGCTCGCGTCTGGCTGCGCCCCGGCTTACTCGGACCCTCCTGGTCCTCGCCCTAAGGGCCATCGTCGCCAGGCTCCGATGTTCAAATCTGCTCCTGGCAGATTTGTCGGGCTTCACCACCACAATTCACCACGCTATTGGGGCCTTGTTTAATTTTCCAGGGCTGGAGCTTCAATGCGGGTTAAATGCCGGGCTTTAAAACACTTGCTTTTCAGCCTGTTGCAATAAGGCTGCAGGCCGCGTCACAACTGGATTTTCCCTTGCTTGACAAGCTTGAAGGCCACCCCCTAGACTTGGCTTCGTGGGGAATTGTGGGAAATTGTGGCAAAAATTGCTAACCCAAGGGAAGAATAAGAACGATGTTTCGTGGTGCGAGCGAAGTGAGCCTGGACAGCAAAGGACGGCTCGCGATACCCAAGCGGTATCGCGATCGGCTCCTTGCTGACTGCGAAGGCCAGCTGGTCTGCACCATAGATATCCACCAACCCTGCCTCTTGCTCTACCCCCTGGCGGAATGGGAACTGATAGAGCGCAAGCTCAGCCGCCTCTCCTCCATGAAACCCGCCGAGCGCCGCATGCAGCGCATGCTGCTCGGCCACGCCACCGAACTGGACCTGGACAACCAGGGACGGGTGCTCCTCACCGGTCCCCTTCGCAACCATGCCGGCCTGGACGGCAAGGTGATGCTGGTGGGCCAGTTCAACAAATTCGAGATCTGGTCGGATACGGCCTGGCAGGCGCAGATCGCCGCCGACATGGCCGCCATCGGCGATGGTGCCGACTTGGAACTCACCGACGCCCTGAAGGACTTTTCACTGTGACCGAACACGTTAGCGTACTGCTGGGCGAAAGCATCGAGGCCTTGGCCATCAAGCCGGATGGCCTCTACGTGGACGGCACCTTTGGCCGTGGCGGCCATTCCCGCGCCATCCTGGCAAAGCTGGGGCCGGAAGGCCGCCTCATCGCCATCGACCGGGATCCCACCGCCATAGCCGCCGCCAAGGCCATGGCCGATCCGCGCTTTTCCATCATCCAGGGGCCTTTCTCTGGTCTCGCCGAGTACCTGACCGAGGCAGGTGTCGCCGGCCAGGTGGACGGCCTGCTGCTGGATCTCGGGGTTTCTTCGCCCCAGCTGGACGACGCCGAGCGGGGTTTCAGCTTCCTGCGCGACGGGCCTTTGGACATGCGCATGGATCCCACCAGCGGTGAAAGCGCCGCCGATTGGCTCAACCGCGCCGAGGCCGATGACATCGCCTTCGTGCTCAAGACCTTCGGCGAGGAGCGCTACGCCAGGCGCATCGCCCGCGCCATAGTGGAACGCCGCAACCAGGCGCCCCTGTCCCGTACCAACGAACTGGCCGACCTTATCGCCAAGGCCGCCCCCAGCAAGGAAAAGCACAAGCACCCTGCTACCCGCTCCTTCCAGGCCATCCGCATCTACATCAACAGCGAGCTGGACGAGGTGAAAAAGGCCCTGGATGGCGCCCTGCGCGTCCTCAAGCCCGGCGGCCGGCTGGCGGTGATCAGCTTCCACAGCCTGGAAGACCGCCTGGTCAAGCAGTTCATCCGCGCCCAGGAAAAGGGCCCAGAGCTGCCCCCCGGCCTGCCGGTGACCCAGGACCAGATCAAGCACCACAAGAAATTGAAGTCCCTGGGCAAGCCCATCTTCCCCAGCGAAGAAGAGACCCAGGCCAACCCCCGCGCCCGCAGCTCGGTGCTGCGGGTGGCGGAGCGGACGGAGGCGCCCCATGGCTGAACGCCAGCCCCGGCTTGCCGCCCTTATCGCAGCTGAACTCTGGCAGTCCAAGTGGCTGCTTTTGCTCTTTTTTGCGGTTATCGCTTCGGCCTTTGCCGTGGTCGACCTGGCCCAGGGCAATCGCCTGCTCACCGCCGAGAAGGAGCAGCTGATGGTGGAGCGGGAAAGCCTGGACGTGGAGTGGCGCCACCTCAACCTGGAGGAAGGGGCCCTGGGTGAGCACAGCAGGGTCGAAGGCATAGCCCAGCGCCAGATGAACATGAAGCGGGTCGCCCGCACCGACGAAAAGGTCATAGAGCTCAAATGAGCAAGAGGCACGCACGTAACCGCGTCAAGCCCGGCGTCATCAACTGGCGCCACTTGTTCGCCATCGCTGTGATGGGCGCCGTCTTCACGGCGCTGGTGGCCCGTGCTGCCTATATCCAGGTGATCTCCCCCGACCGGCTGCGCCAGGAAGGGGACAACCGCTCCCTGCGGGTGACCTCCACCCAGGTGCCGAGGGGCCTCATCACAGACCGCAACGGCGAGGAACTGGCGGTGTCGGTGCCGGTGGATGCCATCTACGCCGATCCCAAAGTGGTGCTGGACAAGGGCGGCCTGCAGGACAAACGCCGCTGGCAGGCCCTGGCCGAGGTGCTGGGTACCGACGCCCATGACCTGATGGACAAGATAAGCTCCGACCCCAGCCGCCGCTTCGTCTACCTGCAGCGCCAGGTGACCCCGGCCATGGCCCACTACGTCAAGGAACTGAAGATCCCCGGCATCGGCCTGAAGCGGGAATCCAAGCGCTACTACCCCACGGGGGAAGTGGACGCCCACATCATCGGCTTCACCAACATCGACGACCATGGCCTGGAAGGCATAGAGCGGACCTATGACGATCTGCTGACCGGCACTCCCGGCAAGCGCAAGGTGCGCAAGGACGGCCTGGGCCGGGTGGTGGAATCCCTCGGCACCCTGCAGGCGGCGGAGAAGCCCCAGGAACTGCAACTGACCATAGACCAGCGCATCCAGGCCCTGGCCTACCGGGAGCTGAAGAAGGCGGTCAGCTACTACGAGGCCACCAGCGGCTCAGTAGTGGTGGTGGACGTGCCTACCGGCGAGGTGCTGGCCATGGCCAACGTGCCCTCCTACAACCCCAACAACCGCACCGACGTCAAAGCCTATCAGCTGCGCAACCGCGCCATCACCGACGTTTTCGAACCCGGCTCCACCGCCAAGCCCCTGGCCATGATGGCGGCCCTGGACAACGGCGCCGTCAAGCTGGACCAGAAGATAGACACCAACCCGGGCTGGATGCGCCTGGGCGGTCGCCGGGTGCAGGACCACCGCAACCTCGGCGTCATCGATCTCACCACCATCATCGAGAAGTCCTCCAACATGGGCATCGCCAAGCTGGCCCTGGCCCTGCCCAAGGAAGAGCTGCTGGGCACCTACACCAAGTTCGGCTTCGGCTCCGAAACCGGCATCGACCTGGTGGGGGAATCTGCCGGCCTCTTCCAGTACGACAGGCCGCGCTGGTCCGAATTCGAGCTGGCCACCCTGGCTTTCGGCTACTCCATCAGCGTCACCCCGGCCCAACTGGCCCGCGCCTACGCCACCCTGGGCAACGAAGGCCGCCGCCTGCCCCTGTCCATCATCAAGGGCCTGCCCCATCCTCCGGCCGAGCAGGTGGTCAAGCCCAAGGTGGCCAGGGAAGTGCTGCACATGATGGAGTCCGTGGTGCGCCCAGGCGGCACGGCGCCCAAGGCCGCCGTACCCGGTTACCGGGTGGCGGGCAAGACGGGCACGGCCCGCAAGGCCGTGGCCGGCGGCTACGGCAACGAATACGTGGCCAGCTTTGCCGGCCTGGCGCCGGCCTCCCATCCCAAGCTGGCCATAGTGGTGATGATCAACGAACCCAGCGGCGACCTCTATTACGGCGGCGACGTGGCGGCTCCGGTGTTCTCCAGCGTCATGGGCGGCGCCTTGTCGCTGCTCAACGTCACACCGGACGCCATCACACCCGACATGAGGGTGGCCGCAAGCGACAAGGAGATGCACCGTGGCTGATTGGACCCTGCAGCAACTGCTTTCGCCCTGGTGTGACCTGGACAGCCAGGTGGCCGTGACCGACCTGAGCCTGGATTCCCGCCAGGCCGGCCCCGGCTGCCTCTTTGTCGCCATACCCGGCCACCAGGTGGACGGCCGCGACTTCATCGACCAGGCCCTGGAGCGGGGCGCCAGTGCCGTGCTGGCGGAAGGGGAAGAAGCTGGCCTCAGCCTGCGTGGCGGCAAGCCCCTGGTGACCCTGCCCGACCTGCGCCGGCGGCTGTCCGCCATCGCCTGGCGCTTCTTCGGCGAGCCGGCCATCCTGCCGGTGGGCATCACCGGCACCAACGGCAAGACCACCACTTCGCAATTGTTGGCCCAGCTCTGTGACAAGCTGGACAGGCCGGCCGGCATCGTCGGCACCCTGGGCGCGGGCCGCTTCAACGCCCTCGAGCCAGCCCTCAACACCACCCCGGACGCCATAGGGGTGGCCAGGACCCTGGCCGGCCTTGCCGCCCAGGGTTGCCAGGTGGCGGCCATGGAAGTGTCCAGCCACGCCCTGATGCAGGGCCGGGTCAGCGCAGTGCCATACAAGGTGGCGGTTTTCACCAACCTCAGCCGCGATCACCTGGACTACCACGGCACCCTGGGGGCCTATGCCGCCGCCAAGGCCCAGCTCTTCGACTGGCCGACCTTGGACGCCTCCGTCATCAACGCCGACGACCCCCTGGGGGAAGCCTGGCTACGTGAGCGCAAAGGCCGCCAGCACTGCATCGCCTTCGGTCTTTCGCCGTTGGATCCCGACATCGCCGACCAGGTGCTCTTTGTGACCGACGTGCGCCCCCATTTGGGCGGCGTGCGGGCCCGGGTGCTGGGCAGCTTCGGCGAGGCCGAGCTGGCCTCGCCGCTGCTGGGCCTGTTCAACCTCTCCAACCTGCTGGCGGCCATCGCCGCCGGCCTGGCCCTGGGCCTGCCTTTGGACGAACTCTGCGCCGCCGCCACCTTCGTCAAGGCCGTCACAGGCCGCATGCAGACCATTGAGAAACCAGGAAAGCCGCTGGTGGTGGTGGACTATGCCCACACCCCCGACGCTCTGGAAGTGGCCCTCAAGGCATTGCGCTTCCACACCAAGGGCAAGCTCTGGTGCGTCTTCGGCTGCGGCGGCGACAGGGATCCGGGCAAGCGCCCCCTGATGACCCAAGCCGTGGCCAGGGGCGCCGATATCGGCGTGCTGACGGCGGACAATCCCCGCTCCGAGGATCCCATGGCCATCATTCAGCAGATGTTGGCAGGCGGCCATTATGGTGACGCCATGCAGGTGGTGGCGGACCGTCGGGACGCCATCCGCCATGCCATCTCAATGGCGGCGCCGGGGGACCTGGTGTTGGTGGCCGGCAAGGGCCACGAGGATTACCAGGAGATCCGAGGCCGCCGCCTGCCCTTTAGCGATATCGAGGAAGTCCAGCGAGTGCTGGACGAGGAGGCGTCATGCTGAACCTGCCCCTGTCGGAAATTGCCAAGGCCCTGGACGCCGAGCTGGTGGGCCAGGACCTGACCATCAGCCTGGTCAGCACCGACACCCGCAATCTGCAGGGCGGCGAGCTGTTCATCGCCTTGCAGGGTGAGCGCTTTGACGCCCACGACTTCATCCAGGACGCCCGCAAAGCCGCGGCATTGGTGGTGAGCCGGCCCGTGGACAGTGTCCAGCCCCAGCTGCTGGTCAAGGACACCCGCCTGGCCCTGGGCCGCCTGGGCCAGTACCTCAAGGACAAGCTGCATCCCCAGTCCGTGGCCTTGACCGGCTCCTGCGGCAAGACCACCGTCAAGGAGATGCTGGCCGCCATCCTGGCCCAGGTCGGCCCCGTACTGGCCACCCAGGGCAACTTCAACAACGACATAGGCGTGCCCCTGACGCTGCTGCGCCTCGAGCCACAGCACCGGTTCGGCGTCTTCGAGCTGGGTGCCAACCACGAAGGGGAGATCGCCTACACCGCCTCCCTGGTCAACGCCGACGTGGTGCTGGTCAACAACGTGGCCCCCACCCATCTGCAAGGCTTCGGCACCCTGGCCGGCATAGCCCGCGCCAAGGGCGAGATCTACGGCGCCCTCAGGGCCGGCGGCACCGCCGTCGTCAACCTGGACGACGACTTTGCCCCCGATTGGCTGGCCCAGCTCAAGGACCACAAGGTGCTGACCTTCGGCCACAAGGCCGGGGCCGATGTCAGCGCCTCGAACATCGTCGACCTGCTGGACGGCGGCAGCCGTTTCGAGCTGCACCTGCCCGGCCAAAGCCTGGCAGTGACCATGCCGCTGCCCGGCCAAAGCCTGGCAGTGACCATGCCGCTGCCCGGCCTGCACAACGTGGCCAACGCCATGGCCGCGGCGGCCTGCGCCTATGCCCTGGGCATCGACGCCAAGGCCATAGCGGCGGGGCTGGCTCAGGTCAGGCCCGTTCCCGGTCGCCTCAACATCAGGGCCCTGGCCCACGGCCGCCTCATCGACGACACCTACAACGCCTCTGTGGGGGCCGTGCGCGCCGCTATCGACGCCCTGGCCCGCTACCCGGGCCGGCGGGTGCTGGTGCTGGGGGATCTCGGCGAGCTGGGGGAAAAGGCCCGGCACTACCATGCCGAACTGGGCCACTACGCCAAGGAAATGGGCATAGACAACCTCTTCACCCTGGGGGTGCTGAGCCAGGCGGCCAGCGACGCCTTCGGCCTTGGGGCCGGGCATTACGACAACAGGGAAGGGCTGGTCTCCAGCCTGGCCCAGGCCTTGGCGGCAGAGACGGCCGAGGTCAGCATCTTGGTTAAAGGCGCGCGCAGTTCGCGCATGGAGTTGGTAGTGGATTTGATAGCGGCGAGCCGGTTGGCGGCTCCTGAGGGCCTGGCATGTTAGTCTGGCTGGCGGAATACCTCGCCCATTACATCAATGGGTTCCATGTCTTTTCCTACCTGACGTTCAGGGCCATCTTGAGTGCCCTGACGGCGCTGATCCTGTCCGTCTACATGGGGCCGCGCCTCATCAAGGCCCTGGTGCGCCTGCAGGTGGGCCAGACGGTCCGCGACGACGGCCCCCAGTCCCACCTCTCCAAGTCCGGTACCCCCACCATGGGCGGCATCATGATACTGCTGTCGGTGACGGTGGCTGCCTTGGCCTGGGCCAACCTGGACAACGTCTATGTCTGGGTGGTGCTCTTCGTGCTGCTCTCCTACGGCGCCATCGGCTTCGTGGACGACTACCGCAAGGTGGTGCGCAAGGATCCCAAGGGCCTCATCGCCCGTTGGAAGTACTTCTGGCAGTCGGTGGTGGCCCTGGGCGTGGCTTTCTTCCTCTATGTCCAGGCCAGGCCCGAGGAAACCCAGCTGGTGCTGCCCTTCCTCAAGGACGTGATGCCCCAGCTCGGGCTCTTCTACATAGTGCTGACCTACTTCGTGATGGTGGGCACCTCCAACGCCGTCAACCTCACCGACGGCCTGGACGGCCTGGCCATCATGCCCACCGTCATGGTGGCGGCGGCCTTCGCCCTCATCGCCTATGTCACCGGCAACGTCAACTTCGCCAATTACCTGCACATCCCCTATGTGCCCCAGGCCTCCGAGCTGGTGATCCTCTGCACCGCCCTGGTGGGAGCCGGCCTCGGCTTCCTCTGGTTCAACACCTACCCGGCCCAGGTGTTCATGGGGGACGTGGGTTCCCTGGCCTTGGGCGGCACCCTCGGCATCATCGCCGTGCTGGTGCGCCAGGAAATTTTGCTGGTGATCATGGGCGGCGTCTTCGTCATGGAGACGGTGTCGGTGATCCTGCAGGTGGGCTCCTACAAGCTGCGCGGCCAGCGCATCTTCCGTATGGCGCCCATCCACCACCATTACGAACTCAAAGGCTGGCCTGAGCCCAGGGTGATAGTCCGTTTCTGGATAATCTCCCTGATCCTGGTGCTGATCGGCCTGGCAACCTTGAAGGTGCGCTGATGATAGGGGTCGTGGGTCTGGGACTGAGCGGTATGGCGACCATCTCCTGGCTGAAGGCCAGGGGCCTGGCCGTGCATGCCTTCGACACCCGCGACAATCCGCCGGGCCTGGCCCAGCTGCCGAGCGACGTGCCCGTCACTTTGGGGCCCCTGGACGCCGCCAAGCTCAGCCAGTGCCATTACCTGGTGCTGAGCCCGGGCCTGGCCAAGGACGTGCCAGCCATCCAAGATGCCGGCGTCGAGGTGCTGGGGGACGTGGAGCTTTTCGCCCGCTCGGTCGAGGCCCCCGTCATCGCCATCACCGGCTCCAACGGCAAGAGCACAGTCACCACCCTGGTGGGGGACATGGCGGCCAGGGCCGGCATCAAGGTGGCGGTAGGGGGCAACATAGGGGTGCCCGTGCTGGCCCTGCCCATGGACGCCGAGCTCTATGTGCTGGAGCTGTCCAGCTTCCAGTTGGAGACCACCTCCAGCCTCAAGGCGGTGGCGGCCACCATCCTCAACCTGAGCCCGGATCACCTGGACCGTTACGACGGCATGGCCGGTTACGCTCGCGCCAAGCAGCGCATCTATGAGCATGCCGAGCACTGCATCTACAACAGCGACGACAAGGCGACCCGGCCTGCCAAGGGCGGCGTCAGCTTCGGCGAACAGGGCCAGTACCACCTGGCCGACGGCTGGCTGAGCAAGGGCGAGACGCCCCTTATCCGCAGTTCCGATGTGTGCTTGCTGGGCCGCCACAACCACTTCAACGCCCTGGCGGCCCTGGCCTTGGGAGAGGCGGCCGGCATTCCCCTGGCCGCCATGCTGGAGAGCCTCAAGCACTTCGGCGGCCTGCCACACCGCTGCGAGCCGGTGGCCGACAAGGGCGGGGTGCGCTTCGTCAACGACTCCAAGGCCACCAACCTCGGCTCCACCGAGGCGGCCCTGGACGGCTTTGCCGATATCCCTGGCGACATCATCCTGCTGGCCGGCGGTGACGCCAAGGGCGCGGATCTCAGCCCGCTCAAGGCGCGCCTCGGCAAGGTGCGCGAGCTTATCTGCTTCGGCAAGGACGGCGCCGCCATCGCCGCCCTCAAGGCCGGCTGCCACCTGGTGGCGAGCCTCGACGAGGCGGTGCCCCTGGCCGCCAGCCTGGCCAAGGCAGGCGACCTGGTGCTGCTGTCTCCGGCCTGTGCCAGCCTGGACCAGTTCAAGAACTTCGAGGCGCGGGGCGCGCGCTTTCGCGAACTGGTGGAGGCCCTATGATCGCCATGCTGCGTGAGCGCTTCTTCCAGAGCGAGGCCGAACCGGCCCTCTACGACCGCGGCCTTATCGCAGTAGTGCTGGGGCTGATGGCCTTCGGCTGGGTGATGATCGCCTCGGCCTCCATGCCGGAGGCGACCCGCCTCACCGGCGATCCTTTCCATTTCATCTACCGCGAGACGGCCTTCGTGCTGGGGGCCCTGGTGCTGGCGGTGATCACCCTGCAGATCCCCATCGCTGTCTGGGCCAGGTTCAACGGCTACCTGCTGCTGGCGGCCATGGGCATGCTGGCGGTGGTGCTGGTGGTGGGCCACTCGGTGAACGGCGCCACCCGCTGGATAGCCATAGGCCCCATACACCTCCAGGCCGCCGAGCCGGCCAAGCTGTTCCTCTTCGCCTATCTCTCCGGCTACCTGGTGCGCCGCCACCAGGAAGTGCGGGAAAACCTAGTGGGCTTCTTGAAGCCCCTGGGGGTCTTCTTCCTGATGGCGCTGATGCTGCTGATGCAGCCCGACCTCGGCACCGTAGTGGTGATGCTGGTCACCACCCTGGGCCTGTTGTTCCTGGCCGGCGCCCGGGTCTGGCAGTTCATCGCCATGATCATCATGGGGGTCGCGGCCCTGGTGCTGCTGGTGGTCACCGAGCCCTACCGCATGAAGCGGGTCACCGGCTTCCTCGACCCCTGGGCCGACCCCTTCGGCACCGGCTACCAGCTGACCCAGTCCTTGATGGCCTTCGGCCGCGGCGGCCTGACCGGCCAGGGTCTCGGCAACTCCATCCTCAAGATGGAATACCTGCCCGAGGCCCACACCGACTTCATCATGGCCATAGTGGCCGAGGAGCTGGGTTTCGTGGCCATAGCCCTGCTGATGCTGGTCGTCTTCTGGGTGGTGCTGCGGGCCCTGAAGATAGGCCGCGACGCCATGGCCAACGAGCGCTTCTTCGAGGGCTTCTTCGCCTACGCCATCGCCATCTGGGTCGCCTTCCAGGCGGCCGTGAACCTGGGGGTGGCGGCCGGTGCCTTCCCCACCAAGGGCCTGACCATGCCGCTGGTGAGTTACGGCGGCTCCAGCCTCTGGATCATGACCATAGCCCTGATGGTGCTGGTGCGTATCGACCATGAAGGCCGCCTGGCCGGCCAGCAGGCCAGGGGAGGCCGCTCATGAAAAGACTGATGGTGATGCCAGTGGGTATCAGCGGCGGCCGCCGCCTGGCAGGGCTAAACGAAGCCAGGGGAGGCCGCTCATGAAACGTCTGATGGTGATGGCCGGTGGTACCGGCGGGCACATATTCCCGGCCCTGGCCGTGGCCCAGCAGCTACAGAAGGAAGGCTGGTTGGTGGATTGGCTGGGCACCCCCAGCCGCATGGAAGCCGATCTGGTACCCAAGTACGACATCCCCCTGCATTTCGTACACATCGAAGGGGTGCGCGGCAATGGCCTCAAGCGGCTGCTGGTCACCCCCTTCAAGCTGGTCAAGGCGGTCTGGGATGCCTGGCGCCTCTTCGGCCGCCTGCAACCGGCCGTGGTGCTGGGCATGGGCGGCTTTGCCTCAGGCCCCGGCGGCATCGCCGCCAGATTGCGTGGCATTCCCCTGGTGCTCCATGAACAAAACGCCGTGGCCGGTGTCACCAACAGGTACCTGGCCAAGGTGGCCAGCAAGGTGCTGCAGGCCTTCCCCGGCGCCTTCGACAAGGCTCCTGTGGTGGGCAACCCCATCCGCGAGCTGCTGTTCAAGATCGAGCGCCACCGCCACAGCGGCCCGCTGCGGGTGCTGGTGATCGGCGGCAGCCTGGGCGCCCAGGTCTTCAACGAGGTGCTGCCAGAGGCCTTCGCCAAGGCCGGGGTGCCGCTGGATGTCTTCCACCAGACCGGCAAGGGCCGCAGCCAAGCGGTGCAGCAGCGCTACGACGAGCTGGGCTTCGAGGCCAAGGTCTCGGACTTCGTGGACGACATGGCCGCCGCCTACGGCTGGGCCGATGTGGCCATCTGCCGGGCCGGCGCCCTGACGGTCTCAGAACTGGCCGCAGTGGGGCTGCCGTCGATACTGGTGCCCCTGCCTATTGCGGTGGACGACCACCAGACCCAAAATGCCCGCTTCCTCACCGAACACCATGGGGCCCTGCTGCTGCCGCAGCCCCAATTGAATGCCGAACGTGTCGCTTCCCTGTTGCGGGAGTGGCACTACGACCCAGAACAGCTGGCGACGATGGGCGAGCAGGCCCACCGCCAGGCCAAACCCGATGCGACCGAGGCCGTGGCCTCGGTCTGCCGGCACTTAGCCGGCTATGAGAAGAGTGAAAGACTATGACCAGAACAGGCCCAATGCGCCGCGTTGAGCGGATCCACTTTGTCGGCATCGGTGGTGCCGGCATGGGGGGTATCGCCGAAGTCCTGCTGGGCGAAGGGTACGAAGTGACAGGCTCCGACCTGAGCCGCAACGCCGTGACCGACAGGCTGGCCAGCCTGGGTGCCATCATCTGGCCTGAGCACAAGGCGGAACAGGTCCAGGACGCCTCTGTAGTGGTGGTCTCCAGCGCCATCAAGGGTGACAACCCCGAGGTGCTGGCCGCCCGTGAGCGCCGCATTCCCGTGGTGCGCCGCGCCGAGATGCTGGCCGAGCTGATGCGCTTTCGCCAGGGCATAGCCGTGGCCGGTACCCACGGCAAGACCACCACCACCAGCCTGGTGTCCAGCCTGCTCTTCGAAGGAGGCCTGGATCCGACCTTCGTCATCGGCGGCAAGCTTAACTCCCACGGCACCAACGCCAAGCTGGGGACCGGCAACTACCTGGTGGCGGAGGCGGACGAGTCAGACGCCTCTTTCTTGCACCTGCAACCGCTGATGGCGGTGGTCACCAACATAGAGCCAGACCACATGGACACCTATGGCGGTGACTTCGAGAAGCTCAAAGCCACCTTCGTCGACTTCCTGCACAACCTGCCTTTCTACGGCCTGGCCGTGCTGTGCATGGACGATCCCGTGGTGCGTGATCTGGCCAGCCCCGAGCTGGGCCGCCAGTACATCACCTACGGCTTCCATGAGAGCGCCGACGTGCGCGGCCGGGATTTCTCCCAGAACGCCAACCAGAGCCGCTTCGTGGTGGAGCGCGCCGGCCATGACCCCCTGCAGGTGACCCTCAACCTGCCTGGCCGCCACAATGCCCAGAACGCCCTGGCCGCCATCGCCATCGCCACCGATCTCGGCATCAGCGACGCCGCCATCCAGGCCGCCCTGGCCAAGTTCCAGGGCATAGGCCGCCGCTTCCAGCATTACGGCGACTTCGCTACCAGCAAGGGCAAGGTGATGCTGGTGGACGACTATGGCCACCACCCCTCCGAGGTGGACGTCACCATCAAGGCGGCCCGTGCCGGCTGGCCGGAAAAGCGCCTGGTGATGGTGTTCCAGCCTCACCGCTATACCCGTACCCGCGACCTCTACGAAGATTTCGCCGAGGTGCTGAGCCAGGTGGACGCCCTGGTGATGCTGGACGTCTACAGCGCCGGCGAAGCCCCCATTGCCGGTGCCGACAGCCGTTCCCTGTGCCGCACCATCCGCTCCCGCTCCAAGCTCGAACCGGTGTTCGTCTCCAGCCTCGAGGACGTGCCGCGGGTGCTGCATGAGCTGATGCAGGATGGGGATCTCGTCATTACCCAGGGAGCCGGTAACGTCGGCGCCCTGGCCAAGACCCTGGCCGACGCCGGCCTGGAGGTGCAGTCATGAGCAAAGTTGCAGTCTTGCTGGGCGGCCGTTCCGCCGAAAGGGACATCTCCCTGTTGTCCGGAAACGCCGTGCTGCGCGGCCTGGTGGCCGGCGGCGTCGACGCCCATGCCTTCGACCCGGCCGAAAAGCCCCTGGAAGATCTCAAGAAGGAAGGCTTCGACAAGGTTTTCATCGCCCTCCACGGCCGTGGCGGCGAGGACGGCACTGTCCAGGGCGCCCTGGAATGGCTGGGCCTGCCCTACACGGGCAGCCGGGTGCTGGGCTCGGCCCTGGCCATGGACAAGGTGCGCACCAAGCAGATCTGGCAAAGCCTGGGTCTGCCTACCGCGGATTTCTGGATCTTGGGCGACGGCCAGTTGGACGAGGAAATGGCCGCTGCTATCATGGCCGGCCCCGTTATGGTCAAGCCCTCCCGTGAAGGTTCCAGCCTTGGCATGCGCAAGGCCAGCACTGTGGATGAATTGAAAGAAGCGGTGGCCGCGGCGGCGGCCCTGGACCAGGTGGTGCTGGTGGAACGCTGGATCAATGGCCCCGAATTTACCGTCGGCGTCCTGGACAACCAGCCGCTGCCGGTGATCCAGATGAAGACCCCCAATTGCTTCTATGACTATGAGGCCAAGTACAAATCCAACACCACCCAGTACCTGATCCCCTGCGGCCTTGAGCCGGCGCGGGAGGAGGAGCTCAAGCAGCTGGCCATGAAGGCCTTTGCTGCCGTGGGCGCCGAGGGCTGGGGCCGGGTGGACGCCATGCTGGACGAGCATGGCCAATTCCAGTTGCTGGAAGTGAATACGGTGCCGGGCATGACCGAGAAGAGCCTGGTACCCAAGGCCGCGGCCGCCACAGGGCTGGATTTTTCCGCCCTGGTTTGCCGCATCCTGGCTTCGGCCCGCTGAGGACAGCGGGTGCGCGGTTGGGGTTTTTGGCTGGGGCTCGGCTTTTTTGCCCTGGTGTGCCTGGGGTTCATGGCCGGTGGTCTGGCCCTGTGGCACACCATGCAGGACCAGGGCAAGTTGCCGGTTGAGAGCATAGAGGTGAAAGGGGAGCATCCCCACACCTCGGCCGCACAGATCCGCGCCGCCCTCAACCAGAAGCCCCTGGGCAGTTTCTTCACGGTGGACGTGAACCAGGTGCAGCAAAGGCTCGAGGCCCTGCCCTGGATCTACCAGGCGGCGGTGCGCAAGGCCTGGCCCAGGAAGTTGCAGCTGTTCCTGGTGGAGCAGCATCCGGTGGCGGTATGGAACGACAAGGCCCTGTTGAACGACCAGGGCCAGGTGTTCAAGGCCGCCATGGGGGAGGCCGAGCAGCAGCTGGTGCACCTCTACGGCGATGACGACAATGCCGCCGAGGTGCTGGCGGGCTACCAGGGCCTGGCCACCCTGCTGGAAGGCAGCGGTTACCAGCTGGCGGCGGCCTGGTGTTCGGACCGTAACAGCTGGGATCTGCAGCTCAAAGACGGCCTGAAGATAGTACTGGGCCGGGAAGACACCCTGAGAAGGGTGCAGCGCTTTATCGACAGCTTCCCCTTCCTGAAGGGGGAGCAAAGGCAGCCAGCCTATCTGGACATGCGGTATGACACCGGTTTCGCGGTGGGTTGGCAGGAAGAGGAAAAGAAAGAGAAGCCATGACCAAGGCAACGGACAGAAAGCTTATCGTTGGGCTCGACATCGGCACCTCCAAGATAGTGGCGGTGGTGGGCGAGGCCTTGCCCGACGGCCAGATCAATGTACTCGGCGTCGGCAACCACCAGTCCCGTGGCATGGACAAGGGCGGCGTCAACGATCTGGACTCCGTGGCCCAGTCGGTGCAGCGGGCCGTGGACGAGGCCGAGATGATGGCTGACTGCCAGGTCAGCGCCGTTTACCTGGCGATCTCCGGCCGCCATGTCGATTGCCGCAACGAGTCCGGCATGGTGCCCATCAACGACGCCGAGGTCTCCCAGGACGACGTGGACGCCGTGATCCACACCGCCAAGTCGGTGCAGATCCCCGAAGGCCGCCGCATCCTCCATGTGCTGCCCCAGGAATTCAGCATCGACACCCAGGAAGGCATCAAGAGCCCCATCGGCATGAGCGGCGTGCGCCTGACCGCCAACGTGCACCTGGTGACCTGTGCCAACGACATGGCCCGCAACATCATCAAGTGCGTGGAGCGCTGCGACCTGCGCGCCGACCAGTTGATCTTCTCGGCCCTGGCCTCCAGCTATGCCGTCCTCACCGACGACGAAAAGGAACTGGGGGTCTGCGTGGTGGACATGGGCGCCGGCACCATGGACATGGTGGTCTACACCAATGGCGCCATCCGCCACACCGCCGTGATACCGGCGGCCGGCAACCAGGTGACCTCGGACATCGCCAAGATCTTCCGTACGCCGCTCAGCCATGCCGAAGAGATCAAGACCCGCTACGCCTGTGCCATCAAGAGCCTGGTGAGCAAGGAAGAGAACATCGAAGTGCCGTCCGTGGGTGGCCGGCCTTCACGCACCATGAGCCGCCACACCCTGGCGGAAGTGGTGGAACCCCGCTACCAGGAGCTCTTTGAACTGGTGCAGGAAGAGCTGCGCAAGAGCGGGCTCGAAGAACAGATCGCCGCCGGCATAGTCTTGACCGGCGGTACAGCCCAGATGGAAGGCGCCATTCAGTTCGCTGAAGAGATCTTCCAGATGCCGGTGCGGCTCGGTATGCCGCTGCCGGTCAAGGGCTTGAGCGACTACGTCGCCGACCCCCGTTTCGCCACCGCCATGGGCCTGTTGCACTACGGCAAGGATGACAGTGCCGGCCGCAAGGTGGAGCGGATCTCGGTGGGGGAAGGTGTCAGTGGCCTCTGGACCAAGCTGCAGGGCTGGTTCAAGGGGAATTTTTAAGGACGAACAGGCAGACGATTGGAGACTGAAAAAATGTTTGAATTTGTCGATGGCCCTACCGATGAGGCCGTAATCAAAGTCATCGGCGTTGGTGGTGGCGGTGGCAACGCCGTCCAGCACATGGTGGAGCAGACCATTGAAGGGGTCGAATTCATCGCCGCCAACACCGATGCCCAGGCGCTGAAAAATTCCAACGCCCACGTCACCATCCAGCTCGGGTCCAGCGTGACCAAGGGCCTGGGTGCCGGCGCCAATCCCCAGGTGGGCCGCCAGGCCGCCGAGGAAGAGCGCGAACAGATCCGCGAAGTGCTGGAAGGGGCCGACATGGTCTTCATCGCCGCCGGCATGGGCGGTGGTACCGGTACCGGCGCTGCCCCCATAGTGGCGGAAGTGGCCAAGGAGCTGGGGATCCTGACCGTGGCCGTGGTCACCAAGCCCTTCCCCTTCGAGGGTAAGAAGCGCATGGCCTTCGCCCAGGAAGGGATCAACCAGCTGGAACAGCATGTCGACTCCCTGATCACCATCCCCAACGAGAAGTTGCTGAAGGTGCTGGGCAAGTCCACCAGCCTGCTGGCCGCCTTCAAGGCCGCCAACGATGTGCTGCTGGGCGCCGTCAAGGGCATCGCCGAGCTGATCACCCAGCCGGGCATGATCAACGTCGACTTCGCCGACGTCCGTACCGTGATGAGCGAGATGGGCAAGGCCATGATGGGTTCCGGCGTCGCCAGCGGCGAAGACCGTGCCCAGGAAGCGGCCGAACTGGCCATCTCCAGCCCGCTGCTGGAAGACGTGGATCTGGCCGGTGCCCGCGGCATACTGGTGAACATCACCGCCGGCATGAACCTGACCATCGAAGAGTTCGAGACCGTCGGTAACGCCGTCCAGGGCTTTGCTTCCGAACACGCCACCGTGGTGGTGGGTACGACCATAGACCCCGAGATGGAAGACGATATCCGCGTCACCGTCGTGGCCACCGGTATCGGCGGCACCGAGCGCAAGCCGGAGATCACCCTGGTGCAGAAGAACCCTGAGCCGGTGCGCCCCAGCCTCCAGCAGGCCAGCGGCGACGGTACCCATGGTCGTATGCCTGCCGCCCAGCCGGCCCCGGCGCCGCAGCCCGAGCTGCGCAAGGCCGAGGAGCCTGCCATGGCTGCGCCCAAGCGCAAGAGCCAGGCCGACCTGGACTACCTGGATATACCGGCCTTCCTGCGCCGTCAGGCCGACTAAGTTCGGCCTGCGCCCGGACAGCCGCCAAGGCGATTGCCGCAGTATTTGCGCAATTGCCCTCTGGTCCTGTCCAAGGGTTTTGGTATATCAATGGTGAAGTGTTATACTACTGCACCTTTTTTACACTGGTAGGGCCAGTCCCTGCCTGAGCGAGGCCACAGATGATTCGGCAACGTACCTTGAAGAGCGCCATCCGCGCCACCGGCGTAGGCTTGCACAGCGGCGATAAAGTGTCGCTGTGCCTGAAGCCTGCGCCCGTCAATACCGGTATCGTTTTCCGTCGCGTCGACCTCGACCCCGTGGTCGAGATCCCGGCGGACGGTCGCCTGGTCCAAGACACCATGCTGTGCACCTGCCTGCACGGCGAAGCCGGTGTCAAGGTGGCGACCATCGAGCATCTGTGCGCTGCCCTGGCGGGCCTCGGCGTCGACAACCTCTATGTTGAAATCGACTCCCCCGAGATCCCGATCATGGACGGCAGCTCCAGCCCCTTCGTGTTCCTCCTGCAGTCTGCCGGCATAGAGGAACAGCACGCCGCCAAGAAGTTCATCCGTATCAAGGATGTGATCCGGGTGGAAATGGGCGACAAGTGGGCCGAGTTCCGTCCTTACCAGGGCTTCAAGATGGATGTGGCCATCGACTTCAACCATCCGGCGATGGAAGGGCGCAACCAGCGCCTGGTGATGGATTTCTCCACCACCTCCTTCGTCAAGGAAGTCAGCCGTGCCCGCACCTTCGGCTTCATGAAAGACATCGAGACCCTGCGCGCCAACAACCTGGCGTTGGGGGGCTCCATGGAGAACGCCGTGGTGCTGGACGAGTACAAGATCCTCAACGCCGAGGGGCTGCGCTACGAAGACGAATTCGTCAAGCACAAGCTCCTGGATGCGGTGGGCGATCTCTACCTGGCGGGCCATTCCATCGTAGGTGAGTTCAAGTCCTTCAAGTCGGGCCATGCCCTCAACAACCTGCTGGTCAGGGAGATCCTGGCCAACCAGGAATGCTGGGAGCTGGTGACCTATGAGGACGAGGGAGACACTTCACCCATCTCCTACTTTGCGCCCGGCCTCAGCCTGGTCTAATCAGTCTCCGAACCATCCTGGCGGCGCTCACTGAGCGCCGCCAGTTTTTTCAGGCTCTCACTCAGCTTGCCACCGGTGCGCTCCGCCAGGGCTTCCAGCTCTTTGGCGGTGTTGGCGCTGATGCGCCTCTGGTTGCGGGGCTTGTTAACAACTTGCTGCCGGGATTTCACCAGGCCTGGGTTGATCCGCACATCAAGGCTGGTTAGGCTGGGGACGATTTGCCGCATCTGGCTTAACAATAACGACCGCTGCAGGCGCAGCTGGCTCAGCCAGGCTCCACTGGAGACCTCTATGACCAGCACACCGCCACGCAGGTTGGCGACCCGGCTATGTTGGCCGAGGGGCCCCTGCACCAGTTCCTGATAGTGTTGCTGCAGGGCATTGAGCTTGCCGGCCTTGCGCGACAGCTCTGCCAGGCCGGACAGGCTCTGGTTGAGCAGGCTCTCAAGATCGCTGGGATGCTCGGACATAACAAGGCCTTCACCATGACGTTGACCCTCATTATCGACGCCCAAGGGCGGCAACGGCAATGGCGGCTGCCGCTTTGGCTGCTGCTGATGTCGGTATGGACAGCGCTGCTGCTGTTCTGGAGCCTGTTGCCCAAGGCCGAAGCCCAGGTGCCTGTGGCCGACCCCCAGGCAAGGCTGGATACGGCCCGCTGGCAGGAAATGCAGCAGCGCTTGGCCCAGGCCGAAGGGCAGCTGGCCGGCCTCAAGGTCAGGGCCGAGCTGCTGTCACGCCAGCTGGGACTGGGGCCCGTCAAGCCCCTGGCAGGGGAAGGTGAGCTCAAGCAACTCGAGGAAGTGCTGGCCCGCCTTGAAAGCTGGCAGGGGCGTCACCATATGACATCCATGGCAGTTCCCTTGGACAAGAGCCGCAAGGCGTCCGGTTTCGGCTACCGCCTGGACCCCATCACCGGCAAGCCCCGTTGGCACAGCGGCCTGGACCTGGCCGCCCCCAAAGGCACAGAGGTCAAGGCCAGTGGCGACGGCCTGGTGACCTTCGCCGGCAGTTACGCCGGCTACGGCGAGCTGGTGGAGATCGACCACGGCGACGGCATTAAAAGCCGCTATGGCCACAACAGCCAGCTGCTGGTCAAAAGGGGAGACAAGGTCAAAAAAGGTCAGGTTATCGCCAGGGTAGGGCAGAGTGGCAGAGCCACCGGACCCCACCTGCACTTCGAAGTGCTGGCACTGAATCAGCCCAGGGACCCCGCGCATTTTGTGTATCGCCCGGGCGGGCTTTAAGGAATAATAGCCGGCACCCTAGCCGGGCCACGTAGAAGAAAAGACAGGATTATGTTCACACAACTGCTCACCAAGATCATCGGTAGTCGCAACGATCGCACTATCAAACGCCTCGGCAAGGTCGTGGCCCAAATCAATGCCCTGGAGCCTCAGTTCGAGGCGCTGGACGACCAGGCGCTCCGTGCCAAGACCGACGAATTCAAGGGGCGCCTTGAGAAGGGTGAGAGCCTGGACGACATTCTGCCGGAAGCCTTCGCCCTGGTGCGTGAAGCCTCCAAGCGGATCTTCGGCATGCGCCACTTCGACGTGCAGATGATCGGCGGCATGGTGCTGCACAACGGCAAGATCGCCGAGATGCGCACCGGTGAAGGTAAGACCCTGACCGCCACCTTGCCGGCCTACCTCAATGCCCTGACTGGCCCCGTGCACGTGGTGACGGTGAACGACTATCTGGCCAAGCGTGACGCCGCCACCAACGGCCCCCTGTTCAACTTCCTGGGCCTGACCGTCGGCGTCAACGTCCCCGGCATGGCGCCCATGGAGAAGAAGGAAGCCTACGCGGCCGACATCCTCTACGGCACCAACAACGAATTCGGCTTCGACTACCTGCGCGACAACATGGCCTTCAGCCCGGCCGAACGGGTGCAGCGCAAGCTGGCCTTCGCGGTGGTGGACGAGGTGGACTCCATCCTCATCGACGAAGCCCGTACCCCGCTGATCATCTCAGGCCCCGCCGAGGACTCTTCCGAGCTCTATCGCCAGATCAACGCCATAGTGCCCAAGCTCCAGCGCCAGGCGGAAGAGGACAAGGAAGGGGAGATGGGCGATGGTGACTTCACCATCGACGAAAAGGCCAAGCAGCTCTACCTGACCGAGCGTGGCCAGATCCATATTGAAGACATCTTCAAGGAGAAGGGCCTGCTGGCACAAGACGACAGCCTGTTCAGCGCCAGCTCCATCAGCCTGCTGCACCACGTCAACGCCGCCCTGCGTGCCCACCACCTCTTCCATAAAGACGTGGACTACATAGTGGCTGACGGCGAGATCGTCATCGTCGACGAGCACACCGGCCGCACCATGCCGGGCCGCCGCTGGTCCGAAGGCCTGCACCAGGCCATGGAAGCCAAGGAAGGGGTCTCCATCCAGAACGAAAACCAGACCCTGGCCTCCATCACCTTCCAGAACTATTTCCGCCTCTACGACAAGCTGTCCGGCATGACAGGTACCGCCGACACCGAGGCCTTCGAGTTCAACCATATCTATGGTCTGGAAACCGTCGTCATCCCCACCAACAAGCCGATGATCCGCGACGACATGCCGGACCAGGTCTACCTCTCCGCCGAGGAAAAGTACGAAGCCATCATCACCGACATCAAGACCCAGCGTGACAAGGGCCGCCCCTCCCTGGTGGGTACCATCTCCATCGAGTCTTCCGAGCTGCTGTCGCGCTATCTGAAGAAAGAGGGCATCCCCCACCAGGTGCTGAACGCCAAGTTCCACGCCATGGAAGCCGACATCGTCGCCCAGGCTGGCCAGCCGGGCGCCGTCACCATCGCCACCAACATGGCCGGCCGTGGTACCGACATCATCCTCGGCGGCAACTGGCAGTCCGAGGTGGACAAGCTGGAAGAGCCTACCGAAGAGCAGGTTGGCCAGATCAAGGAACAGTGGAAGGCCCGCCACCAGGCGGTGCTGGATGCCGGCGGCCTGCATATCATCGGCACCGAGCGCCACGAGTCCCGCCGTATCGACAACCAGCTTCGTGGCCGTTCCGGCCGTCAGGGCGACCCCGGCTCCAGCCGCTTCTACCTGTCCATGGAAGATGCCCTGATGCGCATCTTCGCCTCCGACCGCGTCACCAACATGATGAAGCGCCTCGGCATGCAGCACGGCGAAGCCATAGAGCACCCCTGGGTCAACCGCGCCATCGAAAACGCCCAGCGCAAGGTGGAAGGCCGCAACTTCGACATCCGTAAGCAGCTGCTGGAATACGACGACGTCGCCAACGACCAGCGCCGGGTGATCTACGAACAGCGCAACGAGCTGATGGACGCCCAGAGCATCCAGGAAACCATCGACGCCATCCGCGAAGACGTCATCGACAGCACCATCAGTGCCTATATCCCGCCCCAGTCCCTGGCGGAGATGTGGGACGTGGCTGGCCTCGAGGCCCGCCTGCGCAGCGACTTCATGGTCGCCTTGCCGGTGCAGCAGTGGCTGGACGAGGACGACAAGCTGGACGAAGACGGCCTGCGCGAGCGCATCCAGCAGGCGGTGGAAACCAGCTACCGTGACAAGGAAGAAGCCGTTGGCCCAGAGGTGATCCGCCACTTCGAGAAGGCGGTGATGCTGCAGACCCTGGACGGCCTCTGGAAAGAACACCTGGCCGCCATGGACCACCTGCGCCAGGGTATCCACCTGCGCGGCTATGCCCAGAAGAACCCCAAGCAGGAATACAAGCGCGAAGCCTTCGAGCTCTTCACCGAGATGCTGGAAAGCCTCAAACACGACGTGGTCAGCATCCTCTGCAAGGTACGGGTCCAGGCCGAGGAAGACGTGGAAGCGGTTGAAGAACAGCGCCGCCGCGCCGAAGCCGTGCCTCACCAGTACCAGCACGACGAGAGCCATGCCCTGGCGGACGCCGGCGACCAGGCCGAAGTCACGACCGTGATGCGCGAAGGCCCCAAGATCGGCCGTAACGATCCCTGCCCCTGTGGTTCTGGCAAGAAATACAAGCAGTGCCACGGCAAACTGAGCTAAGGCAAAGCAGCAGACAAAAAAGTGGCCCGGCAGGGCCACTTTGGTTTTTGAGGTAACAAGATGAAAAAGCTGGTGCATGTGGCCGTCGGTGTCATAGAGAACGGCCGCGGCGAGGTGTTCCTCACCAAACGCCTGGACCACCAACACCAGGGTGGCAAGTGGGAGTTCCCTGGCGGCAAGGTGGAGGAGGGGGAGTCTCTGCTCCACGCCCTGGACAGAGAGTTGTGCGAGGAAGTCGGCATCAACGTGGTGGCGGCCGAACCGCTGCTGCTGGTGGAACACGACTACGGCGACAAGGCCGTCAAGCTGGACGTCTGGCTGGTGCGGGGCTTCGTCGGCCAGCCCAGGGGCCTGGAAGGCCAGGAAGGGCGCTGGGTCGCCATCAAGGATCTGGACAGCCTCGAGTTTCCCGACGCCAATGGCCCTATCCTGGACGCGGTAAAGGCGCTAAATTAATACCCCTATGGGTATCTGGAGGCTGCCATGGAAATTCTCTGCCCTTCCTGTAAACGCTTTAACCGCATTCCCGATGAACGTCTGGGGGACGGCCCCAAGTGCGGCGCCTGCAAGGCGCCGCTGCTGGGCGGCACCGTCGCCAACCTTGACGACGGCAACCTGCGCCAGGCCGTCAGCCGCCATGGCCTGCCGCTGCTGCTGGATTTCTGGGCCGACTGGTGTGGCCCCTGCAAGATGATGGCGCCTGTCTTCAGTCAAGTGGCGAAGGAGCTGGCCGGCCAGGTCAGCTTCGCCAAGGTGGATACCATGCAGGCGCCGGCGGCCAGTGGCAGCTTCGGCATCCGCTCCATCCCCACCCTGATCCTCTTCAAGGACGGCCAGGAACTGGCCCGGGTCAGCGGTGCCCTGCAGGCTTCCCAGCTCAAGACCTGGCTGGCACAGCAGCTGCGCTAAGGATACCTTCATAAAGGCAGGCCATACTGGGACTGGTTTTTAAGGAGAAAGACATGCTCAAGAATACCCCTTCCCAATACGGCTCTTTGGCCAGGGCCCTGCACTGGCTGATGGCGCTGCTGATCATCGCCATGTTCGCCCTGGGCTTCACCATGGGGATACCGGAAAAGGGCAGCGCCTTGCGGGCCCTGATCCAGGGCAGCCATATCAACCTGGGTACCCTGACCTTTGCTTTGCTGGTGCTGCGTGTCCTTTGGCGGAGCTTCAACCCCGTGCCTGTGGCGGGGCTTTCTCCTCTCAATGCCCGCCTGGCCCATTGGGGCCACCTGCTGATCTATGCCTTGCTGGCCCTGCAGGTGCTGGCCGGTCTGGCCATAGTGATGACCCGCACCAACCCCACGCCGCTCTGGTGGGGATTCGAACTGCCAGGCTTTGGCGGTTCCTGGCACAAGGCACTGGAAGAGGCTCACGAGACATTGGCCTGGACCCTGCTGGCGGTGCTGCTGGGCCATGTTCTGATGGCGGTGGTGCACAAGCTGCAAGGTGACGCCTCCCAGCGGGGCATGCTGGGCCGTTAAGGGCCATTCGGGGTAGGAGGGGCCAGCCAAAATCTGTACAATGCCGCGCTTCATCTTTCAGCAACTGCTACAGGAAGCGTGCAATGGGCTCGAGCTGGCGCCAGCAATGGTTCTCCAACCCCCGTAACGATATTCTCTCCGGCCTGGTGGTGGCCCTGGCGCTGATACCGGAGGCCATCGCCTTCTCCATCATCGCCGGTGTCGACCCCAAGGTGGGCCTCTACGCTTCCTTCTGTATCGCCGTGACCACCGCCTTTGCCGGTGGCCGTCCGGCCATGATCTCCGCTGCCACAGGAGCCATGGCCCTGGTGATGACCACCCTGGTCAAGGACCATGGCCTCCAGTACCTGCTGGCGACCACCTTGCTGACTGGCGTCTTCCAGATAGTGGCCGGCATGCTCAAGCTGGGCTCCTTGATGCGCTTCGTGTCCCGCGCCGTGGTCACAGGTTTCGTCAACGCCCTGGCTATCCTCATCTTCATGGCCCAGCTGCCTGAGCTGACCCATGTGACCTGGGTGGTCTACGCCATGACGGCGGGTGGCCTGGCCATCATCTACCTCTTCCCCTACGTCACCAAGGCGGTGCCGTCGCCCCTGGTCTGTATCCTGGTGCTGACGGCCCTGTCCATCTACCTGGGGCTGGACATCCATACCGTCGGTGACATGGGCGCCCTGCCGGACAGCCTGCCGGTGTTCCTGCTGCCGAACGTGCCTTTCAACCTGGACACCCTGGCCATCATTGCGCCCTACGCCTTGGCCCTGGCTGTGGTGGGACTGCTGGAATCCATGATGACCGCCACCATAGTGGACGATTTCACCGATACCGACAGCGACAAGAACCGCGAATGCCGCGGCCAAGGCATGGCCAACATAGTGGCCGGCTTTTTAGGCGGCATGGCCGGCTGCGCCATGATTGGCCAGTCGGTCATCAACGTGAAGTCCGGCGGCCGTACCCGGCTCTCGACCCTGGTGGCCGGTGTCTTTTTGCTGATCCTGGTGGTCTTCCTCGGTGACTGGGTGGCCAAGATCCCCATGGCCGCCCTGGTGGCCGTCATGATCATGGTGTCTATCGGTACCTTCAGCTGGGCCTCCATCCGCGATCTGAAGAAGAACCCGCCCAGCACCTCCATCGTAATGCTGGCGACGGTAGCTGCCGTAGTGGCCACTCACAACCTGGCCATAGGAGTGCTACTGGGGGTGTTGCTGTCTGCCTTGTTCTTTGCCAACAAGGTCGGCAAGGTGTTGCATGTGGGCAGTCGCCAAGAAGGCGAGCTGCGCGAGTATGACGTAGTAGGGCAGGTGTTCTTCGCCTCCAGCGACGCCTTCGTCAGGGCCTTCGACTTCAAGGAAGCGGTGGCCAAGGTGCGTATCGACGTCAGCCGTGCCCATTTCTGGGATCTGACCGCCGTTGGCGCCTTGGACAAGATAGTGCTGAAGCTGCGCCGTGAAGGCGCCCAGGTGGAAGTGATTGGCCTCAATGAAGCCAGCGCCACCCTGGTGGACAGGTTCGCCGTCCACGACAAGGCGAGCGACGTTGAAAAACTGATGGGGCACTAAGGAGAGAATGATGACCACAGAAGTCATGGCCTGCATCGACGGTGCCCGGCACAGCGACAGTATCTGCCAATATGCGGCCTGGTCGGCCGGGCAGTTGTCCGCTCCCCTGACCCTGCTGCACGTACTGGATCACAGCCATGGCCAACACGGCGGCGATTTCAGCGGTGCCATTGGCCTGGGTGCCCAGGAAAGTCTCATCGAAGAAATGGCTAGGCTCGACGAGCAGCGCTCAAAACTGGCCATGGAGCAGGGCAAGCTGATGCTGGAAGCCGCCAGGGAGCAGCTGACAGGCCAAGGGCTGGCAGACGTCTCGGTGCGCCAGCGCCACGGTGAGCTGGTGGCCAGCCTCAAGGAGCTGGAACCCCAGACCCGGCTCTGGGTGCTGGGCAAGCATGGCGCCTCAGAAGAGGCTGAAGGCCTTGGCGTGCATGTCGAACGTATCGTCCGCGCCCTGAGCCAGCCGGTGCTGCTGGCCCCCGATAGCTTCAAGGCGCCCCAGTCGGTGTTGATCGCCTTCGACGGCTCCGCCACCACCCGTAAGCTGGTGGAAGTGGTGGCCCGCAGCCCGCTGTTCAAGGGGTTGCCTTGCCATGTAGTGATGGTCGGTGACGACAGCGAAGACCATCAGGTACAGCTCAAGTGGGCCCTGGCCCAGCTGACCCTCGAAGGGCACCAGTGCCAAGGGGCTGTCATCAAGGGTGAGGTGGACAAGGTGCTGCACCAATACCGGGATGAAAACGCCTTGGACCTGCTGGTGATGGGGGCCTACGGCCACTCGCGTATTCGCCAGCTCCTGCTGGGTTCCACCACCACGACCATGCTGAGGCAAAGCCAGGTGCCGGTGTTGTTGCTGAGATAAAAAGCGCGGCCAGGGGCCGCGTTTTTTATCTATCAAAGGGGCCTGTAGGGTGGGTTAAGCGAAGCGAACCCACCATGGGCCTTCGGGCTATACCTTTTGGGCGCAATGCTTTGGCAGGCCTGGCAACCGGGGCCATGCCCCTTGGCGCAATGCCTTGCAGTTATGGCGCCCTACTCAATCCGCATCGACAGGTCGATGGCTCTGACATGCTTGGTCAGGGCGCCGCTGGAGATGAAGTCAACGCCAGTAGCGGCGATGGCGGCCAAAGACTCGTCAGTGACATTGCCTGATACTTCCAGCTTGGTGGCCGTGCGTTGCTGGTTGCGAAGGGTCACAGCCTTGACCATGTCCTCATTGCTGAAGTTATCCAGCATGACGATGTCGGCGCCCGCCTCCAGGGCTTGGTCCAGCTCATCCAGGCTCTCCACTTCCACTTCCACCGGCTTGCCTGGGGCCAGCAGCTGGGCCTTGGATACGGCCTTGGCGATGGAGCCGGCCGCCATGATGTGGTTTTCCTTGATCAGGAAGGCATCGAAGAGGCCGATGCGATGGTTTTGGCCTCCGCCGCAGGTGACGGCGTACTTCTGGGCCAGGCGCAAGCCGGGGATGGTCTTGCGGGTATCCAGCAGCTTGGTCTGGGTGCCGGCCAGCTTCTGGGCGTAAAAATGGGTGACTGTGGCGGTGCCGGAAAGCAGTTGCACGAAGTTAAGCGCAGTGCGCTCTCCCGTTAAGAGGGCCCGGGCCGGCCCTTCCAAGGTAAAGAGGGTGCTGCCGGCGGCAACCCAGTCACCGTCTGCGACCTCGAATGTCACTACCACTTCGTCGCCTAGGGTCTTGAAAGTCTCCTCCACCCAGGCCTTGCCACAGAAGACCATCTCCTCGCGGGTGATGACCCTGGCCTTCTTGCGCTCGTCGGCAGGCACCAGTTGGGCCGTGATGTCCAGGGCTGGATCCAGCTGGCCGCCCAGGTCTTCTGCCAGGGCGTCCCGGACCTGCCGGGTGATATCTTGTTGCATCTGTTCTACCTTTAATCGAGTTGGCGGCATTCTAGCGCAGCCTGGCAGCAAGGGGCGAGGACCAAGACCTTAAAGCGTTTAACGCTTGTTAAGCATTTTTTCATGTTGCTAGGCCGTTAATGCTCTGGTTGAGTGTAAAGGCCTAGCGGAGGATGTTAGCAACCTCACAGGGGCGACAAAAAATTGACTGCCGCCTTGCCGCTCGAGGTGATTATCGTTAATACTTCGTTCAGCCCAGCTTGCGGGCATGTAAAAACATTGAATGTACGAGAGGGGATCCCACCATGAAGAAACAACAAGGCTTTACCTTGATCGAATTGATGATCGTAGTAGCGATCGTCGGTATCCTGGCCGCCATCGCCCTGCCGGCTTACAAAACCTATACGGAAAAGGCTAAATTCTCTGAAGTCGTAGCAGCAACTGGTGCTCTCAAAACCCAGGTTGAAGTATGCGTCCAAACAGGTACAGCAATCGCTTCTTGTTCTGCAAGCAACACTGGAGCTGCAGATGCTACGCATGTGGCTTCAGTCGACTGGGATGCGGCTAACGCCATGATTAAAGCAGTTGGCACTGCAGATGTTGGTAGTGCTACTTACAATCTCAAAGCCACTCAGACCGCAAATAATTCTGTAACATGGGCTGTAGATGCTAGTTCAACCTGCCTTACCCAAGGCCTCTGTAACCAGTAATGTTATCAGGAGAAGGGAGTTTTACTCCCTTCTCCATTAACCTGGCCACTCTTTTAAATGTCCGGATTCTTACCTGTTGCCAAAGGCACCCTTGCCCTGCTGCTTAGGCGAGGCAAGATCACCCAGGCCAAGGCCGAGGAACTGCTTAAGGAAAACCATTCCGGGCTGCTTCCCCTCTTCGACGTCCTCAAGAAATCCGAGCTGAGCAGCGAGGCCTTTGCCGGTTTCCTCTCAGAGCAGTACGGCTTGCCCATCTTCGACTTGAGCAAGTTCGACCTCGACACCATCCCCAGTACGCTTTTGAATGAGCAGCTTATTCAAAAGCATTCTGTGCTGCCGCTCTTCAAGCGCCAAAACCGTATCTTTATCGCTACCGCCGATCCCAGCAACCAGTCGGCCCTGGAAGATTTCCGTTTCAACCTACGTCTGCCAACAGAGCCCGTGTTGGTCAATGCCGACGAACTGGCAAAGGCCATCGACAAGCTCTTGGAGCGGACCGGCGGCAACATGCTGGACGTGGGGGACGTCAAGGACTCCGAGCTGGCGGACCTGGTGGTGGATGACAGCGAGGACAGGGACCAGGACCTCAGCGCCACAGGCAAGGAAGACGATGCCCCTATCGTCATCTATGTCAATAAATTGCTGATGGATGCCATCCGCAAAGGCGCCTCTGACCTTCACTTCGAACCCTACGAGAAGAGCTACCGGGTCCGCTTTCGCATCGACGGTATCTTGCATGAAGTGGCGGCGCCTCCCGTATCCGTTGCCAACCGGCTGGCAGCCCGCATCAAGGTCATGTCCAAGCTCGACATCGCCGAGCGGCGTATTCCACAGGATGGCCGTATCAAACTGCGCCTGAGTCGCAAGAAGGCCATCGATTTCCGCGTCTCGACCCTACCCACCCTCTGGGGTGAGAAGATCGTCATGCGTATCCTCGACTCCAGCTCGGCACAGCTCGGTATCGACATGCTGGGCTACGAGCCGGACCAAAAGAAAATGTACCTCGAGGCCCTTGCCAAGCCCCAGGGCATGATACTGGTGACGGGCCCTACAGGGTCAGGTAAGACGGTCTCCCTTTATACGGGCCTCAATATCCTCAACACCGAGGAACGCAACATCTCCACGGCCGAAGATCCGGTGGAGATCAACCTGCCCGGGGTCAACCAAGTGCAGATCCACGCCAAGGCCGGTATGACCTTCGCCTCTGCCCTACGGGCTTTTTTGCGCCAGGATCCTGACGTCATCATGGTAGGGGAAATAAGGGACCTGGAAACGGCGGAGATCTCCATCAAGGCGGCCCAGACAGGCCACCTGGTGCTCTCGACCCTGCATACCAACTCGGCATCAGAGACCCTGACCCGTTTGATGAACATGGGGGTGCCGCCATACAACATCGCCTCCAGCGTGACCCTGGTCATAGCCCAGCGCCTTGGACGCCGGCTCTGTCCCGTTTGCAAGCAGGCGGAGCAACTACCGAAAGATGAGCTGTTCCGCCAAGGCTTCAGCCCCAAGCAGATCGAAGAAGGCTTTACCCTCTTCCGTCCTGTAGGCTGCAGCGAGTGCACAGGCGGCTACAAGGGAAGGGTGGGTATCTACGAGACCATGCCCATGACCGAAGCCATCGCCAAGATCATCATGGAGGGAGGCAACTCCCTGGACATCGCCGCCCAGGCCCAGCGGGAAGGGGTCAGGAACCTGCGCCAGGCCGGTTTGGAAAAGGCCCGGCAGGGGGTGACTTCCCTGGCCGAGGTTAATCGCATCACCAGCTACTAAGGAATTGCCATGGCAACCGCAGCAGCCAAGAGAAAGATTGATACCCAGAAGCTGGAGATCTTCGTCTGGAAAGGCCTCAACCGCCGAGGCGAAAAGGTCGAAGGGGAGATGACAGGGGTCAGGATCAACGACATCAAGGCCCAGCTCCGTGCCCAGGGCATTACCCCCAAGGAAGTCAAGCGCAAACCCAAGTCACTGTTTTCCTTTGGCCAGAAGATAGACATGGCCGACATCGCGGCCATGACCCGCCAGCTCTCCACCATGCTGGGGGCTGGTGTGCCCCTGGTGCAGTCATTGGATATCATCGCCAAGGGCAACAAGAAGGACGCTGTGCGGGAGATGATGGTCAAGATCAGCGCCGACGTCCAGGGCGGGACCCTGCTCTCTGAAGCCCTGGCCAAGTACCCCCTCTATTTCGATTCACTCTATCGAGATCTGGTGGCAGCGGGGGAGCATGCCGGTGCCATGGAGACCATGTTCGATCGCATTGCCACCTACAAGGAGAAACAGGAGGAGCTGAAGGCCAAGATCAAGAAGGCGCTCTTCTATCCTTCCGCCATCGTCTTCGTCGCCATAGTGGTAATGGCCATACTGCTGATCTTCGTGGTACCTCAGTTTGAGGATATCTTCCATTCCTTCGGTGCCGAGCTGCCGGCCTTTACCCGCCTCTGGATAAGCCTATCCCATGCGGTGCAGAGTTCCTGGTATATCATTTTGGCCGTGATCCTGGCGATTGCTTTTGCCTTCCGCTCCATGCATCGCAAGTCCCAGGATGTCAGGGACAAGACAGACAGGTTCATACTGCGGATCCCCATAGTGGGTCCCATATTGCACAAGGCCTCCCTTGCCCGTTTTGCTCGTACCCTGGCTACGACCTTTGCTGCAGGCGTGCCCCTGATTGATGGCCTGGCCTCCAGTGCCGGCGCTTCCGGCAATGCACTTTACCGGGACGCCATCCTCAAGGTGCGCCGGGAAGTGGAGACCGGCATGCAAATGAACGTGGCCATGCGCACCACCCAGGTCTTTCCAGAGATGATCATCCAGATGGTGATGATCGGGGAGGAGTCCGGCTCCATAGACGAGATGATGTCCAAGGTGGCCAGCATCTATGAGCGGGAAGTGGACGATGCCGTGGACGGCCTGATGAGCCTGCTGGAGCCAGCCATCATGATAGTACTGGGTCCTATCATCGGCGGCCTGGTCGTGGCAATGTATCTGCCGATCTTCCAGTTGGGACAAGTGGTGCATTGATAGCTATGCAGTTGATGGAATTCCTGGGCCGTGAGCCACTCTGGTTCACGGTCTTTGTTTTGGTATTCGGCCTCTTGGTGGGCAGTTTCCTCAATGTAGTCATCTACCGCCTGCCGGTGATGCTGGAGCGGCGCTGGCAGAGGGAGAGCCGGGAGCTTTTGGCATTGGAGCCTTTGGCCGACCAGGCCCCTTTCAACCTGATGGTGCCCCAGAGCCACTGCCCCAAGTGCCATGCTTCCGTTGCCTGGTACGACAATGTGCCGCTGCTCAGCTGGCTTATCCTCAGGGGCCGTTGCCGCCACTGCAAGGTGGCCATACCGGTACGCTATCCCCTGGTGGAGCTGGTGACTGGCCTGATGTCAGGGGCCGTGGCCTGGTATTTTGGCCCAAACTGGCTGACCTTGGCTGCACTGCTCTTTACCTGGATATTGGTAGCCCTGACCTTTATCGATGCCGACACCATGTTGCTGCCGGATGACCTTACCCTGCCGCTGCTCTGGGGTGGCCTACTGCTGAGCCTCTACGGCGGCTTGGTGACCCCCCAACAGGCGATTCTGGGTGCCAGCCTGGGCTACCTTTCTCTTTGGTCCGTTTACTGGGCCTTCAAACTGCTGACCGGCAAGGAAGGCATGGGCTACGGCGACTTCAAGCTGCTGGCGGCCTTGGGGGCCTGGCTTGGGCCTTGGATGTTGCCGCAGATCATCTTGCTGTCTTCCATCTTTGGTGTGCTCTGGGGCATCTACAGCATGGTGCGCAAGAGCAGCGGCAGCATGCCCATGCCTTTCGGGCCCTTCCTGGCTGCCGCCGGCTGGGTGGCCTTGATCTGGGGCCAGGCCATCAACGACTGGTACCTGGGGATGTTGCATTGAGCTTCGTCGTCGGCCTCACCGGCGGCATTGGCTCGGGCAAGAGTACTGTCGCCGACCTCTTTGCCGAGTTGGGGATAACCCTGGTGGATGCCGACATCGTCGCCCGCCAGGTGGTGGAACCCGGCACCCCTGGCCTTGAGGCCATAGTGGAACATTTCGGCACCCGTGTATTGCAGGCTGACGGCCACCTCGACAGGGCCGCTCTACGCCAATTGGTGTTCAGTAATGAGAGTGAACGGCTCTGGCTCAACGCCCTGCTGCATCCCCTGATCCGCGAGGAGATGGCCCACCAGTTGGGTGCTGCCCAAAGCCCCTATGTGCTCTGGGTTGTGCCGCTGCTGATCGAAAACGGTCTCTACCAGGACTGTGACCAGGTGCTGGTGGTGGACGCTTCTCCCGAGTTGCAGCGTCAGCGGGTCTTGGCCCGTGACAAGACGGCGGACGCCGAGGCCATCATGGCCCGCCAGTTGGAGAGGAACGAACGCCTCAAGCACGCCACCCAGGTGTTGGACAACAGCGGCGATCTGGTCCAGTTGAAAGCGCAAGTTCAGCTTCTACATCGCCAATACCTGTCGATGGCCCAGCAAAAAAGGCTATGATTAATCCGACCTTTTTCATAATGCCTTATTCATGGAACGCCAGTTCGAGTTTCCCCTTTCCGAGAAGTTTCGCGCCTACCTGAGGCTGGACTACCTGCTGCGGCGCCTGTTCAAGGCGGCCGACAATGCCGAGTGGCCCTTCTTTACCGCCCTTTTCGATCTCCTGGACGTATTGGAACGGGGCGACATCAAGGCCGATCTCATCAAGGATCTTGAAAGGGTTACTGAACAACTGAACCGTTGGGCTGCTTTGCCTGGGGTCGATGCCGAGCGTCTGACGGGCCTCAGTCAAGAGTTGCAGTGTCACCGCCAATGGCTGCTGGGCCAAGCGCGCTTGCCGCCGTCCTGGCGGGATGATCCCCTGTTGATGGGCTTGAGGGCCCGTTTCAGCGTGGCCGGTGGCGATGCCCCCTTTGACCTGCCCCAACTCTGCTGCTGGCAGCAGCGCAGTGCCGTGTTGCGCCAGGCAGACGTTGCGGCTTGGCTGGACAAGGTTGAGCCTTTTGCCCGCGCCTTGGGCCTCTTCCTACATCTGGTCAGGGAAGGAGGGCGAGAGGAAGAGGTGGTGGCCCGCAACGGCTTTTTCCAGGCCAGCAGTGAACATCTGGTGCTGCTGCAGCTTGCCGGCCTGCCTCAGGACATCTACCCTAGCGTCTCCGGAAGCAGGGGCCGCTACACGGTAAGGCTGATGAAGCTGGGCGACGACGGTGAGTCCAGGGCCCTGGCCGAGGATCTGCCCCTGACACTTTGTCATTGCAGTTGGCAGTAGGAGAGCGTTTTGGTAATCAAGTGTCCCATCTGTGGCAAGGACGTCGAGTGGTCAGAAAAGAGCCCCTTCAGGCCTTTCTGTTCCAAGCGATGCCAGTTGATCGATCTGGGTGAATGGGCCTCTGGAGAGCGTGCCATACCTGCCGAGGAAGAATCCCCCTCCGAGCCGGACGAGTTCGAGTAATCGGCTTATTTTCAAGCAGTTGCTATGCTACATTGGGCCAAGATAGCTTGGAGTCTCCCATGAGCAGCGACTGGTACCCCAAGGCCGTTAGGCAACCAAGCCCCCACCAGGACGACAGGCCTGCCGGGGCAGCCGCCGATCTGCTTGTGCTGCACAACATCAGCCTGCCCCCCAACGCCTTTGGGGCCGGCCATATCCAGCGTTTTTTTGCTGGCTCCCTGGATAGCACCTGCCACCCCTGGTTCGAACGCCTCAATGGCGTGCGGGTGTCGGCCCATTTCCTTATCGAGCGTAGCGGCGCCATCACCCAGTTCGTGCCCCTGTCCAAGCGGGCCTGGCATGCCGGCCTTTCCTATTTTCAGGGCCGTGAGCGCCTCAATGACTACAGTGTCGGCGTCGAACTGGAAGGGGCCGACCACCTGCCCTTTACCGCCGAGCAGTACCGGGCCTTGGCTGGGCTGAGCGGCTGGCTGTTTGAGCACAGCGAGATCGGACCAGGGCAGGTCACGGCCCATGAAACCATAGCCCCCTTCAGGAAAAGCGATCCCGGTCCCTTGTTCGACTGGCTCACCTATTATCGAGAACTGGAGTCTCGCCCATGATGCTGCTCACCCTGCTGGTCCTGCTCGCCCTGGACAGGGTCACCATGCTGTCCCCCGCCTGGCAACTGGATAACTTGCTGGCCAAGCTGCCGCCCCAGGTACAGCGTCCGGCCTTTGCCTGGCCCGTACTGTTGGCGATGCTCATTGCCCTGGCTTTGGTGCTGGACGCCATTTTGCTGGCCCTGCCCGGCATTCTGGCCTGGCCCATAGGGGTGTTGCTGCTCTGGGTCTGCCTCGACAGCACCGAGATCCGCCAGCAATACAGGCGCATGCTCAACGCCTTCACCCGGGGCGACCTGGAAGCGGCGGATATCTGCTCCGAATGCCTGGAGCAGCCCCTGACCTCGGCCCAGTACAGCGGCCGCGAGCGTACCCTGATGGCCCTGCTCTGGGCCAACTACCGCCACTACTGTGCCGTACTCTTCTTCTATGTGGTGGGGGGCGTGGGGCCGGCCCTGGCCTATGGGCTGCTCCGCTACTGGCACGAGCAGGAAGTGGCCGAGGCCCGTAAACTCATCAAGCTGGTGGACTGGCTGCCGGTGCGCTTCACTGCCCTGGGTTTTGCCTTTGTCGGCCACTACTCAAGGGCCATGCCCAAATACTTGGAGGGGCTGCTGCGCCACCCCAACGACAACGAAGACTACCTGGGGGAGGTGGCCATGGCCGCAGAGGAAGTGGACTGTTCCGACCCCTGTTCGGAAAAGCCCTCCCTCTACATGGTGGCCCTGGCCAAGCGCAACCTGCTCTTCTTCCTGGCCCTGGTGGCCGCCCTTATCCTCTTCGGCCTCCTGGTCTGACCAATTTAAAGCCCCGTCAGCCCGGCTTCACAGCCGGGCGATACGCCTATCTACCTTGGGCTAATGGACAGCCCCTTTGGCTTTTGCTAAGGTGTGGGCACTTTTTACGCTATTGGTCTTACCAATTGACACCATGGCTGGTTACCAACGGATAAGACAACCGCGATTGGCGGATGTCATTCAGGAACAATTGGAAACCCTGATCCTCGAGGGCACCCTGGCTCCCGGGCAGAAGCTGCCGCCGGAGCGGGAGCTGGCTACCCAGTTCGAGGTGTCCCGCCCCTCGGTCAGGGAAGCCATCCAGAAGCTGGAAGCCAAGGGCTTGCTGGTGCGCCGCCAGGGCGGCGGCACCTATGTCAGCCAGGACATCTACGGCGAGCTGGCCAATCCCCTGTTCGAGATGTTGACCCACCATTCCGAGGGCCAGCTGGATCTGCTGGAGTTCCGCTACGCCCTGGAAGCCATGGCCGCCTACTATGCCGCCCTGCGCGGCACAGAGGCCGATTTTGCCGAGATCCGCACCGCCTACGTGGACGTGGAGAAGGCCCACAGCACAGATGATCTGCCCCTGGAAGCCAAGGCCATCACCCGTTTCCACGAGCTGGTGGCCCAGGCCAGCCACAACGTGGTGATACTGCACCTGTTCAGGGTCATGAAACCGCTGCTCATCCAAAACGTGCAACAAAACCTGGAGATGCTGTACCAGCGCTCTAGCGCGCCGGAGCGGGTAGGGCAGCATCGCAAGCATTTGCTGGAGTGTATCGTCTCCGGCAAACCCCAGGATGCCAGGGTTGCCTGTGAGCAGCACCTGGCCTACCTGGAAGAAACCTTGTTGGATATCCGCCGGGAACAGAGCCGCCTGCAGCGGTCTTTGCGGCGTTTGCAAAGCAAGCCGTCTGGCAACAAAACCTAGTCTATGGTTTAGAGCGCAGACGGATCCCTTTAATCACAAACAGAGCAAGATAAGGAAAAAGCCATGTCAGAGAAGGTTATGCATGACGTGGACCCGCAGGAAACCCGTGAATGGCTGGACGCCCTCCAGGCCGTCATGGATGAAGAAGGTGCCGAACGTGCCCACTTCCTGCTGGAATCCCTGACCGATCAGGCTCGTCGTAACGGCGCTCACCTGCCTTTCGATGCCACCACCGCCTATGTGAATACCATTCCTGCTGGCCAGGAACCGGAAATGCCGGGCGACCAAGGCATGGAACGCCGCATCCGCTCCATCATTCGTTGGAACGCCCTGGCCATGGTGCTGCGCGGTTCCAAGAAGAACCTGGAGCTGGGTGGCCATATCTCCTCTTTTGCCTCCAGCGCCACCCTCTATGACGTGGGCTTCAACCACTTCTTCCGCGCCCCCAACGAAAAAGACGGCGGCGACCTGATCTACTTCCAGGGCCATATTTCCCCCGGCATCTATGCCCGCTCCTTCCTGGAAGGCCGCTTCAGCGAAGCCGATCTCGACAGCTTCCGCCAGGAGGTGGACGGCAAGGGCCTGTCCTCCTATCCGCACCCCAAGCTGATGCCGGACTACTGGCAGTTCCCCACCGTGTCCATGGGCCTGGGCCCCATCGCCGCCATCTATCAGGCGCGTTTCCTCAAGTACCTGACCGACCGCGGCATCAAGGATTGCTCCGAGCAGCGCGTCTACTGCTTCCTGGGGGACGGTGAGTGTGACGAGCCGGAAGCCCTGGGCGCCATCGCCATGGCCTCCCGCGAGAAGCTGGACAACCTGACCTTCATCATCAACTGCAACCTGCAGCGCCTGGACGGCCCCGTCCGCGGCAACTCCAAGATCATCCAGGAACTGGAAGGCACCTTCCGCGGCGCCGGCTGGGAAGTGCTGAAGGTGATCTGGGGCCGCTACTGGGATCCGCTGCTGGCCCGCGACACCTCCGGCAAGCTGCTGCAGCTGATGGAAGAGACCGTCGACGGCGAGTACCAGAACTGCAAGGCCAAGGGTGGCAAGTACACCCGTGACAACTTCTTCGGCAAGTACCCCGAGACCAAGGAAATGGTCGCCAACATGTCCGACGATGACATCTGGCGCCTCAACCGTGGTGGCCACGATCCCTACAAGGTGTACGCCGCCTACCATCGCGCCGTGAACACCAAGGGCCGCCCCACCGTCATCCTGGCCAAGACCGTCAAGGGTTACGGCATGGGCGACGCCGGTGAAGGCAAGAACATTGCCCACCAGGTCAAGAAGATGGACATCGAGGCCATCAAGTACTTCCGTGACCGCTTCAACATCCCGATCAGCGACGACAAGCTGGCCGACCTGCCTTACTACCATCCCGGTGAGGACTCCGAAGAGGTCAAGTACCTCAAGGCCCGCCGCGAGGCGCTGCACGGCTTCATGCCGCGCCGCCAGGTGCGTTTCAACGGTGAACTGGATATCCCGGCCGTCGAGGCCTTCGACGCCGTGCTCAAGGGCAGCGGTGATCGCGAGATCTCCACCACTCTGGCCTTCGTGCGGGTACTGACCAACCTGCTCAAGGACAAGAGCCTTGGCAAGCGCATAGTGCCGATCATCCCCGACGAGGCCCGTACCTTCGGTATGGAAGGCCTGTTCCGCCAGGTGGGTATCTACAGCCGTGAAGGCCAGAAATACACCCCGCAGGACGCCGACCAAGTCGCCTACTACAAGGAAGACAAGCAGGGCCAGGTGCTGCAGGAAGGTATCAACGAGCTGGGCGCCATGTCCGACTGGGTTGCTGCCGCTACCAGCTACAGCACCAACAACGAGCCGATGATCCCCTTCTACGTCTACTACTCCATGTTCGGCTTCCAGCGCGTGGGCGACATGGCCTGGGCCGCGGGCGACCAGCAGGCGCGCGGTTTCCTGATCGGCGGCACCGCCGGCCGTACCACCCTCAACGGTGAAGGCCTGCAGCACGAAGACGGTCACAGCCATATCCTGGCCGGCACCATCCCCAACTGCATCACCTATGACCCCACCTACGGTTACGAAGTGGCTGTCATAGTGCAGGACGGCATCCGCCGCATGTACGGTCCCGAGCAGGAAAACATCTACTACTACCTGACGGTGATGAACGAGTCCTATCACCACCCGGCCATGCCGGAAGGCGCCGAGGAAGGTATCCGCAAGGGTATCTACAAGCTCGAGACCGTCAAAGGCAAGGGCAAGGCCCAGGTTCAGCTGATGGGCTCCGGCACCATACTGCTGCAGGCCCGCGAGGCGGCCCAGATCCTGGCCAACGACTTCGGCGTGGACGTGGACGTCTTCTCCGTGACCAGCTTCAACGAGCTGGCCCGTGACGGCCTGGCCGCCGAGCGCCACAACATGCTGCACCCCGAAGCCGCCGAGCAGGTGCCCTTCATCACCAGCGCCCTTGCCAAGGACGTGCCGGCCGTCGCCGTCACCGACTACATGAAGCTCTACGCCGATCAGGTCCGCGCCTTCGTGCCCGGCCCCTACCGCGTACTGGGCACAGACGGTTTCGGCCGCTCCGACAGCCGCGACAACCTGCGCCGTCACTTCGAAGTCAACGCCCACTACGTGGTGGTGGCCGCGCTCTTCGAACTGGCCAAGGCCGGCAAGGTCGACAAGAAGCTGGTGGCCGAGGCCATTGCCCGCTTCGGTATCGACGCCGACAAACTGAACCCGCTGTACGCGTAAGGAAAGAGCAATGGCAGAGACTCGTGATCTGATCGTGCCCGATATCGGCAGCGACGCTGTGGATGTCACTGAGCTGCTGGTGGCCGTGGGCGACAGCGTAGAAGAAGAACAGGGCCTGATCTCCGTGGAAGGGGACAAGGCCGCCATGGAAGTGCCGGCCCCCTTCGCCGGCACCATCAAGAGCCTGAGCGTCAAGGTGGGTGACAAGGTCAGCACCGGCGACGTGATCGGCTCCATCGAAGTGGGTTCGGCCGAAGGTGCGGCTGCGGGCGCAGCCGAAGCTGCACCCGTGGCCCCTGCTGCCCAGGTAGAAGCCGCCCCTGCACCTGCCGCCGCCGGCGCCCGCCAGGAAGTGCTGCTGCCCGACGCCGGTGGCGAAGTGGAAGTGGTGGAGATACTGGTGGCCGTAGGCGACATGGTCGAGGCCGAGCAGGGCCTGGTGTCCGTGGAAGGCGACAAGGCCGCCATGGAAGTGCCCAGCCCCCTGGCCGGCAAGATCGTCGAGATCAAGGTCAAGACCGGTGACAAGGTCTCCGAAGGCAGCCTGATCGCCGTCATCGAAACGGGAGCGGTCGCTGCTGCTCCGGCCGCCAGCGCCGCCGTTGAGACCGTAGCCCCCGTCGCTGCCGCGCCTGCCGCCAAGGCGGTCAAGGACGTCACCCTGCCCGACGCCGGCGGCGAAGTGCAGGTGGTGGAGATCCTGGTGGCCGTGGGTGATGTGGTGGAGGCCGAGCAGGGCCTGATCTCCGTGGAAGGCGACAAGGCCGCCATGGAAGTCCCGGCACCTTTTGCCGGCACCGTCATCGAAGTGCTGGTCAAGACTGGTGACGCCATCAGCGAAGGCACCCTGATCGCCCGTATTGAAACCGTTGAAGCGGCCCCTGCGCCCCAGGCCGCTGCGCCTGCCGCCGCGCCCAGCGCCGCCCCCGTGGCCGCCTCTGCGAGCGCCGCCAAGCCGCCGCCGGTACCGCACCATCCCTCTGCCGGGGTCCGCGAGCCCAGCGGCAAGGTCCACGCCAGCCCCTCGGTGCGCCGTCTGGGCCGTGAGTTCGGCGTCGATCTGAGCCTGGTTTCCGGTACTGGCCGTAAGGGCCGTATCCTCAAGGAAGACGTCCAGGCCTATGTGAAGGCCGAGCTGGCCAGGCCCAAGGCGGCCGCCGGTGCCACCAGCGGCGGCGGTAACGTCTCCGTCATCGACTGGCCCAAGGTCGACTGGAGCAAGTTCGGGGAAGTGGAAGTGGTCAAGATGAGCCGCATCCAGAAGATCTCCGGCCCCAACCTGCACCGCAACTGGGTCCAGATCCCCCACGTCACCCAGTTTGACGAGGCGGACATCACCGAGCTGGAAGCCTTCCGCAAGAGCCAGAACGACGTCGCCACCAAGCAGCAGCTGGGCTTCAAGATCTCCCCGCTGGTGTTCATCATGAAGGCGGCGGCCAAGGCCCTGGAGCTCCATCCCAAGTTCAACTGCTCCATCGGCGAGGACGGCGAGTCCCTGGTGATGAAGAAGTTCGTCCACATCGGCATCGCCGTGGACACCCCCAACGGCCTGGTGGTGCCCGTGGTGCGCGACGTGAACAAGAAGGGCATCTACGAGCTGTCCAAGGAGCTGGGCGAGATCTCCGCCAAGGCCCGCGCCGGCAAGCTGACCGCGGCCGACATGCAGGGGTCGAGCTTCACCATCTCCAGCCTGGGCGGCATCGGTGGTACCCAGTTCACCCCCATAGTCAACGCCCCTGACGTGGCTATCCTGGGTGTGTCCAAGTCCGACTTCAAACCCAAGTGGAACGGCAAGGACTTCGAAGCCCGCCTGATGGTGCCCCTGGCCCTGTCCTATGACCACCGCGTCATAGACGGTGCCGACGGTGCCCGCTTCGTCACCACCCTGTCCGATATTCTGGGTGACCTGCGTCAACTCATTCTTTAAACAATGGGGGGGCTTTGCCCCCTCCTTTTTATGCAGTTACACTTGCGGTGCCCTACAGGAGCGGCATCGCGCCAAAGAATAACGAGGTTAAGCAATGAGCAACGAAATCAAGGCACAACTGGTTGTGCTGGGTTCAGGTCCGGCGGGCTACTCCGCTGCTTTCCGTGCCGCCGATCTCGGTCTGGAAACCGTGATCATCGAGCGTTACAGCACCCTGGGCGGCGTCTGCCTGAACGTGGGCTGCATCCCCTCCAAGGCCCTGCTGCACGTGGCCAAGGTCATCGACGAAGCCAGCACCATGGAAAGCCACGGTGTGACCTTCGGTGCCCCCCAGGTCGACCTGGACAAGCTCCGCGCTCACAAAGAAAAGGTTATCGGCCAGCTGACCGGCGGCCTGGCCGGTATGGCCAAGATGCGTAAGGTGAAAGTGGTCAACGGCTACGGCAAGTTCACCGGCCCCAACAGCATCGAAGTGGAAGGTGCCGAAGGCAAGACCACCGTCACCTTCGACCAGGCCATCATCGCCGCCGGCTCCCGCCCCATCAACCTGCCCTTCATCCCCCAGGACGAGCGTATCTGGGACAGCACCGGCGCCCTGGAAATGCGCTTCGTGCCCAAGAAGATGCTGGTCATGGGTGGCGGCATCATCGGCCTGGAGATGGGTACCGTCTACAAGGCCCTGGGTTCCGAGATCGAAGTGGTTGAAATGTTCGACCAGCTGGTCCCCGCCGCCGACAAGGACATGATCCGCATCTTCACCAAGCGCATCTCCAAGAAGATGAAGCTGATGCTGGAAACCAAGGTGACCGCCGTCGAAGCCAAGGAAGACGGCATCTACGTCACCATGGAAGGCAAGAACGCCCCGGCTGAGCCTGTCCGTTACGACGCCGTGCTGGTGGCCATCGGCCGTACCCCCAACGGCAAGCTGATCGATGCCGACAAGGCCGGCGTCAACGTCGACGAGCGTGGCTTCATCAACGTCGACAAGCAGATGCGCACCAACGTGCCCCACATCTTCGCCATCGGCGACGTTGTCGGTCAGCCCATGCTGGCCCACAAGGGTGTGCACGAAGGCCACGTGGCCGCCGAAGTGGCCTCCGGCCTCAAGCACTACTTCGATCCCAAGGTCATCCCCTCCATCGCCTACACCGATCCGGAACTGGCCTGGGTTGGCCTGACCGAGAAGGAAGCCAAGGAGAAGGGCATCGAAGTTGAAACCGCCAACTTCCCCTGGGCTGCCAGCGGCCGTGCCATCGCCTCCGACACTTCCGACGGCATGACCAAGCTGATCTTCGACAAGAAGACCCACCGCATCCTGGGCGGCGCCACCGTCGGCTCCAACGCCGGCGAGCTGCTGGGTGAGATCGGCCTGGCCATCGAGATGGGTTGCGACGCCGAAGATCTGGCCCTGACCATCCATGCCCACCCGACCCTGCACGAGTCCGTGGGCCTGGCTGCCGAGGTGTACGAAGGGTCCATCACCGACTTGCCGAACCCCAAGGCCAAGAAGAAGTAAGCTTCTTCTGGCGCGAAAAAGCCCGCCGAATGGCGGGCTTTTTTATTGCCTGGCGCTTGGAGCAGAAAGTGCTGACTGGGCCAGAAAAGGAAAAGCCCCGTAAGCGGGGCTCTTTGAACCGTATCAGCAAGTGCAGCCGCTTTCCCTAGAGCCAGCGGTTGATATGGCCGACCTTACGTCCCGGCCTGGGTTCCTTGTTGTACCAATGGACCTTGCCTTCACCGGCCAGCCAATTCGGATCGAAGGCGACGCCGATGAGGTTGTCCATGATGGTGGGACGCCACAAGAGCTCGGCCGGCAGCGGCAGGCCGGCCACGGCCCTCAGGTGCAGCTCGAACTGGCAGATGTTGGCGCCGTCCTGGGTCCAGTGTCCTGAGTTGTGGACGCGGGGGGCCATCTCGTTGATCAGCAGCTTGTCGCCGCAGTCGAACAGCTCCACCGCCATCACCCCTACGTAGCCCAGGTGGTCCATCAGGGCGCCGAGGATGCGCTCGGCTTCGCCCTGCCACTGGTGCATGTCGGGGGCCGGGGCCTTGGTCTCCACCAGTATGCCGTCCTTGTGGAAGTTCTCCACCAGGGGGTAGAAGAGCTTGCGGCCGTCTTTGGCCCGCACGCCCACCAGGGACACTTCCCGCTGGAAGGGGATCATGGCCTCGGCGATGCAGTCGGCTTCACTGACGAAGCCCGGCTCCTTGACCCGCCACTGGCCCTTGCCGTCATAGCCGCCCTGGCGGGCCTTGACCACCAGGGAAGTGCCTATCTTGGCCAGCAGGGCGTCTGCGCTGTCGCCCTTCTTCAGCTCCCCCCAGGGGGCTGTGGGGAGATCCAGCTCGTCGTAGAGCTTTTTCTGGGGCAGGCGATCGCTCACCAACTGGTAGGTGGAGAGGTTCAGCAGCTCGCCGTGGAAGGGGGTCTGGGGCAGCAGCTCGCGCTCGGCGGTCACCCAGTCGAAGCCGTCGGGGCCCTTGTCACCGCAGCTGTCCATCTCGGTGCCGAAGAAATAGCGGTGGGTGTCGGGGCAGTAGCGCCACAGCTCGACGCCGAGGCGGCTGGCCACCTCGCCCATCATGGCGCCCAGCTGGCCGGCGCCGAGGACCAGGCCCCTCATGCGGGCAGCCTCGGATCCGGGTTGGCCAGCACGGTGTCGGTCTGGGCGGTGCGGAAGGCATCGAGCTTCTCGGCCACGGCCTTGTCGTGCAGGGCCACTATCTGGGCGGCCAGCAGGCCAGCGTTGGCGGCGCCGGCGGCGCCTATGGCCAGGGTGCCGACGGCGATGCCCTTGGGCATCTGCACTATGGACAGCAGGCTGTCCATGCCGTTCAGGGCCTTGCTCTGCACGGGCACACCCAGTACCGGCAACGGGGTCATCGAGGCTATCATGCCGGGCAGGTGGGCGGCGCCGCCGGCCCCGCCGATGATGACGTGAAAGCCCTTATCCTTGGCGGACTTGGCGAAATCCACCAGCTTCTCCGGGGTTCGGTGGGCTGACACCACTTCCACGTGGTGGGTGACGCCCAGGCTGTCGAGGACTTCGGATGCTCCCTTCATGGTTTCCCAGTCGGAACGGGACCCCATCACGATAGCGACTTTCATAGCAACTCCGGCAGTTTGATGTCGATGGAAAACGGTTGCGGGGCGGCATTATACCTGCTGTTGATGCAATTCGCCTCCCCCTGATGCAGAGCGCGGCGTAGGTGCTCTGGCAGAGCGCCGAACGGCTGGCCGTGGTAAAGTCATGCCGAATTAATGTTTCGTTAAAAATGGAATTTTACTCTTCGCCGATGCAGTACTTATCCCAATTTTCGGGGCGTTCCGCCCTGGCCAGGCTGATCTACCCTGGCACCACATTCTACGCATTCAAGAAACGGCTCCTTTTTTGTGGCCGTAGCTTGGTGTTTGGCCGCGCCTATCGTCAGACCCTGGCGCTTTCGAACTCGCCGCACTTCCAGCCCGTGTTGCAGTTCCACCCCAAGACGGTGGAGAAGGCGTTCCGCCCCTACCTGATGCGGGGCCTGAGCCCGGGAAGGCGCTTTGCCCGGTTGGCGAGCCATTACCGGCTGCTGGCCCAGCACTGGGACAGCGCCCAGCTGACCGCCTTCCTCAAGGACGGTGTCACCCTGGCCAGCATCGAGGGGCCGGACGGAAGGCCTCTTGAGGTGCGCCTGCAATACCTCAGCAGCTTCCAGCGGGAGGGTGAGCTGACGTTGACCCTGGTGGTGGAGGGAGAGGTCTTTTATTCCTCTACCTTTATCCTGGGAGAAGACGAGCAGGGCCGGACTGGCCTGCTGGTGGGCGGCCTGCAGGGGCCGGTGCGGGGCAGCGCTCTGGACGAGGCCTATATCCGTGACGTCACCCGCCACTGCCACGGGGTGAGGCCCAAGGCGCTGATGGTGCAGCTGCTGAGCATCCTGGCCCAGGCCTGGGGCTGCGACTTCATCCATGCGGTGTCCAACGAAGGCCATGTCTTTGCCAGCCGGCGCTACCGCCGCAAGCAGAAGCTGAAGACCGACTACGACAGCCTCTGGGCGGAATACGGCGGCGAAGCCCTGGAAGCCAGGCTGTGGCAATTGCCGCTGGTGGTGCCCCGCAAGCCCCTGGAAGAAGTGGCAAGCAAGAAACGCAGCCAGTACCGCAAGCGCTACGAGTGGCTGGACGCCCTGCAAGAAGACTGCCGCCAAAGCCTGGGCTGAGGGCTTGGTTTTCCCGGTGGTGCTCACTACCCTGACGGAGTGCCGTTGAAGGGAATAACGCCATGTACCGTCTGTTGCTGCTCTGCCTACTGCCCCTGCTGTGTTTGGCCCAGGCCCCTGCCAGCGGGGAGACCAGGCCGAAAATCGCCCTGGTGCTGGCCGGTGGCGGTGCCAGAGGTGCCGCCCACGTAGGGGTGCTCAAGGTACTGGAGGAGCACCGTATCCCGGTCGACCTGGTGACGGGTACTTCCATGGGCGCCTTTGTCGGGGGCCTCTATGCGTCGGGCAAGGATGCCGACCAGATAGCGGCCCTGATGCAACACCTGGACTGGAACAGCGGTTACCGCGAAAGGCCGGAGCGCGGCGCCCAGAGCCTGCGCAAGAAGGAACAGCGGGACCGCTTCCAACTGGGGGTCAACCTGGGGCTCAGCGACCAGGGGCAGATCAAGCTGCCCAAGGGCCTCTTGCAGGGCCAGGCCATGATCTCCCTGATCCGCCAGAGCCTGGGGGATCTGCCCGACCTTGGCAGTTTCGACGATCTCCCCATTCCCTTCCGCTGCGTCGCCACCAACATCGAGACCCACCAGGCCGTGGTCATGGACAAGGGCAACCTGGCCCAGGCCCTGCAGGCCTCCATGGCTGTGCCCGGCATAGTGCGGCCTGTGGAGCGGGACGGCCTGCTGCTGGTGGACGGCGGCGTGGTCAACAACATGCCGGTGGACCTGGCCAAGGCCCTCGGGGCCGACATCGTCATCGCCGTGGACGTCAATTCCCCATTCAGAGACCGCAAGGAGCTGGATTCGGCCCTGGCCATCATGGATCAGCTGTCCCGTTTCCTGGTCAGGGACAACATGGACCGCCAGACAGCCCTGCTGGGCGCCAAGGACATCCTCATCAAGCCCGAACTGGCGTCGGTATCCATGCTGGATTTTGCCCAGGTGGGCAGCGCCATGGCGGCCGGGGAAGCCGCGGCCAGGGCATTGCTGCCGAGGCTCAGGGCCCTGGCTCTGCCGCCGGCCCAGTACGCCAGCTGGCGCCAACAGCACCGCCTGGCGCCGCAGCGGTTGCGCATCGATGCCGTGGATATCGACAGTGACGGCGATCTGGACCCGCGCTGGGTCAGGGAGCAACTGGGGGTCAAGGCCGGCGACCGCTTCGACCAGCACAAGATAGACAAGGGCGTCCAGCGCCTCTACGCCACAGAGCTGTTCGAGCGGGTGGATTACGAGCTGCAAGAGCAGGGCGGCCAAGAGGTGCTCAAGGTTCGGGCCAGGCAGCGCTCCTGGGGGCCGGGCTACCTCAACTTCCGGGTCGCTGTGGAAGACAACTTCACAGACACCTCCAATTACCAGCTGGGGGCCTCCTACAGTCGCACCCAACTCTCTTCCTATGGCGCCGAGTGGCACAACGAGTTGGAGCTGGGCCTGGTGAAGCGGGCCATGACAGAGCTCTACTGGCCCTTTGACGCCGACCAGGACTTTTTCAGCCTGGCCAACATCGAGTACCGCAAGCAGCCGGTGCGGGACATCAGCAAGGCGCTGTCCACCATTGTCGAACTGGACAGGAGCGGCATCACCTACAAGCTGGCCCTGGGCACCAACTTCAGCCGCTGGTCGGTGCTGCAACTGGGCTGGCGCTACGTGGACGGTGGCCTACACGACGACAATGGCCTCTTCCTGCCGCCGCTGTTGGGCAGCCGTAACCTCAATTACCGCCAGAGTGGGCCTTTCCTGCTGTGGGAACACGACACTCTGGACAGCCGCGATTTTCCCCGCCAGGGTCAGCGCTGGGCCCTGGAGCTGCGCCGCAGCCGGGACCAGCTGCTTGGCAGTAGCAGTACCAACAGCTATTACCTTGGCAAGTGGCGACTGGCCCTGTCCGGCGGCGACCATGCCCTGGCCTTGACCCTCAAGGCCGGCTCCTACCTCAACGACCAGGCCCAGCCCCTGGACAGCTTCGAGCTGGGGGGCTTTCGCAATCTCTCCGGCTTTGGCCGCCTGACCCTGTCCGGCAAGCACATGCGTTTTGCGTCCCTGGACTACAGCTACCGGTTGTTCGAAAACGACTTCGGCTTCTTCAAGAGCCCCGTCTACCTGGGCATGACCCTGGAAGCGGGCAATGTCTGGGATCGCCGGGCGGACGTCAGCTTTGGGGATCTCATCAAGGCAGGCAGCCTCTATGCCGGGGTGGACAGCCCAATAGGGCCGCTGTTCTTGTCCTTCGGGCGCAACTCCGAGAACGAGTCCAGCTTCTACTTCTCGCTGGGGGCTGACTTTTGAATGTCGCCTTTACTCTTTTGTGACCTTCTCGATGCCTTTGGCTTACTTGTGGCCTAATGTTTGGTTACAAAGAATGGTAAACTTTTCCTATGCTTCTGCCCCCATAGGGCCCCCAAAGATGTGGCGATGGCTATTCGGTTTGGCGCTGGTGTTCAGTACCGCTGTCCAGGCTATAAGCAACGATGTGGTATTACGCCAGTGGACTGCTCAGCAAGGCTTGCCGAACGGGTGGATCAGTACGCTGATGGAAGACGCCCAGGGCAACGTCTGGGCGGCCTCCGATGATGGCCTCTATCGCCTGACCCAGTCCAAGGCGCTGGTGGTGCCTTTCCCCGATGGGGTGGACCAAAACGTGTCCACCCTTGTCCCTGACGGTGACGCCTTCTATATAGGTACCTCCAATGCCCTGCTGAGATGGTCCAGGGACCAGGGGGTGCAGTTGCTGACCAGCAGCAAGACGCAACCCTTGCTGATACCGGGCGGTGTGAGGGACGGGCGCTTGCTGCAAGGCAAGCTCTGGCTGCTGCTGGGGTCACACTCTCTGGCCTATTGGCAGGGTGGCCAGCTCCACAAGGACAATCGCATCAACAGCAAGGAAGGCTGGAAGGTGCTGGCCGCCGGTGAGCGGTTGCTTTACCTGCTCTCGGAAGGCCAACTGCTGGTATTCGACCCGGCCAGCGGCAGCCAGGTGACTATCCCCTGGCGCAAAGCCCAGTACGGCGCGTCCAAGGCCCTCTATGTCGACAGCCAGCAGCAGCTCTGGATCACCAGCGAGAAAGGGCTCTTCCGGCTGGCCCACCAGGGCCTGGGATGGGGGATAGAATCGCAGCTCCTTGGGCATTACTTCCGCGAGATGGCCGAAGATGACAAGGGGGGCTTCTATATCACGGGTCGCTACGGCATCCAGTATTACCGGCCTGCCGACAATTCCCTGATCGACTACACCGACACCATTCAAAGCAAGACCCAGATAGAAGGCCTGATCCCCATCATGGTGGACCGCAACGGCCTGGTCTGGGGCGGCGCCTTGGGTGAAGGGGTGCTGGCCTTGGTGCCCAAGGCCACCCCTCCCCTTGTGGCCTATAGCCGCCACTCCAATCCCGCCCTGTCCTCCGACACTGTCTGGGGCATCCTCAAGCAGGACAATGGGCTGCTCTGGCTGACCACAGACGCCGGTTTGGAAAAGGTGGATGGCGACAAACACCAGCTGTTCAGGCCCGCCGATTTCAACCTCAACGACGGCTTTTACGCGGTCCAGCCTTTCCAGGGTAAGTTGGCAACCTGTGGCTGGAGCGGTCTCTATCTCTTCGATCCCAATACCGAAACCTTTTCCCATCCCCTGACCGGCACCCCCTGGGTCGGGCGTGCCTGCATGGGAATGTGGAAGGACGGTGAGGCGCTGATGGTCGGCGGCACCGACGGCATGGTGCGGCTGGAGGGGGACAAGATCCAAGGCTGGCTCAAAGACAACAAAGACAGGGCCCTGGGCTCGGTCAAGGTCTTTGCCCGCCAGGGCCAACGGCTCTGGGCAGCCGGCGGGGCAGGGCTCTTGCGTTTCCAGGACGATGCCTGGGTCAGCCAGCCCCAGCTGCCTGGCATCAAGATCAACGCCATCCACGCCCTGGATGACCAGCACCTGCTGGTGGGCTTCGACAAGGAAGGGCTCTGGCAGCTGGATCTGTCCGGACCTAAGCCCCGTTGGGAAAACCTGAGCCAGCGCTGGGGCCTACCTTCCCAATCGGTGTTCTTCATCCGCAGCCAGGGCAACAAGCTCTACGTCGGCATGCAAAGCACCTTGATCCGGGTGGTACTGGGGGACAAGCCCCAGGTCGACGCCTACTTCGACGAAGACGGCCTGCCGGACGACGAGCTCAACGAGGGCGCCGCCCAGATGATGCCGGACGGCACCCTTTGGGTAGGTACCGCCAAAGGGGTGGCCGCCTTTGGCTGGGGCCAGCTGCACCACAGGGTGGTATCGGAAGGTGGCGGAGTCGTTTACGTCCAGGCGAGGCTGGCGGACGGCAGCAGCCTGCTTTACTGGGACCCGGACAAGCTGCCGCAACTGCCGGCCGACGTCGGGGTGATCAGCATCCAACCCGGTTCACAAAACTATGCCTCAGAGCGGCTGCCACGCTTTCGTTACCAGCTGAGCGGCGACAGTGAAGCCGTGCCTTTGTTGTCTGAGGCGCCCATAGTGCTGGGCAACCTGGGCCATGGCCGGCACCAGATCAAGCTCTGGTACAGCCAGGGCGGCCGTTGGCGGGATCAGCCCCAGCAACTGGTGATCGACATCGCCACGCCCTGGTACCGCAGTTATCTCTTCTTCAGCGCCCTGGGCCTGGCGTTGCTGCTGCTGACCCTGTTCGTGGCCCAGCTGCGCCGCAGCCAACAGCAGCGGTTGCGCCTGGCCTACAAGAGGGCCAGCGAGTCGGAACAACAACTGCGCTTGGCTATTTTCGGCGCCAACGCGAACAGTTGGGACTGGCATGCCGATACCGACCGTTTCACCATCAGCCGCCCTGAAAGCGAGCTGGCCAGGGAAGACGGCACAGTCGACGTCAACCTCGCCGAGGTGCCGTTGCACCCGGACGACAGGGAGCGGGTCTACAAGGTCTGGATGGAGCACCTGGAAGGGCGTGCTGCCCGCTACGACGTGGAATACAGGATCATGATTGGTAGCCAGGCCCGCTGGATGCACGTCATAGGCCGGGCCGTAGAAAGGGACGAGACGGGCCGAGCCCTGCGGATCTCCGGCATTTACCAGGACATCACAGAGCGCAAGCAGCTGGAAGGGGAGGTCACCCTCTATGCCCGCGCCTTCGAGAACACCGCCGAAGGGGTACTGATCCTCAACGCCCAGAAAGCGATCCTGTCCGGCAACCCGGCCGTGGAGCGGATCTCCGGTTTCGAGCGGGAGGAGCTGCAGGACAAGCCCCTGGCCTTCCTGCTGCCCGAGGAATTCCTCGACGTCGATGTCTGGCAGCAGGTGGAGCAGAACGGTGCCTGGACGGGGGAGACCAGCCTGCGCCGTAAGGACGGCAGCAACTGCGCCCTCTGGCTCAACATCTCCGTGATGGACGATCCCGCTTCCGCCAGCCGCCACCTGGTGGCCGTGTTCTCGGATATGACGGAGCGCAAAGCCGCCGAGTTCGAGCTGCGCCGCCTGGCCAATTATGACGTCCTGACCGGCCTGCCCAACCGCGGCATGTTCATGCAGCGCCTCAGCCAGGCCCTGGCGACGGCCAAGAGCCAGGAGCAGCGCCTGGCCCTGCTGTTCATGGATCTCGACCGCTTCAAGACGGTCAACGACACTTACGGCCACAGGGTAGGGGATGGCCTGCTCATCGAAGCGGCAAACCGCCTCCAGCAGGTGGTGGGTGAGCGCGACACCCTGGCCCGCCTGGGTGGCGACGAGTTCGTGGTGATAGTCCACGAGGTGGACAAGCCAGAGCAGCTGATCCCCCTCTGTGAAGCCTTGCTGGCGGCCCTGGCCAGGCCCTTCAACATCTACGGCCGGGAATTCTTCCTGTCCACCAGTATCGGCATCAGCCTCTTCCCCGACGACGGCAAGCAGCCAGAAGCCCTGCTGCGCAACGCCGACATGGCCATGTACCACGCCAAGGACGAAGGCCGGAACAACATGCAGTTCTACTGCCATGAGCGCAACCAGGAGGCTATGCGCCTGATCCAGCTCGAATCTGACCTGCGCCAGGCCCTGGAGCGCGACGAGTTCTTCGTGGTCTACCAGCCCCAGGTGGACGTGCTGGAAGGGGAGATAGTGGTGGCGGTGGAGGCCCTGGTGCGCTGGCGCCACCCCACAGAGGGCCTGATCAGCCCCGACATCTTCATCAAGGTGGCGGAGAACACCGGCCTGGTGGCGGCGGTGGACGATCTGGTGCTGCGCCGTGCGGCCCAGGATATCAAGGCCATCAACACCGGCCGCACCAAGCCAATGACCCTGAGCGTGAACATCTCCGCGGCTCACTTCCGCCAGCACGACTTCGTGGCCCAGGTCAGGGAGGTGCTGACCGGCACCGGGCTCAGGCCGTCCCTGCTGTGCCTGGAGATCACCGAATCCACCCTGATGCGGGAAGTGGGCACGGCCCGCGAGCACCTGGCGGCCCTGCGCGAGCTGGGGGTGGCGGTAGCGGTGGACGATTTCGGCACCGGCTATTCGTCCCTGGCCTACCTCAAGCAGTTCGCCGTCAACGAGCTCAAGGTGGACAAGTCCTTCGTCCACGACCTCACCGGCAGCGAGGCCGATGCCGCCATAGTGCGTTCCGTGGTGGACTTGGCCCGCAACCTTGGCCTCAAGGTGGTGGCCGAAGGGGTGGAAACCGAGGAGCAGCTCGACCTCTGTCTGGCCCTCGGCTGCTACAGAGTGCAGGGCTTCTACTACGCCAAACCCATGGAACTGGCCCCCTTCCAGGCCTGGCTGCTCGACTGGCAACAGCGGCAGGCCGGCTGAAATAAAGGCGCAATATCCTGAAACATTTGCTAAAGAAGAGATGCTTTGCGGGTCTGCCCTGCCTTTGTAACATGGCCCGTTGACATTGGATAAGTTCACCAAGGAAAAACGACATGACAAAACTGAGTCACCTGGCTTTGGCCGTGGCGCTCGGCCTTGGCCTCGGTGCCTGTGCCCAGCAGACTGAAACTGCACAGGCCCCGCAAGCAGCGGCTCCCGCCCAGAAGCAACTGGTTTCAGGTATCGACCTGGCCAACTTCGACAAGAGCGTTTCCCCCAAGAATGACTTCTACCACTACGTGGATGGGACCTGGCTGAAGAACACCCCCATCCCAGCCGACAAGTCCAACTACGGCTCCTTCTCCAAGCTTTATGACGACAGCCAGCAGGCGATGAAGACCATCATCGAGGAAGCGGCTGCCAAGCAGGGCGCCGCTGACGGTTCCAACGACCAGAAGATCGGTGACTTCTACAAGTCCTACATGAACACCGACCTGGTGGAAAAGCTGGGCCTGTCCCCCATCGAGCCTGAACTGAACGCCATCCGCGATCTGGACAGCCTGGCCGGCGTCTCCGCCCTGATGGGCAAACTGGCCCTGGAAGGCGTGCGCGAGCCCTTCGGTTTCTACGTCGGTGCCGACGCCAAGGACTCCCTGAAGAACGCCGCCTATGTAGACCAAAGCGGCCTGGGCCTGCCCAACCGTGACTACTACCTGGACAAGTCCGACAAGTACCAGAAGATCCGCGACGCCTATGTCAGCTACATCAGCGACCAGCTGAAGAACGCCGGCTTCGACAACACCGAGAAGCGCGCCAAGTCCATCCTGGCCCTGGAAACCCAGCTGGCCAAGGCCCAGTGGGACAAGGTCAAGAACCGTGACCCCAACGCCACCTACAACAAGGTCTCTGCCGCCGAACTGGGCAAGACCCTCAAGACCTTCTACTTCGACCAGTACGCCCAGGCTTCCGGCCTGGACAAGGCCCACGAGGTGATCGTCGGCCAGCCGTCCTACTTCGAAGACTTCGGCAAGCTGTTCGGCAAGGTGCCGGTCGAAACCTGGAAGTCCTACCTGGCCTTCCACCTGGTGGACAACTACGGTGACGTGCTGCCCAAGGCCATCGCCGACCGCCACTTCGACTTCCACGGCAAGCTGCTGTCCGGTACCGAAGAGCAATCCCCCCGCTGGAAGCAGGCCGTAGACGCCACCGACGGCGTGCTGGGCATGATGGTGGGCAAGGAATACGTGGCCCGTTACTTCAAGCCCGAAGCCAAAGCCCGCATGGAGAAGCTGGTACAGAACCTGCTGAAAGCCTACGGCGAGTCCATTGACGAGCTGGAGTGGATGAGCCCCGCGACCAAGGAAGCCGCCAAGGCCAAGCTGGCCAAGTTCACCCCCAAGGTCGGCTATCCCGACAAGTGGAAGTCCTACGACGGCCTGACCATCAAGGCTGACGATCTGGTGGGCAACTTCCGCCGTTATGCCGCCTTCGAATACCAGGACATGCTCAACAAGCTGGACAAGCCTGTGGATCGCAGCGAGTGGGGCATGACGCCGCAGACCATCAACGCCTACTACAACCCGCTGGCCAACGAGATCGTCTTCCCGGCCGCCATACTGCAGCCGCCTTTCTTCAACATGGATGCTGACGACGCCGTCAACTACGGTGGTATCGGTGCCGTTATCGGCCACGAGATCGGCCACGGCTTCGACGACTCTGGCGCCAACTTCGACGGCGACGGCAACCTGCGCAACTGGTGGACCAAGGAAGACCTGAAGAAATTCAAGGAGCGCACCGGCCAGCTGGCGGCCCAGTACTCCAGCTACGCCCCCTTCAGCGATGCCCACGTCAACGGCAACTTCACCCTGGGTGAAAACATCGGTGACCTCGGCGGCCTGACCATGGCCTACAAGGCCTACCAGATGAGCCTGAACGGCAAAGAAGCCCCTGTCATCGACGGTTTCACCGGCGACCAGCGCTTCTTCATCGGCTGGGCCCAGGTCTGGCGCCGCAACTACCGCGAAGCCAACCTGCGCATGCGTCTGAACACAGACCCGCACAGCCCCAGCCAATACCGCGCCAACGGCACCGTCGGCAACGTCCCGGCCTTCTACAAGGCCTTCGACATCCAGCCAGGCGACAAGATGTATATCGCGCCCGACAAACGCGTGAAGATCTGGTAAGCCAAAAGATGGTAAAAAGGGCCTTCAGCTGAAGGCAGACAGCCTCCCTCGGGAGGCTGTTTTATTTGTCCCCCGGGAGAGAACAATGAGAAAAGCCCTTATTCCCCTGGCGCTGTCCGTGGTGCTGGCCGCTTGCGCCACCACAGGGCAGAGCGCCCAGACCCCGGCGCCCGCCGCCAAGCCTGACTACCAGGTACCGGCCGCCCCCCAGGTTGATGCCAGCGGCCACCCGACCCTGGCCCAGATCATGGCCGATCCCCAGTGGATAGCCCGCAGCCCCCAGCAGCCTTTCGTCGGTGCTGACGGCAAGATCTATTTCTGGCAGCAGCGCGAGAACAGCAGCCTCTACGACCTGATGACCCTGAACGGCGGCCAGCTCCAGAAGGTGGCCGACAAGGACCGTTACCAGCACGTGGCTGGCGGTGTCTGGAGCGGCGACCGCTACGCCTACAGCTTCGAAGGCAACCTCTACCTGGAGCGCAGCGGCCAGGTACGCCAGCTGACCGGTTCCAGCGACAGCGACAGCAATCCCCAGTTCCTCAATGACGGCCGCATCGCCTTCCAACGGGGCCAGGCCCTCTACAGCGTCGAGCCCGATACCGGCCTGGTGCGCCTGTTGGCCCAGGTGGAGATGAAGAAGGCTCCCGAGAAGTACTATGAGCCCAAGGGCTACCTGGCCACCGAGCAGCGCAAGCTGATCAAGTGGGTGGCCAAGAAGCAGGACCAGAAGAAGGCCCAGGTGCTGGAAGAAGAGCAGCTCCAAGCCGCTACCCCCGACGCCAACCCCCAGCCCTTCTACCTGGGTGAAGGCCGCCGCCTGGTGGAGCTGAGCCTGTCCAAGGACGGCGAACACCTGGTGGTGGTGACCGAGGCCGACCAGAAAGAACGCGAAGACAAGGACGTGATGCCCAACTACCTGGGCAACGGCGGTGAGATCGAAGTTCGCGAAGTGCGCCAGCGGGTAGCCGACTGGAAGCCCAACCCCCAGGCCTTTACTCTTATCGACCTCAAGAGCCGCAAGCAGACCGAGCTGAAGCTGGCCGACCTGCCCGGTATCAACACCGATCCCCTGGCCAAGGTGCGGGAAGAGAACCGCAAGGCCGGCTACAAGGTCGACGACTTCAAGGGCCCCCGCGCCGTACACCTGATTGAAGACTGGAGCTGGAACCAGTCCGCCATCCAGTGGAGTGACAGCGGCAAGCTGGCACTGATGCTCGAGGCCGAAGACAACAAGGACCGCTGGCTGGTCACCGCCGATCTTACCAGCGGCAAGCTGAGCACCCAGAACCGCCTGCACGACGACGCTTGGGTCAACTACCAGTTCAACGACTTCGGCTGGCTGAAGAACGACAGCCTCTGGTACCAATCCGAGGAGAGCGGCTACAGCCACCTCTACCTCAAGACCCTGAACGGCAAGGCCCGCCAGCTCACCCATGGCGCCTGGGAAGTGAACGCCCCCGTGCTGTCCAAGGACCAGAAGAGCTTCTACTTCAAGGCCAACGTCAAGCACCCCGGCATCTACGAGATCTACAAGCTGGATATCGACAGCGGCAAGCAGACGGCCCTGACTGACCTTAACGGCATGACCGACTTCGTGCTGAGCCCGGACGAGAAGACCCTGGTGCTGACCCACTCCAAGGTGCTGAACCCGCCCGAGCTTTACAGCCTGAGCACGGCCGGCGGCGAGCCCAAGCAGCTGACCCACACCGTCTCCGATGCCTTCGCCAAGGCGCCCTGGACGGCCCCCAAGATAGTGGCGGTGCCCTCCACCCACGGCGATCAGCCCATCTACGCCAAGATCTACCTGCCCAAGGGCTTCGATCCGGCCAAGCACTACCCGGCCGTGGTGTTCAACCACGGTGCCGGCTACCTGCACGAAGTGCACATGGGCTGGAGCGACTACTTCCGCGAATTCATGTTCAACAGCCTGCTGACCACCAAGGGTTACGTGGTGATGGACATGGACTACCGGGCCTCAGAGGGCTACGGCCGCGACTGGCGTACCGCCATCTATCGCCAGATGGGCACCCCCGAGGTGCAGGATCTGCAGGACGGCGTCAACTACATCGCCAGCCACTACGGCGTGGACAAGAGCAGGGTAGGGACCTACGGCGGTTCCTACGGCGGCTTCCTGACCTTCATGAGCCTCTACACGGCCCCTGATCTGTTCAAGGCCGGCGCCGCCCTGCGCCCCGTGGCGGACTGGGCCAACTACAACGCCCCCTACACCTCCAACATCCTCAACCTGCCCGGTAACGATCCCATCGCCTACCACCGCAGCTCGCCCATCTACCATGCCCAGAACCTCAAGAGCCAGCTCTTGATCATGTCCGGCATCCTGGACGACAACGTCTTCTTCCAGGATTCGGTGCGCATGGTGCAGCACCTCATCGAGCTGCATAAGACCAACAACTTCAGCATGGCGCCCTACCCGGTGGAGCACCACGGTTTCCGTGAGCCCTCCAGCTGGCTGGACGAATACCAGCGCATCCTGAATCTGATGGAAGCCAACCTCAAGTAAGGGGCCCCGGCCTGCAACTTGATGACAAAAGCCGCCCTTGGGCGGCTTTTTTATGCAGAGGTAGAAATTCAAATCTGGTCACAAAATCGCTATAATCGGCGCACCTCATCGGGGCTGCCCCGAATGATAAACCGGCAGGCCCCCAACGCCTGTTACACAAGAGGATAGAGTCGTGCTAGAAGCCTATCGCAAGCATGTTGAAGAACGCGCCGCCCAAGGCGTGGTGCCCAAGCCCCTTTCCGCCGAGCAAGTTTCCCAACTGGTTGATTTGCTGAAGAATCCTCCCGCAGGCGAAGAAGCCTTCCTGCTGGACCTGCTGGAAAACCGCATTCCCCCGGGTGTAGACGAAGCCGCCTACGTCAAAGCCGGTTTCCTGGCCGCCGTGGCCAAGGGCGAAGCCCAATCCCCCATCGTTTCCAAGGAAAAGGCCGTTGAGCTGCTGGGCACCATGCAAGGCGGCTACAACATAGCTCCCCTGGTCGAACTGCTGGACGACAGCGCCCTGGCCGCCATCGCCGGCAAGGCCCTGTCCCACACCCTGCTGATGTTCGACGCCTTCCACGACGTGGTCGAGAAGATGAAGGCCGGCAATGCCGTCGCCAAACAGGTCGTTGAATCCTGGGCCGAGGCCGAGTGGTTCAAGGCGCGCAACGGCGTCGCCGACAAGATCACCGTCACCGTCTTCAAGGTGCCTGGCGAAACCAACACCGACGATCTGTCCCCGGCCCAGGACGCCTGGTCCCGCCCGGACATCCCGCTGCACGCCCTGGCCATGCTGAAGATGGCCCGTCCCGGCATCGACCCGGACAAAGACGGCGAAATCGGCCCCATCACCACCATCGACAAGCTCAAGGAGCAGGGCTTCCCCCTGGCCTACGTGGGCGACGTCGTGGGCACCGGCTCCAGCCGTAAGTCCGCCACCAACTCCGTGCTCTGGTTCATGGGCGACGACATCCCCTTTGTCCCCAACAAGCGCGCCGGCGGCGTCTGCCTGGGCGGCAAAATCGCCCCCATCTTCTTCAACACCATGGAAGATGCCGGCGCCCTTCCCATCGAAGTGGACGTGTCCAAGCTGAACATGGGCGATGTCATCGACATCTTCCCCTATGAAGGCAAGATCAAGCGCCACGGCACCGACGAAGTGCTGGCCGAGTTCGGCCTCAAGACCGACGTGCTGCTGGACGAAGTCCGCGCCGGCGGCCGTATCCCGCTGATCATCGGCCGCGGCCTGACCGACAAGGCCCGTGAGGCCCTGGGCCTGGGTCACTCCGCCGAGTTCCGCCGCCCCGCCGCCGTTGCCGATTCTTCCAAGGGTTACACGTTGGCCCAGAAGATGGTCGGCAAGGCCTGTGGCGTCAAAGGTGTGCGTCCCGGTCAGTACTGCGAGCCCAAGATGACCACCGTCGGCTCCCAGGACACCACTGGCCCCATGACCCGTGACGAACTGAAAGACCTGGCCTGCCTGGGCTTTTCCGCCGATCTGACCATGCAGTCCTTCTGCCACACCGCCGCTTATCCCAAGCCGGTTGACGTCGAGACCCACCACACCCTGCCCGACTTCATCATGAACCGTGGTGGCGTGTCCCTGCGCCCCGGCGACGGTGTTATCCACTCCTGGCTGAACCGCATGCTGCTGCCCGACACTGTCGGCACCGGCGGTGACTCCCACACCCGCTTCCCCATCGGCATCTCCTTCCCGGCCGGCTCCGGCCTGGTGGCCTTCGCCGCCGCTACCGGCGTCATGCCCCTGGACATGCCCGAGTCCGTACTGGTTCGCTTCAAGGGCGAAATGCAGCCCGGCATCACCTTGCGTGATCTGGTCCATGCCATCCCCTATGTCGCCATCCAGAAGGGCCTGCTGACCGTCGAGAAGCAGGGCAAGAAGAACGTCTTCTCCGGCCGCGTCCTGGAGATCGAAGGCCTGCCGACCCTGAAGGTAGAGCAAGCGTTCGAACTGGCCGATGCCACCGCCGAGCGTTCCGCTGCCGGCTGTACCATCAAGCTGGATAAAGAGCCGATCATCGAGTACCTGCAGTCCAACATCGTGATGCTGAAGTGGATGATCAGCGAAGGCTACGGCGACCGCCGCACCATCGAGCGCCGCATCAGCGCCATGGAAGACTGGATCGCGAGCCCCGACCTGATGGAAGCCGACAAGGACGCCGAGTACGCCGAGATCATCGAGATCGATCTGAACGAGATCAAAGAGCCGATCCTCTGCGCCCCGAACGACCCCGACGATGCCCGCCTGCTGTCCACCGTGACCGGCGACGCCATCGACGAAGTCTTCATCGGTTCCTGCATGACCAACATCGGCCACTTCCGTGCCGCCGGTAAGCTGCTCGAGAAGTTCAACGGCCAGCTCAAGACCCGCCTCTGGGTGGCGCCACCCACCAAGATGGACCGCGACCAGCTGACCGAAGAAGGCTACTACAGCATCTTCGGCCGCTCCGGTGCCCGCATCGAGATCCCCGGCTGCTCCCTGTGCATGGGTAACCAGGCGCGTGTAGGCGACAACACCACAGTGGTGTCCACCTCCACCCGTAACTTCCCCAACCGTCTGGGTAAGGGCGCCAACGTCTACCTGGCTTCCGCCGAGCTGGCTGCCGTGGCCGCCATCCTGGGTAAACTGCCGACCCCGGCCGAGTACCTGGAATACGCCCGCGAGCTGGACGCCACCGCCGCCGACACCTACCGCTACCTGAACTTCGACCAGCTGCCTCAGTACACCAAGAAGGCAGAAGAGGTCATAGTTCAGACCGCCGTCTAAGGTCAGGAATGAGTGCTAAAAACCCCGCTTCGGCGGGGTTTTTTTACGCCCGTACTCTGGCTGTGACGGCAGGCTGCCCTCTCGTCAAAGGGGCTTTTTATTGTCTACAATGGCGCCCCCTTCAGGAGGTGCCATGGAATACCAGTTCAGACTCGACCCCTTCACAGGCCGTCATCAGATCCGTATGGAATACGGCTTCGAGGCCCTTGGCCGCTTTATCGAGGATGAGCTGGGCCGGGACGGCACCAAACTGAAGGCCCTCATCAGCCAGCTGCAAGGGGGCTCTTGCCACTTTGAAGGCCGCGAATGGGGCCTGCATAGCGAAGAGGGCGAGCTGCTGGTGCAACACCACAGCCTGGGTCTGGATGCGGGTGAATGGGACCCGGATCTGGACCTCGACGACAGCAGCCTGGAAGCCCGCTGCGGCCTGGAGGATGGCCTCAAGTTGTTGGCCGCCTGGCTGGACTTCGTTGCACCAGCTTAGTGCAGCGCCGCGCCGCTCTGGTGCAGTTTACCCGCCTGAATATTTACTCTAAATATCAACATATTGATTACATTGCCTTTTCCTGATTGGCACAGGGCTTGATAAAGCCTTGTCATCTCAACAAGGAGGAAAGGCGATGAAAAAAGTCACCGCCATCATCAAGCCCTTCAAGCTCGATGATGTTCGTGAAGCCCTGACCGAAGCCGGGGTACACGGACTCACCGTCTGCGAAGTGCGCGGCTTCGGCCGTCAGCGCGGCCACACCGAACTCTATCGTGGGGCCGAATACCGTATCGATTTCCTACCCAAGGTGCAGCTGGACATCCTGGTCACTGCCAGCCAGGTGGACCTGGTGATCGACGCCATCCTCAAGGCCGCCCAGACCGGCAAGGTCGGCGACGGCAAGATCTGGGTCCAGGACCTGGAGACCGTGGTCCGCATCCGTACCGAAGAGCGTGACGAAGACGCCATCTGAGCGATGCCAAGCAACTTTTGAGGAGAGGATAATGGATCAACCATCAGTACAAATTGCCTATGCCCTCGACACCTTCTACCTGCTGGTGTCGGGTGCTTTCGTCATGTGGATGGCGGCCGGTTTCGCCATGCTGGAAGCGGGCCTGGTGCGGGCCAAGAACACCACAGAGATACTGACCAAGAACATGGTGCTCTACGCCGTGGCCTGCGTCATGTACATGCTCTGTGGCTACAACATCATGTACCCGGCCGAAGCCGTGAACAGCATCTGGCCCGGTATCCACTTCCTGCTGGGTAGTGGCGACCACAGCGTGGAAAGCGTGCTGGCCGGTGGCGACGGTGCCCCCGTCTATTCCGCCATGGCCGACTTCTTCTTCCAGGTGGTGTTCGTGGCCACCGCCATGTCGGTGGTGTCCGGCGCCGTGGCCGAACGCATGAAGCTCTGGGTCTTCCTGGGCTTTGCCGTGGTGCTGACCGCCTTCATCTACCCCATAGAGGGTTACTGGAAATGGGGCCACGGCTTCTTGGACAAGCTGGGCTTCCTGGACTTTGCCGGCTCCGGCATAGTGCACCTCACCGGTGCCTCCGCCGCCCTGGCCGGGGTGCTGCTGCTGGGCCCCCGCAAAGGCAAGTACGGCAAGAACGGCGAGATCAACGCTTTCCCCGGCTCCAATCTGCCCCTGGCCACCCTCGGCATGTTCATCCTCTGGCTGGGCTGGTTCGGCTTCAACGGCGGCTCAGAACTGAAGATCTCCAACATCGGTGAGGCCAACAACGTGGCCAAGGTCTTCGTCAACACCAACATGGCTGCGGCCGGTGGCCTGATCGCCGCCCTCATCACCGCCAAGTGGCTGTTCGGCAAGGCCGACCTGACCATGGCCGTGAACGGCGCCCTGGCCGGCCTGGTGGCCATCACCGCCGAGCCCCTGGCCCCCAGCCCGCTCTGGGCCACCCTGGTCGGCGTCATCGGCGGCGTGCTGGTGGTGTTCTCTGTGGTGGGCCTCGACAAGCTGCGCATAGACGATCCTGTCGGTGCCATCTCTGTCCACGGCGTCGCCGGCATCTGGGGCCTGATGGCCGTGCCTTTTGCCAACGGCGGCAGCAGCTTCGGCGTCCAGGCCATAGGGGTGGCCAGCATTTTCGGCTGGGTCTTCGGTACTTCCTTTGTCGTCTGGTTCTTGCTCAAGAAAGTGGTTGGGCTGCGGGTATCCGAAGAGGAAGAGTACGAAGGGGTGGACATGGCCGAGTGCGGCATGGAAGCCTACCCGGAATTCAAGGTCAGCAAATAAGAGAAAGGGCGCCTAAGCGCCCTCTATTTGTCAGCCTGGTTTTCAGCGGAAGAGATCGTTGATCATCTTCAATGTGTCGCGGATGTGGCTGAGGCGGGTGGGGATCACCAGTATGGTATCGTCCCCCGCTATGGTGCCCATGATGCCGTCGGCCTTGGTAAAGGAGTCCAGCAGCCGGGCGATCAGCTGGGCCGAGCCGGGGCTGGTCTTGATGACGATCATCGACTCGTTGTGGTCCACGTCCACCACCAGGTGCTTGAGCTGGCTGCTGGCGGTGGGTACCCCCAGTTCCGCAGGCAGGCAGTAGACCATCTCTTGGCGGGCGTTGCGGGTACGGACGGCACCGAACTTGGTGAGCATCCGCGAGACCTTGGACTGGCTTATGTTTTCAAATCCCTGGCCCTGCAGGGCGGTCACAATCTCGCTCTGGGAACCGCAACGTTCTTCCTTGAGGAGCTGCTTGAAGGATTTTATCAGGGCTTCTTGATTGCTTTGGGTCATTGTTTTTGTGTCCTACAGGCAGGGTACCTGCATATTCATGCACAACCTGCATGGTAGCATGGGCGCCGGGCTTTGGCAGCTTGCATCCCGGGGCTTTCGCTGTCAGTCTTGGTGGCAATAATTCAGCTTGGAGTGGTAGTTAAAGGTGATACGCGAGGCGGTTTGGCTTGGCCTGTTGTACTGCTGTACCTGGAGCGCGGCCGAGGCGAAGGACATGCCTGAACAAGGGAAGCCACTCGTGTTCGGCACCGAAGCCACCTATCCCCCCTTCGAATACCGCGACGACGCCGGCCAGCTGGTGGGGGTCGACGTGGATATCGCCCATGCCATCTGTGAAGAGTTGCAGCGGCCCTGCATCATCATCGAGCACCCCTTCGACAGCCTGCTGGACGAGTTGGAAGGTGGGGACCTGGACGCCGTCATAGCGGCCTTGGACATTTCTTCACACTATGACAACGACATCCGTTTCTCCGACCCTTACTACCGCAACGCCGCCGTCTACGTGACCCTCAAGAGCTCCACGGACCGTGTCGCCCACTCCGGCTACATAGGGGTGCAGAACGGCTCCAGCCACCAGCAGTACCTCATCGACCAACGCCAGTGGCAGCTCACCAGCTACGACGAGCTGAACGGCGCCCTTAACGAACTGCGCCAGGGCCGGATCAGCGCCATCTTCGTGGACTCGGCCGTGGCCAACGCCTGGCTGTCCGACCCCAACAACAGCGACCTGCGCCTGATGGGCAGCCCGGTGCGCGACCTTCGCTACTTCGGCCGCGGCATGGGCATAGCCTTGGCCAAGGGGCGCAGCCAGGACGCCCTGTTGGAGAGCATCAACAAGGCCCTCGAAGGACTGCGCCAGCGCAACCAGCTTGACCACATCCTCGCCCACTACCTGAAAGTCCACTGATCTTGACGCCCACCGGGCCAGCTCCCAGCGCCGCTTAGCCTGGCGCCAATTGTTTTTTGACCGCTCTTGGGCTAAGGTGCAGCGCACACCTGAACAGGTCAGACAATAGGGAGAAAATGCGATGAAAGTTGCCGTTCTTGGCGCCGCCGGTGGTATCGGTCAGGCTCTGTCTCTGCTGCTTAAAACCCAGCTGCCCGCCGGTTCCGAACTGGCCCTCTATGACGTTGCCCCGGTTGTTCCCGGTGTTGCCGTTGATCTGAGCCACATCCCCACCGCCGTCAAGGTAGCTGGTTTCGGTCAAGACAAGCTGGCCGAAGCCCTGACCGGTGCCGACGTTGTGTTGATCCCCGCCGGCGTGCCCCGCAAGCCCGGCATGGACCGTTCCGACCTCTTCAACGTCAACGCCGGCATAGTGCGCGCCCTGGTGGAAGCCATCGCCGACAACTGCCCCAAGGCGCTGATCGGTATCATCACCAACCCCGTCAACACCACTGTGGCCATCGCCGCAGAAGTGCTGAAGGCCAAAGGCGTTTACGACAAGGCCCGCCTGTTCGGCGTGACCACCCTGGACGTGATCCGCGCCGAGACCTTCATCGGTGAAGCCATGGGCAAAAACCCCGCCGACGTACAGATCAACGTCATCGGCGGCCACTCCGGCGTGACCATTCTGCCGCTGCTGTCCCAGGTCGAAGGCCTGAAGCTGTCTGACGACGAAATCGCCGCCATGACCAAGCGTATCCAGAACGCCGGCACCGAAGTGGTTGAAGCCAAGGCCGGTGGCGGCTCCGCCACCCTGTCCATGGGCCAGGCTGCCGCCCGTTTCGGCCTGTCCCTGATCCGTGGCCTGAACGGCGAAGCCAACGTCATCGAGTGCGCCTACGTTGACGGCGGCTCCGAGCACGCCCGCTTCTTCGCCCAACCTATCCGCCTGGGCAAGAACGGCGTCGAAGAAGTGCTGGGCTACGGCGAGATCTCTGCCTTCGAGCAGGCCGCCCTGGACGGCATGCTGCCCACCCTGAAGGGCGACATCGCCCTGGGTGAGGAGTTCGTGAACGGCAAATAAGGCCGGCACGAAACGAAAAAGGGAGCCTTAAGGCTCCCTTTTTTATTCACGCTTCCAAGTGGTAGGCGCGGATGCGGTTGCCGTCGGGGTCGGCCGCCACCAGGGTGTAGCCAAAATCCATAGCCTCCGGTGTCTGCAGTATCTCCAGGCCCAGGTTGGTCCAGTCCTGGTAGAGATTGTCCACCTCGTGACGAGAGTCCAGGGGGATGCCGAGTTCGCCGCTGCCCTGGGGCGCCGTGACGACCGGAGCCACCTGGTCCTGGCGCCAGAGGCCGAGCTTGAGCCCTGACTCCCAGACGAAGAGGGCAAAGGTCTCCGACTGTTCTACGGGTTGCCTGCCCAGCAGTTGCTGGTAGAAGCGGGATGAGCCTATGGGATCGGCGACGTAGAGCATGACGATACCGGGGTTGAGCATGGGGTTCTCCTTGGTTTGCCTTTGGCCAGGCTTGGCCACGACAAGGAGATTAGGGCAGGGCACTGACAGTTTCTGTCAGTAGCCTTGTGGGGGCTGTCCATGGACCTGGCGCCACTGGTGCATCAGCTGGCGGCGGCCGGGGTAGGGCTCTGCCAGGAGTTCTATGGCCAGCAACCGGTCGGTGCGGAAATGGCGGAAGGCCTGGCGGCTCTCGCACCAGGCGGCGACTATCCTGACCTGCTCGAAAAAGCCGATGGCGATGGGCCAGATCAGCCGTTGGCTCTCCTGGCCCTGCTGGTCCTGGTAGCGGATCCGCAGTTTGCGCTCCCGGCGTATGGCTTCGCGGATCTGGGCCACGTCCACCTGGCAGGGCAGAGGAGCCCTTGGGGCCGCCACCAGCAAGGGGGCGCCGGCCAGGTAGTCCTGGAGCTTCTGGGGCAACACCGCCTCTATCTTGGCGGTGAGGTGGCGGGCGGCTTCGGCCAGGTCGTTGTCGCCATGGCGGGCTACCCAGCGGGTGCCCAGCATCAGGGCCTCTATCTCCTCTTCGGCCAGCATCAGGGGCGGCAACTGGTAGCCTGGCTTGAGCACATAGCCAAGGCCGGCTTCACCCCGGATGTCGGCGCCCTGGGCCTGGAGGCTGGCGATATCGCGGTAGAGGGTGCGCAGGCTGATGCCAAGGGTGGTGGCCAGGGCCTGGCCGCTGACGGGGAAACGGTGCAGGCGCAGCTGCTGCATCAGCTGCAGGAGGCGTTCGGCTCTGGACATCGGCTCCTCCTGAGAAAAGGCCCGGTTTGACCGGGCCTTGTATCCTTTCTTAGCTCTTGCGCTCGACCGCCACGTGGGCCAGGCCGATCAGGGCTTCCTTGTAGGGGCTGTCCGGCACTTCGGCCAGGGCCGCTATGGCCTTGTCGGCCTCTTCCAGGGCGCGCTGGTAGGTGTAGTCCAGGGAGCCCAGGCGATGCATGGTGGCCAGCACCGTCTCCAGCTTGTCGCGGCCGTCCCCTTGCTCTATGGCTTGGCGGATCAGGGCCGCTTCTTCCGGGTTGCCGTTATGCATGGCGTGCAGCAGCGGCAGGGTGGGCTTGCCTTCGGCGAGATCGTCCCCGAGGTTCTTGCCCAGTTCCTCGGCGTCCGCCTCGTAATCGAGGAGATCGTCGATGAGCTGGAAGGCGGTGCCCAGGTACATGCCGTAGTCGGTCATGGCCTTTTCCAGCTCTGGCCGGCCGGCGATGGTGGCGGACAGACCTGTGGCTGCCTCGAAGAGCTTGGCGGTCTTGCAGTAGATGACCTTGAAGTAGCGTTCTTCGGTGGTGTCGGGGTCGTTGCAGTTCATCAGCTGCATCACTTCCCCTTCGGCGATGACGTTGGTGGCGTCCGCCAGCACCCGCATCACCTTCATGGAGTCCAGATCCACCATCAACTGGAAGGCGCGGCTGTAGAGGAAGTCCCCCACCAGCACCGACGCCTGGTTGCCGAACAGGGCATTGGCGGTTTCACGGCCGCGGCGCAGGGTGGACTCGTCCACCACGTCGTCGTGCAGCAGGGTGGAGGTGTGGATGAACTCCACCAGGGTGGCCAGGCGTACATGCTTGTCGCCCTCATAGCCCAGGGCGCGGGCTGCCAGCACCGTCAGCATGGGGCGCAGCCGCTTGCCGCCGGCGCTGATGATATAGAAGCCGAGCTGGTTGATGAGGGCCACGTCGGAAGCGAGCTGCTGCTGGATGGTCTCGTTGACCGAGTCCATGTCAGTGGCGCAGAGTTGGCGTATTTGGGCGAGATCCATATAAAAAGATGGTGGCCGCCAGGCCCTTGTCTTGTGTGTCTGGTGCCGCCGATCTTACACTAAAAGCCCTGGCCCGGGACATAGTCACAATGGGTTCAGGCTTTTGCGCAATTTTTCTACTTTTTATGGATGATCGGGTTGCTGTGCCTGGTCCTTTTCATTAGAATACGCGCCCTATTGTCAGGTTTATTGCGCACCCGCCTCAGGCCGGTGCGGAGAATAACGGAGAAAAACCATGTACGCGGTTATCCTAAGTGGCGGTAAGCAACACCGTGTAGCTGAAGGCGAAGTCGTTCGTCTGGAGAAGCTGGATCTGGAAGCCGGTGCCGTTGTCGAGTTCGACAAGGTGCTGATGGTCGCCACTGGCGACGACGTCAAAGTAGGTGCCCCCTACGTTGACGGCGGCAAAGTTGTTGCTGAGGTAGTTGCTCACGGCCGTGGCGACAAGGTGAAGATCGTCAAGTTCCGTCGCCGTAAGCACCATCGTAAGCAGATGGGCCACCGTCAGTGGTTCACCGAAGTCAAAATCACTGGCATCAGCGCCTGATAAGGAGAAGTATCCATGGCACACAAAAAGGCAGCCGGTTCTACTCGTAACGGCCGTGATTCCGAAAGCAAACGCCTGGGTGTAAAGCGCTACGGTGGTGAGTCTGTCCTGGCTGGCAACATCATCGTCCGTCAACGCGGCACCAAATTCCACGCTGGTGACAACGTGGGCATCGGTAAGGACCACACCCTGTTCGCCACTGCCGAAGGCAAGGTGAAGTTCGAGGTGAAAGGCCCGAAAAACCGCAAGTACGTCAGCATCATCACTGAGTAAGCTGAAGCCGTACTTGAAAGCCCCGCCCAGCGCGGGGTTTTTTATTGCAGAGCCGTCCTATGCTTAAACCTCAGGCAGGAGAAAAGTCGCAATGAAGTTCGTAGATGAAGCCTTGGTCCGCGTCGAAGCGGGGGACGGCGGCAACGGTGTCGTCGGTTTTCGTCGTGAGAAGTTTATCCCCAATGGCGGCCCTGACGGTGGTGACGGCGGCGACGGCGGCGATGTCTACATAGAGGCGGACGAAAACCTCAATACCTTGATCGACTACCGTTTCGAGCGCTTCTACAAGGCCGAGCGTGGTGAGAACGGCGGTGCCAAGAACTGTACCGGTAAGCGTGGCCAGGATCTGGTGCTGCGCGTGCCTGTGGGTACCCGCGCCAGCGATGACGACACCGGCGAACTGGTGGGTGAAGTCACCAAGCACGGCCAGCGCCTGATGGTGGCCAAAGGTGGATTCCACGGCCTTGGCAACACCCGCTTCAAGTCCTCGGTCAACAGGGCACCGCGCCAGCGTACCCTGGGTACCAAGGGTGAAGTACGCAACCTGATGCTGGAACTGTTGCTGCTGGCGGACGTGGGCCTGTTGGGCCTGCCCAATGCCGGTAAATCCAGCTTCATCCGCGCCGTGTCCAAGGCCAAGCCCAAGGTTGCCGACTACCCCTTCACCACCCTGGTTCCCAACCTGGGCGTGGTCAACCCCTTCCCGGGCAAGAGCTTCGTCATTGCCGACATCCCCGGCCTCATCGAAGGAGCGGCGGAAGGAGCCGGCCTCGGCTTCCAGTTCCTGCGCCACCTGGAACGCTGCCGTATCCTGCTGCACGTCATAGACGTCAACCCCTTCGACGGCTCGGATCCGGTCGAGAACGCCCTGGTGATCATCGACGAGTTGGACAAGTACTCGCCCAAGGTGGCGGCCAAGCCCCGCTGGCTGGTGTTCAACAAGTGCGACCTGCTGGAAGAGGATGAACTGCAAGAGCGTATCGAGGAGATCATGGAGGCCCTGGATTTTGAAGGCCCCCACTTCCAGATCTGCGCCGTGCTGGGCGAGGGTACCGAAGAGGTCGCCCGCGAGCTGATGACCTTCATCGACAGCCTGCCGCCGGAAGAAGAGAAGGCCGAAGACAAGGTCAATGTCGACTTCAAGTGGGACGACTACCACCTGAAGGCGGTCGCCGAGCATGAGTCCGATGACGATGACCTGGACGACGATGATTGGGATGACGACGACTACGATGTCGAAGTGATCTACGAGCGTTAACGCCAAAGCCGTGCCCTGGGGCACGGCTTTTTGTTAAGCTCGCCTTTTTCCTGCCGGGAACCTCAAGATGATACTGTCCCTGGTGGCCGCCATGGCCAACAACAGGGTGATAGGGCGCGACAACGACATGCCCTGGCACCTGCCCGCCGACCTCAAGCACTTCAAGGCCGTGACCCTGGGCAAGCCGGTGGTGATGGGGCGCAGGACCTTCGAAAGCATAGGGCGCCCCCTGCCGGGACGGCGTAACCTGGTGATCTCCCGTCAGTCAGATTTCAGGCCTGAAGGGGTCGAGGTCTTCGCCTGCCTGGATGAAGCCCTCGCCGCCGTCGCCGAGGTGGAGGAAGTGATGGTGATTGGCGGAGGGCAGATCTACCAACAGGCCCTGCCCCGGGCCAAACGCCTCTATCTGACCTTCATCGATGCCGACATCGAGGGCGATACCCGCTTCCCGGATTGGGAAGGTGAAAATACTTGGCGCAAAATTCAAGAAAGTGAGTTTTTGGCCGATCTACATAATGAGCACAATTTGACCTTTGTCACCTTTGAGCGTTGAGATCCAGGCATTTCACCGGATCCCGATTGAGGGGCAATGCCTAAATTGTTAGCATTTAAGTGCTGTCCTTGCTTGCCTGTTAGGAGTGGTTGACGTAATGAAAGTATTGAAAATGGGTGCTGTAGCGCTGTTGTTGGCGTTTACCTATCATCCCACCCCCGCCAGCGCCAATGCTGAACAATTGGTTGCCAGTATTTGCGACTACGTCGCTGCCAACGACAAGAACCGTCTGCGTTCCAAGCTGTCCGACTCCGGTATCCGCTTGCGCAACATCTATGACGGTATCAAGTGCAATGGCATGAGCCTGCTGCGTTTCGCCCTGACCTCAGGTGCCGACGACACCGGCGAATTCATCGCCAAGCAGCTGTCCGGCTCTTCCCTGAACGCCCCCGAGGCTGATGGCAAGACCATCGTCGCCTGGGCCGATGCCAACGGCTTCGGTGGCAGCGCCACCATCGCCGCCGTGAAAGAGCGCCTCTAAGAAGCTCTTGCCAAGGCAAAACCCTGCCCAGGAGGCAGGGTTTTTTATTGCTGTTTGTCGGCCAGCTGCCAGCCCTCTTTACCTTTCTCCAGCAATAGGTGCTGCTGGCGTTGGCGCCGCTCTCCCTTACGGAAGAGCCCGTATTCCATCTTCAGGGACATGGCGGCCAGGCTGGAGCCGAAACGGGCAAAGAGGTCCGGTGCCAGGCCTGCGCCGAGGTCGTGGGCCGCCTCGGGAAAGTCCTTGGTGAAGACGATGTCGTAGGCCAGGGCCACTTCCAGCCTGTCTTTATCCAGAAGCCTGGAGTCGAGCAGCCGAACCTTGTCTGTCCTGAGGAAGGCATCTTTGCCGACGGCGCCTTCGGCCAAGGCGGCGGCCCTTTCCAGCTCCGTTTGGCTTGGGCCTGAGGGGCTGCAGGCGGCCAGGAACAGCAGGGTGGCCAGCCAGAACTTCTTCATGTTTTTTCCTCAAAAAAAAAGCGCGGCCCCTGGCCGCGCTTGCTTTTTCCTTATCCTCAGATGCGGAAACGGCGGATGGAGTTGCGCAGATCTTCGGAAAGCCTGGCCACTTCTTCGCTGGAGACGGCAGTCTGCTCGGCACCCTGGGCGGTTTCCTCGGCGATGTTGACGATGGAGGACAGCTTTTCGCTGATCTCCTGGGCCACTATGCCTTGCTCCTGGGCTGCCTGGGCGATGTGCTCGCTCTTGTCACGGGCCTCGTGTACGGCTTCGGTGATGTGGGTCAGGGCCACGTCGGACTCCATGGACTTGGACACGCAGCTCTCGGCCTGGAACTTGCCTTGCTCCATTGCGGCTACGGCCTGCTCGGCACCCTGCTGCAGGGCTTCGATCATGGCCTGGATCTCCTGGGTGGACTGCTGGGTGCGGGACGCCAAGGTCCTGACCTCGTCGGCCACCACGGCGAAGCCGCGGCCCTGTTCGCCGGCCCTGGCCGCCTCTATGGCGGCGTTAAGGGCCAACAGGTTGGTCTGTTCGGCGATGCCGCGGATCACGTCCAGGATGGAGCCGATGTTGGCGCTGTCCTGGTGCAGCTTGTTGATGACCTGGGATGCGGCCTCGACTTCGGCGGCCAGCATCTGGATGGTGCTCTTGGTGTCGGCGGACAGCTGGCGGACCCGATCGGCTTCGCTCTCGGCGCGCAGCACAGAGGACAGGGTGTCTGCGGCGCTGTGGGTGACCTGATCGGCGCTGGCGGACATCTGGGTGGTGGCGGTAGCCACCTGATCCACCTGGCCCTTCTGCTGCTGGATGGCAACCTTGGTCTGGGCAGTGATGGCAGAGGTTTCCTCGGCGCTGGCGGCCAGCTGGGTGGAGCCCTGGGAGATGCCGTCGATGAGGTTACGCAGGGAGTCGATCAGGCTGTTGGTGTTGCGGGCCAGGGTGCCGAATTCGTCTGTGGCACTGTCCTCCAGGCGGCGACTGAGATCGCCCGAGGCCAATACTTTGAGCATCTCGTTGACCTTGTCCAGGGGTTTGGTGATGGAACGCACCACGTAGATGCTGATCAGCACGGCGGCAACCAAGCAGGCCAGCATCACCAGGCCGGTGAAGGTGTTGGCGGTGGTGACGGCGCCGTCGATGTCGCTCTTGGTGTCGTCGGCGATCTGCTTGGAAGCCTTCTGCAGCTTGGCCAGGGAGCCGCGCAGGCCTTCCAGGTTGATCTGCTCTTCCATCAGGGCGCCGGCGGCCTTCTGGTTCTCGCCCAGTTTGGCCTTGAGCTGGTCGATGATACCGCTGCCGGAGCCGGTGATGGCCTGGCGCAGGGTGGCAACCTTGTCCTTCAGGGACTTGATGTACTTGTCGTCTTCACCCTTGGCCTTGGCGATGGTGGCCAGGTTGGCGTCGATATCCCCCAGGGCGAACTTGATCTCACCGGCGATGGTGTCGGCCTTGGTGTCGTCAGTCACCTTGGTGAATTCGATGATGCTGGTGGACAGGGAAAGGAACATGTTTTCCAGCTTGTTGGCAGTCGCGGTGGTGCCGCTGTCCAGGCCGGAATCGATGAGATCCAAAATGGTGCTGCTGGCATCGTCAGAAGTGTCGGCCACGTCGGACTGCTGCTTCTTTATCTGGTCGCGCAGCTTGAGGCTGGCCAGCTTGGCGGTGAAGAGGCGTTGCTGAGCCCCTTGCAGGGCACTGAAGCTGCCTTCCACGTCCTTGCTGGTGGCCACCAGGGATGTCTCGTCCTTGATCAGCTGCTTGAAGCTGGTCAGGGACTTCTGGAGACTGCCGGCGGTCGTCTCAGCTTTTTCCTGGAAGCCTTGGATCTCCTTGATCTCCTGGCTGTGGTAGGCCTTGAGGCCCAGCTCGCTGAGAACGGCGCTGCTCTGCTGCAGCTGGCCGACATCGATCACCGAGCCCACTGCCAGCGAGGTGGCCCGCTGGACGCTTTTCTGGACATTGGTAAAGCCAACGAAAGAACTGAAGCCGTTGACCAACAACAGCAGGGCGATAATCACAAAGCCAAAAACGATTCGCTTGGCGACAGTGAGATTCATGAAGCTTCCCTCTGACAAATGCTTGACGGCGTGGACTTATGCAAAATGCTTGCCCAAAAACATGGGTTGCCTAGTTTAATGGTGAAATCCCATCCGCGACAGTGACGCAACCCAGGTTACAGGGATCTATCGACAAAAAATTGAAATGCTTTAGGAAAGAGCAGCCTGCTGCAACAGTTCGCCGGTTTCCAGGCACCAGAGCGTCAATTTGTTGCCCCAGACGCAGCCGGTGTCCAGTGCCTTGATGTCGGAACGGGACAACTGGCCGTTGAGGGCGGCCCAGTGGCCGAAGGCCAGCTGGAAAGGTAGCTGGGGGTGGAACTGGTACCAGGGCCTGAGGCCGGCCTTGAGGCCTTCCTGGGGGGAAGACTTGCACTTGAGTTCCAGGGCGCCGTCCGGATAGCAGAAGCGCATCCGGGTCAGGGCGTTGATGATGTAGCGAAGGCGGTCCTGGCCCTGCAGCCCCGGGCTCCAACTGTTGGGCTCGTTGCCGTACATGGCTTCGAGCATCTGCTGCCAGTCTGGGCCTTGCAGGGCGGCTTCGACCTCGGTGCTGGCCGTCAGGCAATCTGCGATGCCCCAGTGGGGCGGCAGGCCGGCATGGGTGACGAGGACGCCAGGGGCCTCCAGCCAGAGCGCCAGGGGCTGGCGGCGCAGGTAGTCGACGATGGCATTGCGCTCGGGGGCGGCCAGCACGGCCTCCAGCTGGTCCCCTTTCTTGGCCTTATGGAAGCCGCAGAGCACGGCCAACAGATGCAGGTCGTGGTTGCCCAGCACCATCTTGGCGCTGCCTTCCAGGGACATGAAGAGCCGTAGCACTTCCAATGACTTGGGACCCCGGGCCACCAGGTCGCCGACGCTGTAGAGGCAGTCGCGGCCCGGCTGGAAACCGACCCTGTCCAGCAGGGCCTGCAGCTCGTCAAAGCAGCCCTGGATGTCCCCCACCACGTAGCGCACTAGTTCAGTACCTTGGGCACCGCCAGGCGGAAGACGGGAATAGGGGTCTTGGACTTGGCCCCGCTTTCTTCTTCCATCTCGTAGTGGCCTTCCATGGTACCCACCGGGGTTTCCAGCACGGCGCCTGAGGTGTAGCTGTACTGGCCGCCGGGCTGGATGGTGGGCTGTTGGCCCACCACGCCGGCGCCGGCCACCTCTGTGGTCTTGCCGTTGCCGTCCGTGATCAGCCAGTAGCGGTTGAGCAGCTTCGCCGCCTTGGTGTCCAGGTTGCGGATGGTGATGGTGTAGGCGAAGACGTACTTGTCTTCTTCCGGCAGGGATCTGTCTTCCAGGTAACGGCTGTCCACATGGATCTGAAAGCGCAGCATGGTTACTCCTCGGTCAGCTGCTCGGTCAGGGCGTCGGCCAGCTTGACGTACTGGGGCAGGCTGAGGTTTTCCGGCCTGGCATTGGGATCGACACCCAGGGCTTCCAGCTGCTCGGCTGTGAAATGGGCCTTGAAGGTGTTGCGTACCGTCTTGCGGCGCTGGTTGAAGGCCTCGGTGAGGATCTGGCTGAGGCGCTTCTCGTCCTTCACCGGATAGGGCTTGACCTTGTGGGGCACCAGCCGCACCACAGCCGAGTCCACCTTGGGGGCCGGCTTGAAGGCATGGGGCGGGACTTCCAGCACCGGGATCACCTGGCAGAAATACTGGGTCATCACCGACAGGCGGCCGTATTGCTTGCTGTTGGGGCCGGCAGCCATGCGTTCCACCACTTCCTTTTGCAGCATGAAGTGCATCTGGTCGATGCAGTCGGACCAGCGGAAGAGGTGGAACAGCAGCGGGGTGGAGATGTTGTAGGGCAGGTTGCCGAACACCTTGAAGGTCTTGCCCGGCTGATGGAGGCTGCCGAAATCGAACTTGAGGGCGTCCCCTTCGTGGACGACGATGTCGCCCCGCTGGCGCAGGCGCGCCGCCAGGTCGCGGTCCAGCTCCACTACCTGCAGCTGGCCGGCCGCTTCCAGCACCGGCTCGGTGAGGGCGCCGAGGCCGGGGCCTATCTCCACCAGCACGTCGTCGGGCTGGGGGTTGATGGCGCGGACTATGTTGCCGATCACTTCGGCGTCATTGAGGAAGTTCTGGCCGAAGCGCTTGCGGGCGCGGTGGCCCAGATGAACATTGTCAGTCATGAATTCAACGATTAGCTAGGGCTATGGCTTCGGACAGGGCCAGTCTCATGCTGCCTGCGTCTGCCTTACCGGTACCGGCCAGATCCAGGGCGGTACCATGATCCACCGAGGTCCTGATGAAGGGCAGGCCCAGGGTGATGTTGACGGACTTGCCGAAGCCCTTGTACTTGAGCACCGGCAACCCCTGATCATGATACATCGCCAGCACCGCATCAGCGTCATCCAGATACTTGGGTTGGAAGAGGGTGTCGGCGGGCAGGGGGCCTATCAGCTGGATGCCCTCTTCCCTCAGCATCTCCAGGGTCGGGGCTATGACGTCGATCTCCTCCCGGCCCAGGTGGCCGCCTTCCCCGGCATGGGGGTTGAGGCCGCAGACGTAGATGCGGGGCTTTTCCAGGCCGAACTTGCCCACCAGATCCTCGTGCAGCACCCGGATCACCTTGCTCAGGCGCTCCGGGGTGATGGCCTTGGCCACGTAGGCCAGGGGAATATGGGTGGTGACCAGGGCCACCCGCAGCCCTTCGGTGGCCAGCATCATCACCACGTCGCTGGCATTGGCCTGCTGGGCGAAGAATTCGGTGTGGCCGGAGAAGGCGATGCCGGCGCGGTTGATGATGCCCTTGTGCACGGGACCCGTCACCACGGCGGCGAAACGGCCGTCCATGTTGCCCTCGCCGGCGAAGGCCAGGGTCTCCAGCACATAGTGGGCGTTGGCTTCGCTGAGCTGGCCTGGTACCACGTCCTCGCGGACTTGGAAGGGGGCCAGGGTCAGGCTGCCTTTTTCCTGGGGCCGAGCCGGCGTCCAGGGCTCAAAGGGGCGCAGCTCTAAAGGCAGGCCCAGGCTTTTAGCCCGGGCCTTGAGGAGGTCGCCATCGGCGCAGACCACCACTTCCACCGGCCAGTCCTGCTGGGCCAGCATGACCGCCAGGTCAGGGCCTATGCCGGCCGGCTCACCTGGGGTCAGGGCAACGCGATGGATCATTTATCGTCTTCCAGCACATCGATGTAGGCCTGGTTGCGCATCTCGCGCTGCCAAGCGACCGCTTCTTCGTTGAACTTGCGGTTGAAGAGGATGCGGTAGGCCCTGTCTTCCTTGGCCTTGGCGGTGGCGTCAGTGGTGCGCTCGCCCAGCAGCTGCACTATGTGCCAGCCGAAGCTGGTCCGGAAAGGCTGGGAGATCTGGCCGTCCTTGAGGCGGGACAGGGCGTCCTTGAAGGCCGGATCGTAGATGCTGGGGTCGGCCCAGCCCAGGTCGCCGCCCTGGCTGGCTGAACCGGGATCTTCGGAGTTGGCGGTGGCCAGGTCTTCAAACTTCTTCTTGCCGTCCAGGATCTCCTGGCGCCACTGGCTCAGCTCTTCCTTGGCCTTGTCCTCGCTGAGGATGATGGAAGGCTTGATCAGGATGTGGCGGGCATGGACCTCTTTGAGCTCCACCGTCTTCTGGCCGCGGATGTCGTCGACCTTGACGATGTGGAAGCCGGCGCCGGAGCGCAGGGGCCCGATGATCTGGCCCTTGGTGGCGCCCTTGAGGGCGTCGGCGAAGAGGGTGGGCACTTCGTTGGCGTTGATCCAGCCCAGATCACCCCCTTCCAGGGCGTGGGCGCCGGAGGAGGCGATGATGGCCAGCTGGGCGAAGTCCTCGCCCTTGTTGAGGCGGGCCAGCACCTTGTCGGCCCTGTCCTTGGCGTCGGCCAACTGCTTGCTGTCGGCGTTCTGGGGCACTTCGATGAGGATGTGGCGCAGGTGCAGCTCGACGTTCTGGTTACCCTGGGCGTTGAGCTGCTTGACCATGGCGTCCACTTCCTGGGGGCTGACCTGGATGCGGCGGCCCACGGCGATGCGGCGCACTTCGCCGACCGTCAGTTCGGTGCGCACATGCTCGCGGTAGCTTTCGAAGTTGCCGCCTTCTTTCTCGATCTGGCGCTTGAGCTCTTCCACCGACATCTTCTGGTCGCCGGCGATATTGGCGATGGTCTGGTCCAACTGGGCGTCGGAGATCTGCATGCCGATGCGCTTGGCGGTCTGCATCTCCAGTTCCTGGTTGATCAGCCGGTCCAGCACCTGCTTGCGCAGCACCCGGTCGGAGGGCAGCTCCTGATGGGCCTGGAGGGCGCTGCTCTTGATGTCGCGCATCATGTCGTCGACGTCGGACTGGAGTATCACCCCTTGGTCCACGATCACGGCTACCTTGTCCAGCAGCTCGGGTTTGGCCTGGGCCTGGCCCATCATCAAGAGGCCGCCAGCCATGGCGGCAAGGAGTTTCACGTGCATTCTCATCGTTTTTAGTAACTCAGGTTATAGGGCTCACGATAGCTGAAAAGCCCTTTGCTTAATAGTTTGTCGCCGCTGCTGCCGCCCCCGCCCAGGCCCTTGAAGATAAACTCCAGGCTGATGCTGTTATCGAAGGTGGACTGGCCCGTGAATTCGGGGCCGTCCGACAGTATGGGGTTGAGCCGGCGCCTGACCGTCATCCTGACGGCAAAGCAACAGGCCTCGTACTCGAAACCGGCGTAGGTTTCCTCGGTCCTGTGCAGCCGCAGATCCTCATAGTGCGAGGCAAAGACCTGCCACTGCTCATCCAGCTTCCAGGAGCCGCTGATGCCGGCCTGGTCGATGTTCTCGTTATCGGTGATGTCGCGCACGTAACGGTGGGTGAACTGCAACAGCTTATCGTCACTGACCCTGTAATCCACCGTTAAGTTCCCACGGCGGGTCTGGCCGCTGTCGGTATCGAACAGCATTGAGCCGGAAATCCCCCAGCTGCGGTCGATGCGCAGGTCCAGTTCACCGGCCAGGGCCGAGGTGGAGCGGCTGACCTGGCCAGTGGTGTTGTCCAGGCCGACTTCCGAGTCCTGCAGGTAGAGGACTTCGCCGAGGGAGGCCCGCAGCCGTTCCTCGTTGTGCTGGTCGAAGAGGCGGCTGGTGACACCCAGGGTGACCTGGTTGGCGTCCGTGATCCTGTCCAGCCCCGAGTAGCGGCGGTTGCGGAACAGGGCGTGGTAGTCCTCACGGAGCAGGCTGGTGTCGTAGAGGCCGATCTTGCTCTGATCTTCCTTGGGAATGAAGAGGTACTGGAACTGGGGCTCCAGGGTCTGGCGGTAGTTGCGCCCGTCCAGTTTCATGTCCCGCTCGAAGTTGAGCTGGCCGTAGATCCGCAGCTGGGGCAGTGTCCGGGAGACGCTGTCGGCCAACTGGCCGCTGTTGTCGTGCTGCTGGTAGAAGGTCTGGTAGAGCTTGAGTTCCGTGGTCAGGCTGCCGGAGGGGCTTTCCAGGGGGAAGGCCAGGGTCGGCTCTATGTGCAGGCGCTCGGCCGTGGGCTTGGTCGGGTCCTGGTTGTCGAAGGCGGTCAGTTCGGAATAGAAATTGAAATCCAGCCCTTCCCAGAAATCCTTGTCCTCCCTGGACAAGGTCAGGCGCGGCATGGCCTGGTAGGGGTCGGGGTAGGCGCCCAGCACCTCGAAGTTCTTGACCTCGGCGGTGAAGTTCCAGTCGTCAGACAGGTAGGCGATGGCGCCGCTGCGCACTATCTGGGTATCGGTGGAGGAACCCCGGTTGGAGTTGAGATCCACGAAATAGGCGTCGTCGCTGACGGTGGTGTAGTTGGCGTTGTAGCGCCAGTGGTCGCTGAAGCGGCCGTTGTGCTGCCAGTTGAAGAGGTAGCGCTTGCTGTTGTCGCCGTTGAACTTCTTGTCGTTGGGCAGGTATTCGAGGTTGAGCTCGCCCCTGTCTTCGCCATAGAGGTAGCGGAACTCGGTATTGAGCTGGGTACCGCGCTCCGACATGTAACGGGGTGTGAGGGTCAGATCCAGGTTGGGGGCTATGTTCCAGTAGATGGGTTGGGCATATTCCAGGCCGCGCTTGTCGCTGGTCCCCAGGGTCGGGTAGAGCAGGCCGCTCTTACGCTCGTTGTTGATCGGGAAGCTCAGGTAGGGGAAATAGAAAACGGGTACCCCGAAGAGCCTGAACTTGGCGCCCTTGGCACTGCCCCAGCCCTCGTTGGGGTCGGCCTCTATCTTGTCTGCGTCCAGCTGCCAGGCGGGGTTGTCCGCCGGGCAGGTGGTGAAGCTGCCGCCTTCGAGGGTGAAACCCTTCTCCTTGGACAACGACATGCGCTTGGCCTTGCCATGGGCGTTGGTGCCGAGGATCTGGTACTGGACGGTGTCCAGCTTGGCGCTGTCGTCGTCGGAGTGGGCTTCCAGGGTGTGGCTGGACAGGCGCAGCTGACCGTCCTGGAAGCTGACTTGGCCCTTGGCCCTGAGTTGGCCCTTGCTACGATCTACTTCCGCCTGATCGGCGGTGACGAGGCGATCGCCCTGGCGCAGCTTTACGTCCCCTTCCAGGGTGGCGTGCTGCTGGCCGTCGAGGGTGGCCTTCTTGGCGGAAGCCTCGATGGCCTCCTGGCTCAGGGGTTTGCCACTGGCCTGTTCTTGGGCCTTGGGCGGGGGAGGGGGGCAGCTACTGCCTGTTCCTTCTGCGGCCAGGGCCTGACTGACGCTGGCGGCTACGGCTGATATCAGCAACCAATGGCGGACTTTGGTCACGCTCCTTCCCATGTCGCTCTCGCTCTGTTGGCCCTCTCGGCCGGTTTATCCGGAGAGGCGAATCATAATGCAATTTTCCCGCCCGGGCTATTGAGCTATATTGGCCGCCACTATGCGACAAGCCCCTATCCCAACCCTGCAAGACTGGGCCTGCGGCCAGCTCGGCCTGAAGGGCTGCCCCTTCACGCCCCTGGCTGGCGATGCCGGCAGCCGCCGTTACTGGCGCCTCGGTGGCGGCGACGACAGCGCCATACTGGTGAGCTACCCCCAGGGGGAGCAGGCCGCCATGGCCGCCTTCACCCGGATAGCCAAGGCCCTGGCCGAGGCCGGCGTGCTGGTACCAGAGCCCCTGGCCGCTACCGACAACGCCATGCTGCTGCCCGACCTCGGCGACAGGCTTCTCAGCGGCCTGGCGCCCAGCGAACGCGGCCCCTGGTACCGGAAGGCGGTGGCGCTGCTTGCCAAGGTGCAGGGCCTGACGCTGGAGCTGCCCCAGGCCGGCATGGCCTTTGTCCAGCGCAAGCGGGATTTGTTCCAGGATTGGTACCTGGGCCGCCATCTCGGCGTCGAACTGGCCCCGGGCCGCCTGGACGGGGTCTTCGCCCTGCTCTTCGACAACTTCTTTGCCCAACCCTTGGTGCCGGCCCACCGTGACTACCACGGTCGCAACTTGCACTTGGTGGGGCAGGAACTGGCGGTGATCGACTTCCAGGACATGCAGTTGCTGCCTCTGGCCTACGACGCCGTCTCCCTGATCCGCGACAGCTACGTGGCCCTGAGCCTGGAAGAGGAAGAAGCCCTCATCGCCCAGGCCTTTGCCCAGCAGGCCAAAACCGGCGACCAGGCCCAGTTTCGCCGTTGGCTGGATCTCACCGGGGTGCTGCGCCAGCTCAAGGTGCTGGGGATCTTCTGCCGCCTCCACTACCAGGACGGTAAATCCGGCTACCTCCAGGATCTGGTCCCCACCCGCGACAAACTGCTGCGGGTGGCAAGGGGTTATCCCGAACTGGCGCCTCTGGTGGCATTGTTGGATGCCAACTCATGAAGGCCATGATCCTGGCCGCCGGCCGCGGCGAGCGGATGCGGCCCCTCACCGACCGTTGCCCCAAGCCGCTGCTGAGCGCCGGCGGTAAGCCCCTGATAGTCCACCATATCGAGAGGCTGCGCGCCGCCGGCATCCAGGAGCTGGTGATCAACACCGCCTGGCTGGGGGAGCAGTTCCCCGCTGCCTTGGGGGACGGCCGCGCCTTCGGGGTCAACATCCAGTATTCCCACGAGGGCACGGCTTTGGAAACGGCCGGCGGTATCCGCCGCGCCTTGCCGCTCCTCGGCGAGGGGGACTTCCTGCTGGTCAATGGCGACGTCTACTGCGACTGTGATTTTGAGGCCGTGGCGGCGGCCAAGGCCCCCAGCCTGCTGCTGGTGGACAACCCGCCCCAGCATCCTGGCGGCGACTTCGGCCTGGTGGGCGGACTGGTGGCCAACGAACCCCGCCAGTACACCTATGCCGGCATCGCCAAGCTGGACAGCCGGCTCTTCGTGGCGCTGCCAGAGGGCCATGGCGCCCTGGGGCCCCTGCTGCGCCGCTGGGCCGATGAAGGGCGCCTCGGCGGCCTCTACCACGGTGGCTACTGGCAGGACGTGGGGACGCCAGAGCGGCTCGAGGCCCTCGATGCTTTTCTCAAGGAGCGGCGCTGATGTGGGGCCGCATCATCGGATTGCTGCTGGGGCTGGCCTTTGCCTGGCTGCCGGGCGCCATCCTGGGTTTTGTGGTGGGCTGGTGGTTCGACAGGGCCCTGGCCCGGGATTTTCGCGGCGCCGGTTTCGGTAAGCTCTGGCACCGCCTGGACGAGGCCGGGCGGGAACAGCTCTTCTTCCACACCAGCTTCGCGGTGATGGGCCATCTGGCCAAGGCCAAGGGCCGGGTGCGGGAGGAGGACATCGCCGCCGCCAGCGCCCTGATGGACAGGCTGCATCTATCCGGCGCCAAGCGCCGCGCCGCCCAGGAGGCTTTCCGCGAAGGCAAGGCCGCCGGCTACCCCCTGGAAGCGGCGGTGCAGGCCATGGGTGAGGCCCTGGCCGGCCAGCATGACCTCCTGCAGCTGTTCATGGAGATCCAGGTGGCCCTGGCCCTGGCCGACGGCAAGCTGCAGGTCGCCGAGCGCAAGGTGCTGGAGAGGGTCCGCAAGAGCCTGGGACTGCCGGAACGGATGTTGGACGGCCTCATTCGCATGGCCAAGGCCGGACAGGCCTTCACCCAAGCGCCTGAGCAGTCCCGCTATGGCCGCCTGGGCCAGGCTTACGAACTGCTGGGCCTGAGCCCCGAAGCGGACATGGCAGCGGTGCGCCGAGCCTACAAGAAGGCCATGGCTGAACATCACCCGGACAAGCTGATGGCCAAGGGCCTGCCGCCGGAGATGCAGGAGCTGGCCAAGGAGCGGACCCAGGCCATCCAGGCCGCCTATCGGCAGATCAAGGCCCACAGGGAAGGGACCTAAAGAAAACGCCGGGCAATGCCCGGCGCTTTTCATGGTGCTAGAGGCGCCTTGAGACTCTTCAGCCAGCCCTGGATCAGCTCCGCCTGCTCCTGCTCCTCTCCCTTGGTGTCGCCGCGCAGGGCCAGGGCCTGGAAGCGGCTCTGGGGCTGGCCTGCTATGCGCTGGCGGCGTAGCCGCAGGTCGTCGGACAGAGGCAGCCTGGGGGCGTTGACCAGATCCAGGGTCGGCTTGCCGAGGGTCTCAGGTTTGAAGTCGGCATTGATGAAGATGCAGGCCTCGAAGGCCCCTTGCTGGCAGGGCTCGAAGAGGCGGCCGTCGTTGCTGACCAGCACCTTGCCGGCCGTGCCGTCCTGGGGCAGCTCCGGGCGGCTTTCCACGCCCAGGCCCAGCTCCGACAGCGCCTTGCCCAGGGCCGGGTGCAGGCTGCCCACCAGCAGCAGCTGCGCCGTAGCGCCGCCCGCCGGCTGGTAGTTGGGGGCAGGAGCGCCGGCCGGGATGCCTGCAGGGGCATCCTGGGTCCTACCCCCAGCCGGTTCGGCCGGGGTTCCTGCCTGGGAAGCCAACAGCAATGCCGCCAGGGCAAGCTTCATGCCCGTACTCCCTCTTTACTCGTTGACCACCACTATGAGGCGCACCATGTCGAGGCGCAAGCTGGCCTCGCCGACGTGTTTGAGCAGGGCCTGGCACCTAGCCTCCAGGGCTTCCAGCTCGTCGTCGCGGATGCTGGGGTTGACGGCCTTGAGGGCCTTGAGGCGGGCCAGCTCGCCGCCCAGCTCCTGCTCTATGCGCGCGCGTGCCTCGCTCACCAGATCGGCCACCTGGGGCTCCACCTGGGCCTGGGCCTGTTGGATCAGGCCATGGATCAGGCCCTGGGAGGCCACCGCCAGCTTGGAGGCGGTGTGGCGCTTGATGGGGGTGAGCTGGCGGTTGAAGTTGTCGAAGGCCACCTTGGGCGCCAGATCCTTGCCGGTCTTGTCCAGCAGCAGGCGGATCGGTGTCAGGGGCAGGTAGCGGTCCAGCTGCAGCTGCTTGGGCGCCTGGTGCTCGGTGACGAACACCAGCTCCACGAAGGTGGTGCCGGCCGGCAGCGCCTTGTTCTTCAAAAGCGCCACAGAGGCGTTGCCCATGTCGCCGGTCAGCACGGCGTCCATGGCGGAGATCACCAAAGGATGGTCCCAGGTCAGGAACTGCACATGGTCACGGGACAGGGCGTATTCCCGGTCGAAGGTGGTCTGAATACCGTCTTCTTCGAGGCCGGGCAGGGCGGTGAGCATGCGCTCGCCGGGGCGCAGCAGCTGGGTGTAGTCGTCCAGATCTTCCTGGTCGACGCCGAACACGTCCAGCACCTGGGTCAGGAAGATGGGCAGCTTGGGATCATAGTCGAGGGTGGCTATCTGCCCGGCCAGCTTCTCGCCCTGGCCGTTGCCCTGGGAGGCCAGCTCCAGCAGGCGGTCGCGGCCCTGCTCCAGCTGCGCCATCAGCTCGGTGTAGCGGGCCTTGGCGGCGTCGATGAGACCGGCCATGGCGTCGGCCTCCTCGGCCAGCAAGGCGGCCTTGAGTTCGGCTTCCTGGGCTTCGAAGAGGGGGGCGCCGACCGGGCAGGTGGCCTCGAAGGCGTTCAGGCCCTGGTGGTACCAATCCTGGAGGCGCTGCTGGGCGGTACCTGCCAGGTGGGGGCAGTAGATCCGTACCACCCGCTCCTGGCCGATGCGGTCCAGGCGGCCGATGCGCTGCTCGAGGAGATCGGGGTTCAGGGGCAGGTCGAACAGCACCAGTTGATGGGCAAACTGGAAGTTGCGGCCTTCGGAGCCTATTTCGGAGCAAAGCAGGATCTGCGAGCCTTCCTCGTCGGCGAAGAAGGCGGCGGCGCGGTCACGCTCTATGATGGACAGGTCCTCATGGAAGACGGCGGCCTGGATGCCGTGCTTCTCGCGCAGGTGGTCACAGATGGCCTGCACCTGGCGCTTCTTGTGGGCGATCAGCACCACCTTGTCGCCGCCGTTGCCCTGGAGGTGCTCCACCAGCCACTGCACCCGAGGGTCGTGCTGGCACCAGCTGTTGCCATCGTCCCCTTCGAAGGCCTGGTAGATGAGCTCGGGGTTGAGCAGCTCTTCGAGTTTTTCCGCTTCGCTCTTGCGGCCGGCCATCATCTTGCCGACCCGCACAGCCGTGGCGTAGGCGGTGGGCATGGCCAGGGGCAGGCTGACCAGCTGGCGGCCCGGGAAGCCCTGGACGGCGGCGCGGGTGTTGCGCAGCAGCACCCGGCTGGTGCCGTGGCGGTCGATGAGGGCGCCCACCAGCTTGCGGCGATCGCTGTCGCTGCCACCGGCCAGGGCGGCCAGCTCGTCGCCCAGTTCGGCCACCAGGGCGAGGTCGGCATCAGCCAGGGTTTCGCCGTCCAGCAGCTTCTGGGCCAGGGCGGCCAGGGGCTGGTACTGGGCTTCTTCGGCGCAGAAGGCCTCGTAGTCGTGGAAGCGTTCGCCGTCCAAGAGGCGCAGCCGGGCGAAGTGGCTCTGGTGGCCGAGCTGGTCCGGGGTGGCGGTCAGCAGCAGCACAGAGGGAATGGCTTCGGCCAGGGCTTCCACCACCTGGTATTCGCGGCTGGCCTTGCCGTCTTCCCAGGCCAGGTGATGGGCTTCGTCCACCACCAGCATGTCCCAGTCCGCCTCCAGCAGCTGGTCGAAACGGGCCTTGCGCTTGGCGATCAGATCCAGGCTCACCATCACCAGCTGGGCGGTGTCGAAGGGGTTGTCGGCGTCGTGCTCGGCCTCTTCCAGGCGGCTCTCGTCGAAGAGGGCGAAGTTGAGGTTGAAGCGGCGGCGCATCTCCACCAGCCACTGGTGCATCAGGTTCTCGGGCAGCAGCAGCAGTACCCGCTCGGCGTGGCCGGCGCGCAGCTGCTGGTGCACTATCATGCCCGCTTCCACCGTCTTGCCGAGGCCCACTTCGTCGGCCAGCAGCACCCTGGGGGCTTGGCGGTTGCCTACTTCGTTGGCGATGTAGAGCTGGTGGGGGATGAGGTCCATGCGGGCGCCCAGCAGGCCGCGCAGCGGGCTCTGGGACAACTGGTGCATCTGCTCCAACGTCTGGTAGCGCAAGGTGAACCAGTCGGTACGGTCCAGCTGGCCGGCGAAGAGGCGGTCCTGGGGCTTGTTGAGGTTGATGACGCCGTCGATGAAGGTCTCGCGCAGGCTGGCGGGCTCGCCGTTGTCCTGGCGGGGGCCGTGGTAGGTCAGCAGGCCGCCGTTCTCTTCCACCTGTTCGACGATGAGGCCCCAGCCGTCGTGGCTCTGTACCTTGTCGCCCTCGCGGAAGCTGACCCTGGTGATGGGGGCGTCCACCCGGCTGTAGAGGCGGGTTTCCCCGCTGGCCGGGAAGAGGACGGTGAGGGTACGGTTGTCGAGGGCGACGACGGTACCCAGACCCAGGTCGGATTCAGCATCGGCGATAAAGCGTTGGCCAAGGGCAAGAGACATCAAACAAAGCTCCGAAGGCGGGGAAAGGCGGCGTATGTTACCCAAGAGCATGGAGGGAGGCAAAAGCGAGAAGACTTGATCCTGGTCTCCCTTTTGTCACGGAACTATGGTTAAAGTGACATTGAGGTGAAAACACCTTCATTGGCCGTCAGTTAGGGAGAGCGCTATGGCTCCAGACGAAAAGAAAGTCTATATCCTCGACACCAACATCCTGCTGCACGAACCCCTCGCCATCTACTCCTTCGACGAACACGACGTTCTGATCCCCATGACAGTGCTGGAAGAGCTGGACAACATAAAGGACAGGCGCACCGACATTTCCCGTGACGCCAGGGCTGCCATCCGCGCCTTGGACGATGTCTTCAAGAACACCAGCCCGGAGGAGATCACTGCCGGCGTGCCCCTGCCCAGCCACGACCTGGAAGGCAACCGCGGCCACATCTCCATCTTCGCCGACCACGAGGTCAAGGGCGAGCTGGCCCATGTGCCGGGCTCGGAGGCGGACAACAAGATCATCAACGCCGCCCTGCACCTGCAGAAGGAGAAGGCACCCACCAAGGTGGTGCTGGTCACCAAAGACATCAACATGCGGCTCAAGGCCAAGGGTGCCGGGCTGCGCCATGTGGAGGACTACCGCACCGACCAGCTGGTGGACGACATCCGCTACCTGGCCAAGGGCTACCAGGAGATCGACGGCAAGCTCTGGGACAAGGTCAGCAAGGTGGAAACGGCGACCCAGGGCCGCGACACCATCCACAGCATCGCCGCCGGTGTGCTGGAAAACCTCTACACCAACGAATACCTGCTGGACGCCAGCGACGACTTCGCCGCCCGGGTGCTGGAGCACAACGACAAAGGGGTCAAGCTGCTGGACTTGGGCCGTGACAGGCTGCTGGCCCAGCACGCCTGGGGCATAAGCCCGAAGAACATCTACCAGGGCCTGGCCCTGCATGCCTTGATGGATCCCAGCCTGGATCTGGTGATGCTGACCGGCCCGGCGGGCTCCGGCAAGACGCTGCTGGCCATGGCCGCCGCCCTGGAGCTGGTGATCGAAAGGGGCCTCTACGACAAGGTGATAGTGACCCGCAACACCCCTGAGATAGCGGAGAGCATCGGTTTTTTGCCCGGCACCGAGGAGGAGAAGATGCTGCCCTGGCTGGCCGCCATCACCGACACCCTGGAGGTGCTGCACGGCTCAGACGCCCACCCGTCCGGCAGCCTGCAATACATCATGGACAAGGCCAATATCCAGTTCAAATCGGTCAACTTCATGCGGGGGCGCTCCATCCAGAACGCCATAGTGCTGATAGACGAGAGCCAGAACCTCACCGCCAGCCAGCTCAAGACCATACTCACCCGCTGCGGCGAGGGCACCAAGATGATCTGTTCGGGCAACCTGGCGCAGATCGACTCCAACTACCTCAGCCCGGTGACCTCGGGCCTGACCTACATCGTCGAGAAGTTCAAGGACTTCCCGGGCAGCGCCAATGTCTATCTGGACGGTGTGGTGCGGAGCCGGCTGGCGTCCTTCGCGGAGGAGAACCTCTAGGGGAAAGCTTAGAGATCGTCTTCGGATTGCAGGCGGGCCTTCAGGGCCCGCCTTTTCTTGCGCTGCTGGCAGAGTTCTATGACTTTGCGCTTCTCGGCGTCGGACAGCTGGTTCCAGTTGAAGCGCTCGTCCCGGGAACGCATGCAGCCCAGGCAATAACCGCGGCTGTCTGCCTGGCAGACCCCGATGCAGGGGGAGGGGATCTCGAAGAATTCCAGCTGTTCCATGGAGGCAGCATAGCAGTTGTCAGGGGGGGCTCGCATCTATACTGAAAGCCTCCACAGGGAAGAGAGTGGGAGCACCAATCTCATGGCTAATGCCCATTTGGTGGTCGATGAACTGGTCGACCTGACGGCGTTGCGCGACCAGGAGCTGTTGGATTTCAGCCTGCTGAAAACGGTGGGCAAGTTCCTGACGCCGAGCGGCATGCAACTGCTGACCCTGGACACCAAGGCCAGGCCGCTGCTGCAGATCGCCTACCGCCACGACAAATACCTGCTCAACCGTGACCAGATCAGCCTCGCCGAGGAGGTCACCACGGCCATAGAGCGCATCGGCATGGCCAGGGACGGGGAGTTCACCCATCCCTGTGCCGAAGGATTCCTGGTGGCTTATGCCCTCCACGCCAGCCGCAGCAGCCGCAGCTACCTGGTGGTGGAGGTGTCCGAACCGGTATCCAAGCTCAATGCCCACCTGGTGTCCGGCCTGCTGCAGATCTACCGCAACTTCTGCAACCTGCTGGAGGAATCGCAGCGGGATCCCCTGACTGGCCTTGCCAACCGCAAGAGCTTCGATGACAGGCTGCAAAGGGCCTTCAGCCAGCAACCGTTGCCCGACGAGGTCCCAGAGGAAAGGCGGGCCCAGCCAGGCCGGGAGCTGTGGCTGGCCATGATCGACATCGACAACTTCAAGGCGGTCAACGACAGGTTCGGTCATCTCTATGGCGACGAGGTGCTGCTGCTGATGGCGCAGTTGATGACGGGGCTGTTCCGGGAGGGGGATCTGGTCTTTCGCTTCGGCGGGGAGGAGTTTGTCGTCATATTGCGCTGCGAGGGCCAGGCGGCCTGCAGGGTCTGCCTGGAGCGGTTTCGCCGGGCCGTCGAGGAGCGCACTTTCCCGCAGATAGGGGTGGTGACGGTCAGCATAGGCGTTGCCCGCCTGGCGCGGGACGTCTTTCCCGTCACCCTGCTGGATTACGCCGACCAGGCGCTTTACCACAGCAAGAAGTCGGGCAAGAACAGGGTGACCTTCTTCGACGATCTGCTGGCGGCCGGGCTGGCCAGCGTAAAAGAGGTGGTCGACGGCGGCGTGACCCTGTTTTAGGCATGAAAAAAGGCCGGCTAAAAAGCCGACCTTTTCTCTAAGGTGGTGCAGATGGGGAGACTTGAACTCCCACGACCAGAGGTCACTAACACCTGAAGCTAGCGCGTCTACCAATTCCGCCACATCTGCAAATTGTCGGACCCTTTTAAGCCGCGTCCCGGGCTAAAAAAACCTCGGCTTACCGAGGTCTTAAAATTTGTGGTGCAGATGGGGAGACTTGAACTCCCACGACCAGAGGTCACTAACACCTGAAGCTAGCGCGTCTACCAATTCCGCCACATCTGCACAAATTGTCATGGGAAGCATCGCTTTCCACGGGGAGGCATTCTACTTATACCGGCTGCCTCGTCAACGGTTTTTTTAGCGGCCTGCGACTGTTTGCGCGAAAGCTGAGCAGCGGCCACATCCAGGCAACAAAAAACCCGGCCTGAGCCGGGTTTCTCGAATTTGGTGCAGATGGGGAGACTTGAACTCCCACGACCAGAGGTCACTAACACCTGAAGCTAGCGCGTCTACCAATTCCGCCACATCTGCGTGTGGAGCTGCATTGTATGGATGCGCGGCCAAAGGTCAAGGCTTTTTATCGGCCCGAGCCCCGGCAGTAGAGGATCTTGAACTGGCTGCTGGTGGCCAGGGTGTCCACCTTGTTGTTGAAGCCGGCGGCCAGCAGCGGCTCGTACTTGAGGAAGCGGTTGGCCACCAGCACCAGATCGCCCCCCTGCACCAGCCGTTTGGGGGCCTCGGCGATAAGCTGCTCTGTGGCGCTGTAGTCGGTACCCACCCCTGTGTGGAAGGGCGGGTTGCTGATGATCTGGTGGAAGCGGCCGGTCAGGGCGGAAAGGCCGTCCGAGGGGGTCACCTTGGCGTTGGTGATGCCGTTGGCCTCGAGGGTCAGTTCCGAGGCCTTGATGGCCAGTGCCGAGACATCCAGCATCTCCACCTGGGCCTGGGGCGCCTTCTTGGCCAGATAGGTACCTATGACGCCGGCACCGCAGCCGAAATCGAGGATACGGCCTGTCTTGACCCTGGGCAGGCTCTCCAGCAGCAAGCGGGTGCCGGTGTCCAGTTCGCCGTGACTGAAGACACCGGGCAGGCTGACCACCTTGAGGCTTTCACCCGCCACCTCCAGCTCGAACTGCTGCTGCCAGTCGGCGAGGTCGAAGGCAGGGGCCTTCTCGGTGAGGGTCACCTCAAAAAGGCTGCAATGACGGGCGCTGTCGATCTTCATGGGCGCGCCATAGGGTTCCAGCAACTTGGCGGCGGACTTGATGCCGGCCTTGTTCTCGCCGGCCAGCAGCAGCCTGCCGCCCACCGGCAGCAGGGCGGCCAGGGCGGCCAACAGCATCCGGGCTTCGTCCTTGCTTTTCGGCATCACCAGCACCGCCTGCTCCACCTCGACCCCCTGGGGGGCCGGCCCGAACTGGGCGCGCTCGCCCAGGACCTTGGCCGCCAACTGCCAGGCCACGAAATCGGTGTTGTGGGTCAGGAGTTCAGCCTCCCATTCCCTGGCCAGTTGATCCCGGGGGGACTGGCTGATGAGGAGGGGGGCGTCGTCGAAATGGGGCTGATTGCGGAGCAGGAGCTGGCTGACGTTGTGAAGCATGGAATGGGTCCTTGGCGTGAAGCGGCCAGTATAGCACTGGCTATACTCAAGTCTGAGCATCAATGCCGTCGACCTGCCAGGGAGGCCCTTTCTCGATGTCCAGGCGCATAGCTCCAGCCCGCAACCAGGATCCCCCCTTCATCAGCCTGCAACTCAAGCTCAGCCTGATCTTGCTGGTGCTGCTGGCGGGTTTCGCCCTGGCCCAGTACTGGTGGACGCTGCAGCAACAACAGTCCCTGCTGGACGAACGCCAGGCCAGGGCTAACCAAGGCGTCACCCGGCTCTTCAACGGCTACCTCCAGGCACAGCGGCAACAGGCCGAACAGTTGGTTTACGCCCTGCTGGGCGATGAGTCCCTGGGCGCGGACGCCATCCGGGCCCGGCTGGCAGAGCGCTGGCCCCGCCTCCAGCAACAGGGGCAGTGGCAGCGCCTGACCTTGCGCCGGGGCAACCAGATCCTGATGAACCTCGGTACTCCCCGGCCTGTGGCCACAACCCTTGACGAGGACGGCGGCCTCTATTGCCTGGTGCGTTGCGTACAGCAGCTGACCTTGCCGTTGCAGGACGGGCTGCAACTGGAGCTGGTGCTGCCGCTGCAGGCCGTACTGGCGCAGATCCACAGCCAATTGGACCTGGACCTGCTGCTGCTGAGGCCGGGGGCAGGCGCCCGAGTCTGGGGCCTGGGGGTGGCCGAGTCGGCGGCCAGCCCCGCCCTGATGACCCACCTCCAGCAATTGACAGGCAGTCATCCCTTCAGCGAACAGCAGATCCGGGGCGCCAACCGGCGCTGGCTGACCTGGTGGCTGCCCCTGGAGCAGTTGCCCGCCGCCGGCCTGCTGGTGGGTGTCGATCTCAGTCTGGAAGCGGCCGACGCCCTGGTCTGGCAGGGCCAGGTGCTGTGGTGGCTGCTGGGTGGCCTCTTCGCCATCGGCATCAGCCTCTGGGGCTGGCACCTGCGGCGGCGCCTGGCCGGCCAGGTGGCCCTGTTGCCTTGCCTGGCTCAGCAGCCCCAGGCCCTGCCGGCCAGGAAGCCGGGGCGCAGCCGGGACGAACTGGACGAACTGGCCGATGCCAACCAGGAACTGGCCGGGCAGCTGGCGGCGATGGACGCCAAGATGCAGAACCAGTTGGAGATGCTGGAGTACCGGCTGCGCTACGATCCCCTGACCGGCCTTGCCAACCGCAACCACCTGGAAGAAAAGCTGACCTTGCTGCTCAGCCACAACGACGGGGAAGAGCTGGCGGTGATCTTCGCCGATATCCAGCAGTTCAAGGCGATCAACGACAGCCTGGGCTACGAGCAGGGAGATCTGCTGCTGCAGGAGGTGGCCAAGCGGCTGCGGGAGGCGGCCGGCAGCTGCCAGGGGCTGGGGCGCTTCAGTGCCGACAAGTTCGTGGTGTTGCTGCGTTTTCGGGAAAGGGAGCAGCTCAAGCTGATGCTGCAGCAGCTGCACTGGCACCTCCAGTCCCCCATAGTGTTGCCCGGCATCAGCTGCCAGGTGGCGGCGGTGATGGGGGTGGCGGTCATCAAGGACGAACCCCTCAACCCCTCTGAACTGCTGCGCCGGGCCGAGTTGGCCCTGCACCATGCCAAGGCGGCAGGCCGCAGCCAGGGCTATTACAACAGCGACATGCAGGACAGGCTCAAGGCCAGGTTGGAGCTGGAGCGGGACCTGATTGATGCCCTCAAGCTGCAACAGTTCGAGCTGCACCTCCAGCCCAAGTACCGGCTGGATGACGGCACCCTGGCCGGCTTCGAGGGCTTGATCCGCTGGCACCATCCTAAGAAGGGACTGGTGAGTCCCCAGGCCTTCATTCCCCAACTGGAAAGCACCGACAGGATCATCGATCTCGGCTACTGGGTCATCGAAGAGGCCCTGGCCATGTTGGCAAGGCTCGAAGCCTCGGGGCTGCGGGACTGCCACCTGGCGGTGAACCTGGCCTGCCGCCAGTTCCTCGACGCCTCCCTGCCCACCTTCGTGGCTTCGGCGCTGCGCCGCCACCAGCTGGACGCCAGCCGCCTGGAGCTGGAAGTCACCGAATCGAGCCTGGTGGACCACTTCGACAATGCCGTCGCCTCCCTGGAGGCCGTCAAGGCCCTGGGTGTGACTGTGGCCATAGACGACTTCGGGACCGGCTATTCGTCCTTGAGCTACCTGCGCAAGCTGCCCTTCGACGTGGTGAAGATCGATCGCAGCTTCGTCATAGGCCTGGGCCAGGACGAGATGACAGGCCAGATAGTGCAGAGCCTGGTCGAGCTGGTTCACAACCTGGGCGGCGAGGTGGTGGCCGAGGGCATAGAGACACAGCAGCAGCTGCGGGTCTTGACCGACCTGGGCTGCGACCTCGGCCAGGGCCTGCTGTTGGGGCCGCCCTTGTCCGAGGCCCAGCTGCTGCGCCGCCTGGGGCCCGAGTTGCACGAACTGCCCATCATCAGGCCAAAAAAAGCCCGGCTGGGCCGGGTAAGGGAGGATTGACGGCGGCAGGGCCTGACGGAGAATGGCCCTGCCGCCTGGTCTACCCCGGCTACGGAACGGGGCAGAGGCACCCGCCATGCATGGCGCCTCCAGGGAAAGGAGCCAGGGGTTGCGGGTGAATGGCGCTGCTGAGCGGGCCGGCGTCCCGGCCCGAGTTCAGATCACCAGCGGCGTTTCTTGTGGCCCACCAGGGCGAAATGGAGGATGAAGGCATAACAGGGCAGCATCAGCAGGTAGGCCTGCTGGTTGCTGAAGAGATCCGACAGCAGGCCGTAGAGCAGCGGCACCAAGGCGCCGCCGGCGATCCCCATGATCAGCAGCGCCGAACCTCTCGCCGTGAATTTGCCGAGGCCGTCCAGGGCCAGGGGCCAGACGGCCGGCCAGACCAGGGCGTTGGCCAGGCCCAGCAGGGCCACGAAGGTGACCGTATTGGGCAGGGGCGGCAGGCCCAGCCAGCCCCAGAGCAGACTGGACAGCCAGTGATGGTCTGGGCTTGAGAACACCACCGACAGGCAGAGCACCACCCCCAGCAGTGCCGACAGGGTCAGGGCCTGGGCCTGCTTGATGACCCTCGGGATCAGCGCCAGTCCCAGCAGGTAGCCCAGCACCATGAAGGCCATGGTGTAGGAGGTCAGGGAGGTGGCATTGGCCACTCCCAGCTTGGAACCGAAGAGCCCTATGGTGTCCCCCGCTATCACTTCCACCCCCACATAGAAGAAGAGGGTCAGGGCGCCCAGCACCAGCTGCGGGAAGTGCAGCACCGAGTGCTTATCGCCGTGGTCGTGCAGCTCGGCCTGCTCGTGCTCGATTTCCAGCTCCGGCAAGGGTGAGAAGTTCATGGCCACCGCCAGCACCAGCAACGCCAGGCCCATGCCGAGGTAGGGCAGGATAAGGCCGTGGGCCAGGGACGCCACCTGGGCCGCCCTGGCCGCCGGCTCCAGGGCCGCCACCGTCTTGGCGGTGATGCCCTGGAAATCTCCCAGCACCAGGGCGGTGAAGACGATGGGCGCCGCCACGCCGGCGCCCTTGTTGAGCAGCCCCATCACCGAGATGCGGGCGGCGGCACTTTCCTTGGGCCCTATGTGCACTATGTAGGGGTTGGAAGCGGTCTGCAGTATGGTCAGGCCCGTGCCCACCACGAACTGGGAGACCAGGAAGATGGCGAAGGTCTGACTGAGGGCGGCCGGGATAAAGCCCAGGCAGCCCAGGGCGATCAGCCCCAGGCCCAGGCTCATGCCCTTCTTGTAGCCGGTGCGCTCCAGGAGCCAGGCCATGGGCAGGGCCGTGACCGTGTAGGCGATATAGAAGGAGAAGGCCACGAACAGCGACTGGGTACTCGACAGATCGCAGACGATCTGCAGGAAGGGGATCAGGGCCCCGTTCAACCAGGTGATGAAGCCGAAGATGAAGAACAAGGTGCCGATGATGGCCATGGGCACCAGGCTGCTGCGGGTGTTGACTGGCGTACTCATAGTTGCGTCCATGGGTTTACCTTCAGTGGTTGTCTGCGCCTGACGGCGCTTGTCGGGACGGATCAGGCCATTTGGCCGCCTATCCAGCTTTGTTTTACTTCCAGGTCGTTGCTGAGCAATACCATGTCGGCCTTCATGCCCGGTTGCAGCAGGCCGCCGCCGTCCAGGCCCAGATAGCGGGCCGGGGTCAGGCCGGCCATTTGCAACGCCTGCTCCAGGCTGGCGCCCATCTGGGCCATGGCGTTGCGCACCGCCGTGGCCATGTCCAGGGCCGAGCCGGCCAGGCGGCCGTCCTTGTCTGTCATGCGGTCGCCGTCCCGGTAGAGGACGTCCCCGAAATAGGGATAGTGGCGCTCGCTGCTGCCGACGGCGGCCATGGCGTCCGTCACCAGCATCAGCCCCTCCACGCCCTTGGCCTTGAAGGCCAGGCGGGCGCAGGCCGGGTGCAGGTGGTAGCCGTCGAGGATGATGCCGCAGCGGGCGTCACCGGCCAGGGCAGCGCCCACCATGCCGGGGCTGCGCGAACCCAGCTGCGACATGGCGTTGAAGAGGTGGGTGAAGCCGTCGGCACCGGCGGCCAGGGCGGCCTGGACGGTATCGAAGTCGGCGTCGCTGTGGCCCAGGCATACCTTGACCCCGGCCTGCACCAGCTGGCGGATGTCTTCGGGATGGACAGTCTCTGGCGCCACCGTCAGCAGCCTCACTCCCAGATCCTCCCGGCAGTAGAGGGCCATCTCGGCCTGGCCAAGGCGGCGGATATGCTCGCGCTTGTGGATGCCCTTGCGGGGCTCGGACAGGTGCGGCCCTTCGAAATGGATGCCCAGCACCCCGGGCAGTTTTTGGGCCAGGGCCTGGCTGACGGCGGCGGCGGCGGCTGCCATCTTGGCCAGATCGTCGGTGATCAGGGTCGGCAGCATGGCTGTGGTGCCGAAGCGGGCATGGGCGGCCACCATGGCCGCCAGGCAATGGAGATCTGGGCTTTCGTTGAAGAGCTGGCCGCCACCGCCGTTGACCTGGATATCGACAAAGCCCGGCACCAGCATGCCGTCCAGCTTCTCGGCGCCGCTTGAGTTGTCCAGGCCCAGGGCCACCACCTTGTCGCCACTCAGGCTGATGGTGCAGTCCTGGTGCCACTGGTGGCCGTCGAAGAGCCGGGAGACGCGGTAGCTGCGCAGCATCAGAGGGTCCTCGTCACCTTGTTGAGGCCGGCCGGCGCGTCCGGGTTCAGGCCCAGCTGCACCGCCACCTCGGCGATGTCCAGGTAGAAGCGTTGCAGCAGGCAGAGCGGCGCCAGCCTGGGGTGCACGGCTTCTTCCACCTTGAGGTGCAGCACCTTGGCGCCGCGACCTTCCACGTCCGCTATCTGGGCTTGGTGGTTGGCGGCCGACTCGTCGTCTACCTGCAGTTCGATGACGGTCAGGGGCCTGGAGGCCAGGGTCACGGGGCCGTGGAGGAACTCGGCGCTGGAGAAGGCCTCGGCCTGGATGCCGCAGACCTCCTTGAGCTTGAGGGCCAGCTCCCGGGAGATGGCGTAGCCGAGGCCACGCCCCAGCACTATGCCGTGGCGCAGCGCCTTGAGGTCGTCCAGGCGCAGCTGGGGCTGGCCCTTGCAGACCTTGTCCAGCACCTGGGGCAGGGCGGTGAGGGCCTGTTCCAGCTCCTTGTTGCGGGTCCAGGCTGCCACCAATTGGGCGATGGCCGAGAGGGTGCAGAGGTAGCTCTTGGTGGCGGCCACCGCCGTCTCGGGGCCGGCCTTCAGTGGCAACACGGCGTCGGCCAGTTCGGCCAGGGGCGAGCGTTCGTCGTTGACCAGGGCCAGCACCATGGCGCCGGCGGCCTTGGCCGCTTCGGCCTGGGCCAGGATATCGGGGCTGCGGCCGCTCTGGGAGATCACCAGCACCAGGGCGTCCTTGAGCTGCAGCTGGCGGCCATAGACGCTGGTCACGCTGGGGGCCGCTGCGCAGACAGGTACCCCGGTTTCTATTTCAATCAAGTACTTGGCGAAGACGCCGGCATGGTCGGAAGAGCCGCGCCCCACCATCATCACCAGCCTGGGCTTGAGCTTGCGGATCCGCTCTCCCAGCATGGCCGCCAATGTGGCGTTGTGGCTCAGTTGTTCGGCGATGCGCTGGGCGCTTTCACGGGCCTCGGTAGCCATCAGGGTGGTCATACGGCTTTTCCTCCTGCCGAGCGTTGTTGGGCAAAGAAAATGGCGCCCATTTCGGGCTCTTGCAGCGCCGGGGACAACAGCGCCGCGGTTTGGGAAGACAGATGCGGCTGCCAGAGCGGCGCCAGGCCACCGATCATCGACAGCCGGAGCCGGCCGGCCGGGCTCAGCTTCTGGGCCAGGGCGTCCAGGTAGGCGGCGCCCTCATTGATGAGGCCGCCGGCCAGGGCGTCGCCGGCCTTGGCCTCGGCAAAGACCAGGCCCGCCAGGCGGGCGAAGACGGCGGACGGTTGGCCGGAGAACTGGTCCATCAGGGCAGTGGCGTCCTGGGTGCCGGTGCTTTCCAGCACCCTCTCGACCAGGGAGGTATCCGGGCCCAGCCCATCCAGGGCCAGCAAGGTGGCCTGCACGGCGGCCAGCCCCAGCCAGGCGCCGCTTGCCTTGTCACCTAGGGGGAAGCCGTGCCCGCCCAGAAACTGTTGCTCATCGCCGTCCTGGGCGAAGCCGCTGGAGCCGGTGCCGGTGATGATGACGGCGCCTTCCTCGCCCTGGTGGGCGCCGAGGCAGGCGATGTGCAGATCCGTGGTCAGGAAGAAGGCGGCGAAGGGGTGGGCCCAGGCCAACATGGCGCTGTGGGTGCGGGGGGCGTTGATGCCGGCAAGGCCTGCCCCCACTATCAGGTGCCCCAGCAGGTTCTGGGACAGGCCGGCCGACGCCAGGGCGCTGCTGGCGCTGGCCAGTACCGCCTCCTGGGCCCTTTCCAGGCCCTGCACCGGGTTGGCCGGGCCCGCCAGGCCTTCTCCCAGTATGCCGCCGGCCGGGCTGTAAAGCAGGGCCCGGCACTTGCTGCCGCCGCCGTCAATGCCCAGGTAAAGCTTCTCGTCACTCATCATTCCATCCGTACCTTGTCTTGCCGCCAGCCCCTTTCGGAACAGAAATCAACCAGCTTGGGATTGAGCCTAACAGAGAAATGACAGCGTTGTCATTTTATTCTCGGCGCCAATTTAAAATTCTCGTTACAACGTTGCCAAAAATGTGATGAAGCTCGGCCGGCCAGCAGTCAGTGGCCGCTGGCCACCGCCAGGGGACGGCTGCCGCGGGGCCAGCCCGGCAGGCGGCTGCGCACTTCCACCTTGCCTTTGACGGCGACTCCCGCCCGGTAGGGCAGCCAGGGGCCGCCGTCCTGGCGGTATTGGATGGTCAGCCCTGGCCAGGGCAGGTTGGCGTGCAGCTGGCCACCTTCGATGACGGCGCCTGGGGGAGGCAGGCGGAACATCACCTGGCTTCGGGCCAGCTCCGGCAGCGCCTTGTGGACCAGGGCGGCGGCAAAGCCCTGCCAATCGGCCAGCTGCTGCTGGCGGCGGGCGGCGTCGAAGTGGCCGCTGTGCTGGTCGTAGTGGCGGCCAGGCACATAGGGCAGTTCCCAGGGGGCTTTGTGCCAGGCCCGTTCGGCGAAGGCGAACAGGCGGGGGAAGAGCATGTACTGGGCGCGGCTGTCGCTGCGCACCGTTTCGCTCCACAGCTGGGCCTGGAAGCCGGTGATCTGCTGGCCGTCCTTGAGGGGGCTGGCGTCGTCCGCCTGGTAAGGGTGGCCCATGCGGTCAGTCCAGAGTTCGGCCAGGGCCGGCAGGTTGTCGGGCATGAACTGGAACACCTGGAAGCTGTCGGTGGCGCGGGAGCCCCAGTAGTAGCCGGGCTCCTTGGGATCGGCCTGGTAGGGGAAGTCGAAGTAGAGCACGTCCGGCAGGGACAGCACCGTATCCCAGCCGCGGTTGGCGAAATCCTGGGCCTTGTTGTGGCCGCCCCAGTAGAGGGTGTCCCAGATGTTGGCCTGGATCCGGGGTGCCAGGGCCTGGCGTTTGACATGGCTGAGGCCGTCGCTCCAGGCCGCCGCCGTGATGCCCATGTCGTTGACCATGTGGGTGATCCGCTGCACGAAGTAGCCGGTCAGCTGCTCGGCGTCGGCCAGGCCTTCCTGCTTCATCAGCGCCTGGCAGCGGGGGGAGTTCTTCCAGGCCCCGGCCGTCTCGTCGGCGCCGATGTGGTAGCGGCGCAGCGGCACTCCCACGGCCTGGTGCATGGCCTGGACTTCGGACAACACCTTCTGGATGAAGTTGTAGGTGCTGTCCAGGCAGGGGTTGAGGGTGTTGTCGTCGTAGTACTGCACCGAGCTGTAGACCGTCTTGTCGTCGAAGTCGCTGAGCAGGTAGCGGTTGGCTTGTTCTGGTTTCTCGGCGCGCATCAGCTGGCGGTAGCGGGCCAGCATGGCCTTGATGGCGGCGCGGGAGTGGCCTGGCATGTCCAGGGAGGGGATCACCTCGATATGGCGGGCCTGGGCGTAGAGCAGGATCTGCTGGTAGTCGGCCACGCTCAGGTAGCCGTTGACCGGGGTGTTGCGGCTTGGGCCGCTGCCCAGCATGGGCAGCAGGCATTGCTGCTCCTTGGGGTCGAAGCAGCGGTAGGCGCCGAGGTCGGTCAGCTCCGGCAGGCCCGGGATCTGCAACCGCCAGCCTTCGTCGTCGGCCAGGTGCAGGTGCAGCTTGTTGAGCTTGAGGCTGGCCATGCTGTCCAGCAGCCCCAGGATCATGGCCTTGCTGTGGAAGTTGCGGGCGATGTCCAGGTGGACGCCGCGAAAGCCGTAGCGGGGGGCGTCCTCGAAATGGCCCTGGGGCACTGTCCTGGTGGCGGGGTCCAGCAACGAGGCAAGGCTTTCCAGGCCGTAGAAGTAACCGGCGCCGCTGCCGGCCGAAACCTTGACGCCCCCATCGTCGATGTCGAGCCGGTAGGCCTCTGCGTGCAGGGTGGCGGACGGGGCCAGTTGCACCGGCATCCCGGCCGGGTCGTCCTTCACCCCCAGCTTGGCCAGCCGCGCCAGGGCCGCTTCCACCGCCGGCGTCGCCACCAGGCGGATGCCGCCGGCCAGGCTCAGGCGCTGGCCATTGGGCTGGCTGGAGGCCATGGCCGGGATGATGCGCTCACCGGCCTTGGCCGGAGCTGCCGCCAGGGTTTGGTTCTGGTGGTAAAGCCAGGCCGCCGTGGCCTGGGGGATCTGATCTTCCGGGTTGCGGCGCTGCTGGGCCGGCATTGTGAAAGGGGCTGCATGGGGCAGATAGTGCAGGCCGCTGTCGGGGTCGATGCGCTCCTCGGTGGAGGTCACTGTCCGCGGCGCCAAGCCGGGAGCCGCCAGGAAATAGTTGGGCATCACGTCGGATTCGGACACCGACCAGAAGGCGGCCTTGAACGGGATGCGATAGCGCTGGTGGGCCTTGAAGCCCTTGAAGGCGGCCGTCGGCACCAGGCGGTGCAGGTCGCCGTTGAGGTGCTGGATGTCGAAGAGCGCGCTGCCGTCTGACTCGATGGGCACAGTGCTGGAGAAGTAAAGCCGCCAGCCGCTGGCCGGCAGATCCACCGGCAGCTCAAGGCTCAGGCTGGCGTCGAAGCAGTGGCCGTTGCCCTCCTTGGGATCGCAGCCCCGGGCCTGGAGGTTGTCCTCGACCCGGTATTGCACTTGGAGTTGGCGGGCCAGGCTATCCAGTTCCTGCTGGACCAGGGGCTGGGCCAGGGCCGGTGCGCAAAGCGCCAGGGCGGCGAACCACAGGCGGCAGAGCCGGGGCAGGTGCTGACCAATCCTCATGCGATACCTCTATCCTCAAGGGCCCTCTTGGGCGCGCTTCTATCAGTAGCAGTGACAGCGTTGTCATTTCATGCTAACAAAGCTTTTACCTGATGAAAATCTTTTGTAGGGTCAGGAAGTTCCCTGCAGCCCCGTCAAGGAGCCCCCTTGGTCATCACCTTTTCCCTGCCTCCTGATCCCCAGCCGCTGAGCCTGGGCCTGCACCAGGCCCTGCGGCTGCTGAGCGGCCTGATGCAGGGCGGCAAGCCCCTGCAGGCCCAGGCCTTGGCCCAGGCCCTGGCCGAGCAGGCCCCCGACGAGCCCAGCGTCCAGGTGTCGCTGCTTAGGCAGCTGCTGCTGGGCAGCGATTTTGCCGGCCTGGAGCGCCAGGCCAGGAGGGCGCTGGCCCTCTTCCCGCACTTGATGCCCGCCTGCCTCGGCCTCTGCCTGGCCCTGCGTTACCGCCACGCCCATCTCGAGGCCTGCGAGCTGCTGGAGAATTGGCTTGAGGACGGCGGCTTTGGCGAGGCCGAAAAGCTGGCCCTGCGCCACCAACTGGGAGTGCTGCAAAAGGAGCTTGGCCTGCTGGCCGAGGCCAAGGCCAACTTCGACCTCTGCCTGGCGGCGCGGCCCGAGATGACCGAGGCCTACTGGAGCAAGGCCGACCTCGGCGTGCCGGAGGAGAGGGAGCTGGCGGCCATGGCCGAGCTGTACCAGAGCCGCCCCTGGCCGCCCCAGGCCGAGGCCCAGCTCTGCTACGCCCTCGGCCAAGGCTGGGAGCGCCTCGGGCAGGCGGAGCCGGCCTTTTCCTGGTACCAGAAGGGGGCCAGGGCCAGGCGCCAGGTGCAGCCCTATGACGGCGAGGCGGCCAGGGCTGAGCTGGCAAAGATCCAGGCGGCCTTTCCTTTGGGGCAGGCTTTGTCCCAGGCCGAGGCGGGGCAGGGGCCTATGCCCATCTTCATCTGCGGCCTGCCGCGCAGCGGTACTTCGTTGCTGGAACAGTTGCTTTCGGCCCTGCCGGAGGTGAGCGCCCTGGGGGAAACGGTGGAAATGGCCCAGGCCAGCCAGCAGCTGTTGTTGGCCAAAGGCCTGGCGCAGCCCTTTCCCGACTGGGTGGCGGCATTGGACAAGGCCGACTGGCAGGCCCTGGGGGACGCTTATCTGCAGCGCATAGGGCCGCGCTGCGAGGGGGGCTGGGCCACCGACAAGATGCCGATGAATTTCAAGGCCATAGGCCTTATCAAGCAGGCCCTGCCCCAGGCCAGGATCTTGCACTGCAGGCGCGCCCCCATGGACAACCTCTGGGGCTGCTACAAGCAGCTGTTCGCCGACGGCGCCGCCTTCAGCTACGGCCTTGAGGATCTGGCCGACTATTACCTGGCCTATGAACAGCTGATGGCCCACTGGCACCGGCTGCTGCCGGGGCAAATTCTGGACGTGCAGTACGAGACCCTGGTGCGTGAACCCCACCAGACCCTGGTCGGCATCTTGCGCTTCGTCGGCCTCGGGCCCAGCGAGGAGCGCATCGGCCAGTGCCTCGACTTCCACCACGGCGGCGGCGCCGTGCCGACCTTGAGCGCCAGCCAGCTGCGCCAGGGGCTGTCGGCAGGGGGCATAGGCCGCTGGCGGCGTTTTGCCCCCCAGCTCGCGCCCTTGCGGGCCCGCCTGGAAGCGGGCGGTATTGCGGTCGATTAACCCAGGTTGCCCAGCAGCTCCAGGTAATGGCGATGGTCCAGGGCCTGGTGGCGGGCCTGTTCGTATTGCCGGGCCAGGCGCCGGAACAGGGCCTGGGCCTGCTGCTCATCGAGGTTCAACCCCAGCTCGGGATAGTGCTGCATGCCGTAGAGCACGTAGCGGTAGTTCTCGTCGGTGAAGGTGGTGCTGTAGCCGCCGGCGAGATCCAGGTATTCGCAGACCTTGTGCTTCCAGGCGTCCAGCTGAGTGGCCAGGGCCGGGCAGTGGCGCACCGACTCCCTGGCCCGGCGCCAGAAGGGGGTGTCGTCCCTGTCGGTCAGGCAGTAGTGCAGCACGATGAACTGTTTGAGATCCTCGTAGATCCCCAGCATCAGGCGGTTGTAGGAGTCCCGCACCGGCTGGTCCAGCGTCTTGGCCGAGAGGTGGGTGGCCAGCAGCCGGGCGCCCATGTTGATGACGTGCAGCCCCGTTGACTCCAGGGGCTCGATAAAACCCCCGGCCAGGCCCATGGCGATGCAGTTGCCCACCCAGAACCGCTGGCGGCAGCCGACTTTCATGTCCAGGTGCACGGCCTTGAGCACCTCGGCCTGGGGGCCCAGGTAGTCGCGCAGTGCCTGCTCCGCTTCTTCCCGGGTCAGGGCGTTGCCGTCGTAGACGTAGCCGGTGCCCTGGCGGTTGACCAGATCGATTTCCCAGACCCAGCCGTGGTCCAGGGCCGTGGCCTGGGTGTAGGGCTTGGGTTTGACGTCCCCTTCATAGGCTTTCTGGATGGCGACGGCGCGGTTCACCGGTAGCGCCTCGGCGAAGGAGCGCCAGTTGCCGGGGCTGAGCTTTTCCATCAGCAGGCCGCGAAAGCCGGTGCAGTCGATGAAGATGTCCCCGCCGACGCGGCCCTTGTCGGTCTGCACCGCCACTATGTTGCCGTCCACCACGTCGACGTCAGAGACGGTGGCCTCGATATGCTCGACCCCGGCCTCCACCGCCTTGCGGCGCAGGAAGCGGGCCATCAGGGTGGCGTCCAGGTGGTAGCCGTAGGGCACCAGGCCCTGGTAGGGGGCGGAATTCTTACCCTTGGCGCAGCGGCCTTCGGCCACCAGGTGGCTGCTGGTGCAGACCGCCTCGTCGTAACGGCCAGGGGGCCTGTCCTGCATCGCCAGCCAGGTGGAGGAAATGTCGATGTTGGCGCCGGAGAGGTTGGCCTCGAAGGGGTGGAAGTACTGGTGCATCTGGCCGGCCACCGGCTTCATCCAGTTGCGGAACAGGATGCCGGATTTGAGGGTGCCGTTGGCTTCTTTGAGCAGTTCGTTCTCGTCCAGGCCCATGGCGGCGAAGAAATAGCGGATGCTGTGCACCGTCGACTCGCCGACGCCGATGATGCCGATGTCGGGGCTCTCCACCACCCGTATTTGGCGGCTGCCCGGCTGCTGGTTGAAGTAGCGGTTGAGGTAGATGGCGGTCATCCAACCGGCGGCGCCGCCGCCGACTAGGGTGATGCTGGGGGCCATGGGGCTGTCCTTCTATCAGATCTTTTGCAGGCCATGTTGGCGGATACGGTCCAGTAGCTGGCGGTGGGGCAGCAGCTGGCTGCCGGCCTGCTGCAACCGTGCCGAGAGCCTTGCCTGGGTGTGGCGGGCGCCGGCTGGGTCCGCCAGCAAGTCGGGGCGGCCGGCCAGATCGGTGGGGTAGTGCATGCCGTACAGCACGTAGAGGTAGTTCTCCAGGCCGAAGACGGCGGAAATGTCGGTGAAGTCGTAGTGGCTGGGCAACTGGTGGCGCCAGTAGGCCAGGTTGTCCGCCAGGCTGTCGGGGATGGTGGCGGCGCTGCGGTTGTCCAGCCAGAAGGCGCTGTCGTCACGCTTCGACAGGCAGTAGTGCAGCTTGACGAAGTCGATGACCCTTTCCCAGGCGTAGCCGACCCTTTGGTTGAAGCGGCGGGCCGCGGCCGGGATCTGGGCCTGGCTGGCGGGGAACTGGTCGGCCAGCATCCGGGCCGTGATGTCGAACATCAGCAGGCCCGTGGCTTCCAGGGGCTCCACGAAGCCCTGGGACAGCCCTATGGCGACGCAGTTTTTCTCCCAGAATCTCTCCCGGTAACCCACCTGCATGGGGATGCGCCTCAGGACCAGGTCGTCGCCCCCTGGGCCCATATATTGGCGCAGCACCGCCTCGGCCTGCTCATGGCTGCTGTGGGCCGAGGAGTAGACGTAGCCCAGGCCGCGCCGGCCGGTCAGGCCTATGTCCCAGATCCAGCCCGCTTCCTTGGCGGTGGCCAGGGTGGCGCAGGGGATGGGCTGGGCCGGATCCTGGTAGGGCAGTTGTACCGCCAGGGCCTGGTCGCAGAGCAGGAACTGGCGCTGGTCCTTCAAGGGCACCTTCAGCCCCTGGCCCAGCAGCAGGGCGCCGAAGCCGCTGGCGTCCACGAAGAGATCCGCCTCCAGGGCGCCGGCGCTGTCGGTATGGAGGCAGCGGATGCTGCCGTCGGGGTGGTAGCCGATGTCCAGCACCTTGGCGCGGATGTACTCCACCCCCAGTTTGCCGGTGCCGTGGCGGGCCAGCAGGGCACCGAACTTGGCGGCGTCCAGGTGGTAGGCGTATTGGCAGACCCCCTGGTATTCGGCCTGGGTGGCCAGCTTGGGCCCCAGGCCCGCTTCGATAAGCCGGCCCTGGATGGCGACGGCGTCGGCATAGCTGCCTTGGGGATCGGCCAGCCAGAAGGGGGTGGGATCGCCGCCGAGGATCTCCGGGTAGTCGAAGAGGTGGTGGTAGCTGTTGCTGCCGTGGCGGGCCGGGTCCTGCTCCCAGTCGATGAACTGGATGCTCTGCTTGAAGGTGGCGTCGCACTGGCGGATCAGCTCGGTTTCGCTGATCCCCAGGTAGGCCAGGCTGTTGCGGATGGCCGGTACAGTGCCTTCCCCCACCCCTATGGTGGGGATGTCGGGGGCTTCCACCAGGCAAACCCTGACGCCCTGCGGCAGCCGGCTTTGCAGCCGCTTGGCCAGGTGGTTGGCGGCCAGCCAGCCGGCGGTGCCGCCTCCCACCACCAGTACCTTGCGCAGTCCCTGGCCCATGTCGATCAGCCCTGCTGCAGCGCCTGGTATTTGCGACTCAGGCGGTGGATCTGATTCATGGAGCAGAGATGGGCGTAGATGGGCGCCAGCAGGCCGCGGGAGCGGAACCACTCGAAGTCTTCGGCGCTAAGGGCGTTGAGGCGGGCCTCGTCGACGACGTAGATGCCGTTCACCATCACGTTCTCACCGCTTTCTAAGCGGAGCGTCAGTTCGCGGCCGATCAGCAGATCCTTGTCGGCCAGGGCCTTGATGAAGAGCTCCGTCATGTCGCTGTCGTTGACGTACTGCATCAGGGCCTGGACGCGGTCCTGCAGGTAGGGGCTCTGTTCGCCGTTTTCGTCGAACAGGGCTTCACCCTGGTGGGCGCTGACCAGTTCGCTGTTCTCGTCGATGCAGATGAGGGCGTTTTCCCTTTCTTCGTCCTGGAAGCTGACGGCGAAGGGCGGGTTGCGCAGGGCCAGGGGCACGAAGGGGGAGTCGAAATCCTCGCCCTGGCAGTAGAGGTTCTCACCGGCGCGCAGCCCCATCATGGCCACGGCGTTGAGCTGGCCGCTCTGACCGTGCTTGACGAAGATCACCGGGAATTCGCAGGCGGCGCCGACAAACTCACGCAGCACCAGGGGCACCAGGTGGTCGCCGGCGAAGCTCTGGAAGCGGGGCTGGCTGTCGACCTTGAGGTAGCCGTGGCTGTTGCTGTTGAGGGGAACGAAATTGACTTGGGGACTGTTAGACATTTGTTACTCCGGCTTGGGTGTTTGCCCAAGCATGCCTTAACTGGACCGGCCTTGGATATGAAAAAGGGGCCCGGGCCCCTTTTCCAATTTGGCGCAGGATCAGAACTTGGCGCTGACGCCGAAGGTGATCATGCGGGCCATCTCGTACTCGTACAGCGGGAAGCCTTTGGCGAAGCCGCTGTAGTAGCTGGGGGTGCCGTTGTTGTTGCCGAATTCCTTGGATTTGGATTCGGTGAGGTTGGTGCCGTCCAGCTTGAGGTCGATGTTGTCGGTCAGGTGGTAGACCATGCTGAGATCCAGGCTGCCGTAGGAATCGTGCAGGCGATTACCGTAGGAACCGGCCTCACGCACCATGTACTTGTCGCGCCAGTTGTAGGCCAGGCGGACCTGGAAGGCGTCGTTCTCGTAATAGCCGGTGATGTTGTAGGCGTTGGGCGAGCTGTCGGTCAGCACACCGTTACCGTCGGTCGGGAAGGTATCCGGATCCGTGGAGGTGTCGGTGTAGGTGTAGTTGAGCTGGGTACCGAAGCCGTTGCCGAAGTCCTGCTGGTATTGCAGCTCGATACCTTCGATGGCCGCATCCTTGCCGTTGGATTTCTCCTGGACAGTCCAGCCGTAGGGCTGTTCGGCCGCCGGCAGGTCGTAGGGGATATCGGCGGCTGAGGCCTGGTATTCGCTGTAGGTCACGAAGTTCTTCACGTCCTTCTTGAACAGCGCCACAGAGGCCATGGAGCTGTCGTCGAAGTACCACTCCAGGCTGACGTCGAACTGGTCGGAAATGAAGGGCTTGAGGCCGACGTTACCCACTACCCAGTACTGGTTGTTGGGCTTCTCGTCGTTGGCGCCGAGGGCGCTGGGGTTGACGTACATGTCCACGTACTGGGGACGGGCCATCACCCGGGCGGCGGCGAAACGCATCAGGAGGTCGTCGCGCAGGTCCAGCACCAGGTTGAAGCTGGGCAGCCATTCGGCATAGCTGGCCTTGCTGTTGGTGCGCGCGTCGTTGAGGTAGTAGATGGAGGTGGCGTCGGTGTGCACGTAGCGCAGGCCGAAGTTACCGCGGAAGTTGTCGCCGTGGTACTTGGCCATCACATAGGCCGCGGTGTTGTTCTCCTCTATCTCGCTGTGGGAACCCAGTACCTCCTGCTCGCCGATGATGCTGGCCTTGGCCCAGTCTTTGAGCTTGCCGGCATCGAACTTGATGATCTGGTAGTTGCCCGAGCCCACATCGATGAGGCCGTCGTTGAGGTCGGCGGTGGAGATGGTGGGGTTGAAGTTCGGGTCCTGGAGCTGGGTGTACTGCAAGCTGCTACTGGTGTGGTGGCTGTACTTGGCACCGGTCTTGACGGCATAGATGGGGCCGAGATCGACGTCGAAGTCGATATCACCCTGGTAGTAGGTCTCGTCGTCGGTCTTGGGGGTGCGGTTGAAGTTGGCACCCTGCTGCATGGTCAAGGAGCCGGGATCGTAGGTGGAGTAGGTCTGGTTGTTGGGACCTATGCCGTCGAAGCTCCAGCTCTGGTGGCCATGGGTGAAGTCGTAGGTGCCGTTGTTGATGGCGGTGCCGCCGGTACCGTCGTCCACGGCCATCTCGAAGTCGGTGCCGCCGGAGGAAGTGGTGCGGCCGGCCTGCAGCTTCAGCTTGTAGCTGTCGCCGGTGAAGTTCATCACCAGGTCCAGCACGTCGGAATTCATGGTGGCCTCCCGGGGGCGGGCCTGCCAGAAGGCGACGTTGAGGGGGCCTTTGACGGGGGTGATGTTGTCACCCGAGCCCAGGAATTGCTCGGTGGTGCCGGAACCCCAGGTGGTGTCGGCCTGGGTCAGCCAGAGGGCGTAGTTGGTGTTGTCGGCCTTCATCTCCATCTTGATGTAGTTCAAGACGAAGTCGAGGTTCTCGGTGGGGTCGTACTGGACAGTGGCGTTGATGGCGGAGCGGTCGCGGTCCTGGATGAAACCGACAGGGCCGGCGCCCCACTGCCAGAAGGCCTCGTTGCCCTGGCGCTGCAGGTGGCGGGTCTGCTGCACGCCGCTGACCAGGATACCCAGGTTCTCGTCCTTGTTCTTCCAGCTGACCAGGCCCGAGTACTGGGGATCCGTCTTGCCGGAGTCGCTGGTGTAGAGGCCTTCGACAGAGCCGAACAGGGTCAGGGGATCCAGATCCAGGGGCTTGCGGGTATTGATGATGACGGTACCGCCGACGCCGCCTTCGGCGAGATCGGCCTGGGAGCTCTTGTACACTTCCAGGTTGCCCACCAGTTCGGAGGGCAGCAGCTCGTAGTTGAAGCTGCGCTTGGCCGGCTCCAGCACGAACCAGCCGGTGGAGGCGACGTTCTGGCCGTTGAGGGTGGTCAGGGTGAAGTCGGGGCCGGCGCCGCGGATGGACACCGAGGAGCCTTCGCCGAACTGGCGCTGTATGGTGACGCCGGGCACCCGCTGCAGGGACTCGGCCACGTTCCGGTCGGGGAACTTGCCGATGTCTTCGGCGGTGATGGAGTCGACGACGGCATCGGAGAAGCGCTTGTCGTTGAGGTTGGCGGCCGAACTGGCACGGATCCCTCTGACCTCGATACGCTCGACGTCGTCATTCTTGTTCTTGGCGGTGGCCGTGGCGGCTGTGTCCTGCTGGGCCGAGGCGTCGTCGGCGGCCCAGGCAGGCAGGCTGAGCGCACCCAAGAAGGCCAACTTCACAGCGAGAGCGCACGAGCTCAGTTTGCGAATTTCCATGGAAGTTCCATCCTGATGTCTTGGTTTTCTGCATTGGCTCCTTACCGCTGGAGCTCTGTTATTGACATGACAGCGTTGTCATACTTTGGCAAAACTAGCCAAATTGTGAACGACTTGCAAAGCCTTTTTTGCGTAAAGATGACTTGGATCTCAGCCAAAGGCCGGCTTTTGGGGCTCAGCCTGGCTGTTGGGTGGATTCGCGGACGAGTAGTTTTGGCTTGAAGATCAGGCTCTTATCTTTCTTCTCTCCGCGCAGTCCGGCCAGCAGCAGCTCGGCGGCGCGGCGGGCGATCAGGCTGTTGGGCTGCTGGGCCGTGGTCAGGGGCGGCCAGGTCTGGCGGGAGAAGGGGGAGTCCTCGAAGCCGGCGATGGCGATCTCCTGGGGCACCTGCACCCCTTCGAGGCGGCAGGCGAAGAGGGCGCCGGCGGCTATCTCGTCGTTGGCGGCCACTATGGCGGTGGGCCTGTCGGGGCCTTGCAGCACCTGGCGGGCGTTGGCCACCCCCGAGTCGAAGGCGTAGCGGCCGGGCAGGATCTGCGCCGCGCTCGGTGCCAGGCCCTGGGCCTTGAGGGCTTCCTCGAAGCCTGCCTGGCGTTCGGCGGTGGACTGGTGGCTGGTGTCGCCGCAGAAGAAGGCCAGCTTGCGGTGGCCCTGGTTGAGCAGGTGTTCCGTGATCTCGAAGGCGGCGCCCCTGTCGTCCACCATGACGCAGGGACTGAGTTGGTCCGGCGCCTGGCTGCCGGAGAGGATCCGCACCAGAGGCACCTGCTGTTCGGCGAGGGTGGCCACCACTTCCGGCAGCTCGGAGAGCGGCGGTGTCAGCACCACCCCGGCCAGCCGGGCCCGCTTGATGGTGGCGGTCAGCTCCTCGGCGATGTGGCCGGTGAAGGCGTCGCAGGGGTGGATCAGAAGTTCGTAGCCGTGGTCGCGGCAGGCGGCCAAGAGGCCGTTCTGCATGTCGATGACGTAGTAGGCGTTGGGGTTGTCGTAGAGGTAGCCGATGTTGAAGGACTTGACCCCCGCCAGGCTGCGGGCCGCCTGGTTGGGCTGGTAATCCAGCTGGCGGGCCGCCTCCATTACCCTGGCCACCGTCTCCTCCCTGACCCTGGGTTCGCGGTTGATGACGCGGGAAACCGTCTTGATGGATACCCCGGCCAGGCGGGCGACGTCGTTGATGGTGGCTGTCTTCAAGGTACTGGGCTTCAGGGGAGGTGGTGGCCTCCAGTTAACACCAAGGAAGTCAAAGTCTCAACCTGGCTGCTTTGTCGATACCCCTTTTGCCTGTTTTGTCATCAACTAAGCTTGAAGCATGTGCAGGCGGGGAGCCTTCCCCATGAAAACGCTGCTGTTTTGGATACTGCTGCTGTGCTCCGGCGCCGTCCTGGCCCAGGGGACCTATTGGCAGTTGGATATCAAGGGCGCCATAGGCCCCGGTACGGCCGACTACCTGGCTGGCGAGATAGAACGGGCCAACCAGGCCCCGGCGCCGCCGGTATTGCTGCTGATCGTCATGGATACCCCTGGGGGCCTCTCCTCCGCCACCCATGACATCAACAGGGCCATACTGGGCTCGGCCATTCCCGTCGTGGTCTACGTGTCGCCGCCAGGGGCCCGCGCCGCCTCTGCCGGTACCTTTATCCTCTATGCCAGCCACCTGGCGGCCATGGCCCCCGCCACCCACCTGGGCGCCGCCAGCCCCATCCAGATCGGGGGCCTGTCCCCCGGCGGCGAGAAGAAGGATGAGGACCAAAACCAGAAGACCCTGGCCCACAAACAGATGAACGATGCCGTGGCCGATATCCGCGCCCTGGCCCAACTTCGCGGCCGTAACGCCGACTGGGGCGAAGCGGCCGTCAAGGATGCCGCCACCCTCACCGCCAGCGAGGCCCTGGACAAGAAGGTGATAGAGGTGCTGGCCAAGGACAGGCGCGAGCTGCTGGCCAAGCTCGACGGCCGCACCGTCGAGACCCATGCCGGCAAGTTGGTGCTCCATACCCGAGATCTGGTGGTGGTGGAGAAGGCCCCCGACTGGCGCCAACGCTTCATCATGACCATCACAGACCCCAACGTCGCCTACATACTGATGCTGCTGGGCATCTACGGCCTGCTGCTGGAGTTTTACAGCCCCGGTTTCGGGGTGTCCGGCACCGTCGGGGTGATCTGCCTGCTGCTGGCCATGCTGGCCTTCCAGATGCTGCCCATCAGCTACGCCGGCCTGGGGCTGGTGCTGGTGGGGCTGGGGCTGCTGCTGGCCGAGGCCATGATCCCCAGTTTCGGCGTGCTCGGCATAGGAGGCCTGGTGGCCTTCTGTGTCGGCTCAGTGCTGCTGTTCGAAACCCCGGACCAGGCCTTCAGGGTGGCCTGGCCACTGATCGCCGCCTTCGCCACCAGCTCGCTGCTGTTGCTGCTGGTGGTGGTGCGGATGCTGCTGGGGCTGCGCCACAGGGCCGCCGTGTCAGGGCTTAACGCCCTGATCGGCATGGAGGCCGAAGTAGTGGGGGCCGGGCGCGTCCGGTTGCAGGGGGAACTGTGGAATGCCGCCTGCAGCGAGCCCTTGAAGTCGGGCCAAAAAGTCAGAGTCGAGGCCGTGGATGGCCTGCTGCTCCATGTCTCCGCCAACCAAAAGGAAACCAAGCCATGATCCCCGCCGCCTACTTCCCGGTGCTGGTCGCCATCTTCGTGATCTTCATGGTGGTCAGCATGTTCCGCGTCATGCGCGAGTATGAGCGGGCCGTGGTCTTTCTGTTGGGCCGCTTTTACAGGGTCAAGGGGCCCGGGCTCATCATGATAGTGCCCTTCGTGCAGCAGATGGTGAGGGTAGGGCTGCGCACCGTCACCATGGACGTGCCCAGCCAGGACGTGATCACCCGCGACAACGTCACCATCAAGGTCAATGCCGTGCTCTACTTCCGGGTGGTGGATCCCCAGAAGGCCATCATCAACGTGGAGAACTACCTGGAAGCCACCAGCCAGCTGGCCCAGACCACGCTGCGCTCCGTGCTGGGCCAGCACGAACTGGATGAATTGCTGGCGGAAAGGGATACCCTGAACCTGGATCTGCAGCGCATCCTTGACGCCAGCACCGACGCCTGGGGCATCAAGGTCAGCACTGTGGAGATCAAACACGTGGACCTGGACGACTCCATGATCCGCGCCATAGCCCGCCAGGCCGAGGCGGAAAGGGTGCGCAGGGCCAAGGTGATCCATGCCAGCGGCGAACTGGAGGCGTCCAAGAAATTGCTGGAAGCGGCGGAAGTGCTGGCCAAGGAACCCCAGGCCATACAACTGCGTTACCTGCAGACCCTCACCGAGATCAGCGGCGAGCACAATTCCACCGTCATATTCCCGCTGCCCATGGAGCTGTTGCAGGCCTTTGGCCGGGCCAGGAAGGAAGATTGAAAGGGCAGGGCCGGATAAAAGAAAACCCAGCACTAGGCTGGGTTTCTTCGTATGGTGCCTCGAGCCGGACCAAAACGTCGGGAACGTTTTGGGACATCGCTTTGCGATGCCCCGCAGGGCCAAGTCCAGGGAGGGACTTGGCAATCGAACCCGTTCGATGAAGGGTCGAAAAAAGAAAACCCAGCACTAGGCTGGGTTTCTTCGTATGGTGCCTCGAGCCGGAATCGAACCAGCGACACGCGGATTTTCAATCCGCTGCTCTACCGACTGAGCTATCGAGGCAAATTTTAAGTGGTGCCGGCTGCAGGAGTCGAACCCGCGACCTACTGATTACAAGTCAGTTGCTCTACCAACTGAGCTAAGCCGGCAACCTAACACTCTGTGTTGAAGGTCGGAAATTTATCTTAAATTTCCAACACTAGACAAGCCTTAATGACTTATCCCGAACAAATTTTGGTGCCTCGAGCCGGAATCGAACCAGCGACACGCGGATTTTCAATCCGCTGCTCTACCGACTGAGCTATCGAGGCGACGGGCGCTAATTAAATAGATCTTTGGGGGGCAAGTCAACCGGCCTGGAGGGGCTTTTCTACCGCCTCCAGACTGTTTGCTCAAAGGCTGAGCAAAATCAGGCGGAAGGGGGGGTATAACCCTCGATTTCCGGGTCCTTGCCCTCGAACAGGAAGCCGATCATGGCCTGCTCCAGGAACTTGCGGTGCTCGGCATCCATCATGTTCAACTTCTTCTCGTTGATCAGCATGGTCTGTTTTTTCTGCCAGAGCGCCCAGGCCTCCTTGGAGATGTTGTCGAAGATGCGCTTGCCCAGTTCGCCGGGGTAGAGCTGGAAGTCCAGGCCTTCGGCTTCTTTGTTGAGATAGGCGCAAAATAGGGTGCGGCTCATCGGCTTTCCTCTGTTCTCAGTAGCGTCAGCAGTTTGCTGGTAGGGGCGGCCAGGCCCACGGCCTGCGGCTGGGCCAAGTTATACCAGAGGCTGCCATCGGCTTCCATGACGGCCCCGGGGGCTTCTTCCACTTCCAGCAGCACAGGGCTGATGTCCAGGTGGAAGTGGCTGAAGGTGTGGCGGAAGGGCGCCAGCGGCTGCTGGCGGCTGGCCACCAGTTGATGGTCATCCAGCCAGGCGCCGATGTCCTCGCTTTCCGGCGGGCAGTAGAGGCCGCCCCAGAGGCCGGCGGGGGGCCTTTGCAACAGCAGTATCTCGCCGCCCTTCTTCAGCAGCAGCATGGTGGTGGTCCTGACCGGCAGGCTCTTCTTGGGTTTTTTGCCGGGGTAGTCGGCCTGGCGGCCCTGCTGGCGGGCGCCGCAGTCGGCGGCCACAGGGCAGGCTTCGCACTGGGGTTTGGAGCGGGTGCAGATCATGGCCCCCAGGTCCATCATGGCCTGGTTGTAGGCCGTGACCTCTTTACTGGGAGTGAAAGCCTCGGCGATGTCCCAGAGTCCGTCATGCACTTTCTTGTTGCCGGGCCAGCCATCCACCTGCTGATGGCGGGCCAGCACCCGCTTGACGTTGCCATCCAGTATGGCGTGGTCCTGGCCCAGGGACAGGGACAGGATGGCGCCGGCGGTGGAGCGCCCCACCCCGGGCAGGGCCTGCACTGCTTCTATGCTTTGCGGGAACTGGCCGCCGTACTGGTCGCGGATGGCCTGGGCGGCCTTGTGCAGGTTGCGGGCCCGGGCGTAGTAGCCCAGGCCTGTCCAGTGATGCAGCACCTCGTCCTGGGGGGCGTCGGCCAGGGTGTTCAGGTCCGGAAAACGGGCCATGAAACGCTCGAAATAAGGGATGACGGTGGCCACCTGGGTCTGCTGCAGCATGATCTCGGACACCCAGACCTTGTAAGGGGTCTTTTGCTGCTGCCAGGGCAGGGTCTTGCGGCCATGTTGGTGGTACCAGGCAACCACCCGCTCGGCAAAGGTCATGGCGGATCTTCAGTCTGGAAATGGGCCCGTATTGTAGCGATAATGCCGGCCCCAAAACACAGGAGCCCTCCATGTCCGAGCAAAACGCCGAAAGTACGCCTTACCTGCGTAAGATCCGCAGCTTCGTGCGCCGTGAAGGGCGCCTGACCAAGGGCCAGTCCCACGCCCTGGAAAGCCAGTGGCCGGCCATAGGGCTGGAACATGGCATGGGCCTCTTGGACCTGGCCGAGGTCTTCGGCAACGCCAACCCCGTGGTGCTGGAGATCGGCTTCGGTATGGGCAAGAGCCTGGTGGAAATGGCCCAGGCCGCCCCCGATCTGAACTTCATCGGTATAGAGGTGCACAAGCCCGGCGTCGGCGCCTGCCTGATGGCAGCAAGCGAGGCCGGCATCAGCAACCTGCGGGTGTTCGAGCACGATGCCGTGGAAGTGCTGGCCGACAACATCCCCGACGCCAGCCTGCAGCGGGTGCAGCTGTTCTTCCCCGACCCCTGGCACAAGAAGCGCCACCACAAGCGCCGCATAGTGCAGCCCGAATTCGTCCAGGCCCTGAGAGGCAAGCTGGCCATAGGCGGCGTCTTCCACATGGCGACCGACTGGGAGAACTATGCCGAGCATATGCTGGAAGTGATGAGCGCGGCGCCCGGCTTCAAGAACCAATCGGCCAGTGGCGACTATGTGCCCTGCCCGGACTACAGGCCCAAGACCAAGTTCGAGGCCAGGGGGGAACGCCTGGGCCACGGGGTCTGGGACCTGATGTTCGAGCGCATCGACTGACAAAGGGAGGCTATGCCTCCCTTTTTTATTTCGCTAAAAACTGGTGAACTTCGCCAGCTGTCATGCGAGGTTCTTATTTCAACATTATGTTTTAAATGCGTTTTATCTGTTGGCACGGCCCTTGATTGAGACCAAGGGTAAATAGCCAAGGAGCGCGACATGAACAAGATGATAATTGCCCTGCCTTTACTGGCTCTGAGCACCCTCGCCAGTGCCAAGTCCCACCATATCGATACCGACGACGGCAAGGTCTGCAACCTCAGCATTGCCCATGATCTGGTGCTGTCCGGCAAAGGCTTCCGGGTCGAGGACAAGAGCCGGCCGCTGATGGTGTTCGAACAGGGCAAGCTGACCATAGACGGCAAGGACCAGCCCTTGAGCGACAGCCAGCGCCAGCAGCTGGAGAGCTTCAGCCACAGCCTGGCCGACAGCGCCAGCAAAGGGGCCGAGCTGGCGCTCAAGGCCATCGACCTGGCGGACAAGGTGACCCAAAACGTGCTGCATGACATTGCCGGCCAGGACGCCGCCGATGAAGTGGGCGAGGGGCTGGCCGAGGCCAGGACCCACCTCAAGGGCCAGCTCTACCAGCAGGACGGCAGCTGGCACATCAAGGCCGGCGCCTGGGATGGCGACGAGGACAATTTCCTGGGCAAGGACTTCGATGCGCGCATCGAGAGCGCCGTCAAGAAGTCCATGGGCAACATCTTCATGCAGCTGGGCAAAGCCATGGCCAGCGGCGACGGCAGCATGGAAGAGAATGTCCAGGCCTGGGCCGATGGCATCCAAGCCAAGGCCGATAAGATTGAGAAGGAAGCCGATGCCATGGGTGACGAGCTGGGCGCCCAGGGCGACGCCCTCTGTACCCAGATCACTGCCCTGGATGCCCAGGAGGAAGGCTTCAAGCAGAGCTTCAACGGTTGGGTGGAGATCCTCAACTAAGAAGCGCAGCGCCCGCCAGGCCGGCCAGCAATGCCATCAACCAGGCCGGCAGTTTGAGCACATACAAGAGCGCCGCCCCCGCCACCAGCAGGGCGGCGCTTTTGTTGTCGGTGACGCTGCCTTGGAGCAGGCTCTGGTACCAGACCTGGCCGAGGAAGGCGATGACGGCGGCATTGGCGCCCCTGATGGCCCCTTGCAGCCAGGTAAGGCGGCGCAGCTGTTGCCAGTTGGGCAGCAAGCCCCAGAGCAGCAGGAAGGACGGCAGGTAGATGGCCAGCAGCGCCAGCAGGCCACCGGCCAAGCCGCCCGGTCCCATGCTCGAGGCGCTGCCGATATAGGCCGCGAAGGAAAAGAGCGGCCCGGGCAGGGCCTGGGCCAGGCCATAGCCGGCCAGGAAGCCGGACTCGTTCATGCCGTCGCGGACCATGGCGGTGTCAGCCAGCAGCGGCAGCACCACATGGCCGCCACCGAAGACCAGGGCGCCGGTGCGCACCAGCTCGCCGGTGCCGGCCAGGGGCAGCATTGCCAGCGCCGTGACCAGTGCCAGGGCCACCGGCAGGCGCCAATCCAGGCGAAACGACGCCTGGCTAGCTTGCTCTCCTTGCCGCAACCAGAGGGCCCCTGCCAAGGCGCAAAGGGCCAGCAGCGGCAGCTGCCAGGCGGCCCCCTTGAGCAGTAGCACCGCCAGGCAGCCCAACATCAGGCATTGGGCCAAGGTTCCCTGGAGCAGGCTCCTTGCCATGGCGGCGAGGGCCTGGGCGACGATCAGCACCGCCAGCAGCTTGAGGCCCTGGACCAGGCCCAAGGCCCCTGGCCAGCCCAGCAGCCAGGATAGCCCCGAGCCTGCGGCCAGCATCAGCAGGGCGCTGGGCAGGGTGAAACCGATAAAGGCGGCGATAGCTCCTGGCCAGTCTTGCCTTTCATGGCCTATGGCCATGCCCAACTGGCTGGAGGTGGGCCCTGGCAGCAACTGGCAGAGGGCCAGCAACTCGTTGAAGCGTTCTTGTGAAAGCCAGCCCAGTTCCTGGACGAAGCGGCGCTGGAACCAGGCGATATGGGCGGCGGGGCCGCCGAAGGCGATAAGGCCGAGTTTCAGGAACTCACTGAATAGCCACGGCATGGCGTCCTGCCGGGCGGGTGCTGTAGTTGCGGTTGAGGATGTTGTCACTGCCCCACCAGGCCAGGGCTATCTCGGCAAAGGGAGTCAGGTAGAGGACCTTGAAGATCATGTCCCCCAGGTATTCGTTGTCGGTGAGGTCGGAGAGGGTCAGCACCAGGCTGGTGGCCAGGGACAGGGAGACCACCCCCAGATAGCCCCAGTAGGGCAGGCGCCCTTGGTGGGCCTTGAGCAAACCTTCGAAGACGAAGGCCAGGATCACCAGGTCCCGCAGGGCGTTGGCCAGGTACCAGAGCCCGAAGACATCCTGATCGCCAAAGAGCACGCCGTTCTCATAGTCGTCGGACAGCAGCACCAGCAGGCCGTAAATGGCGTAGTTGGCCAGGATCATCAGCGGCAGGCGGCGCTCTTTCCTGGCGGTCAGGGCCGCCAGGCCAACCAGGCACACGGCCATCAGGTTCAGGTAATCGCCCAAGGGGGCTCCATAAGCAGGGACTAAACTGCCCCTAGTCTCTTGATTATCCCGTCCCCGGTCAACGGGGACTGTCAGGCATTGTGGCCTGGACGGCTTTTTTGTTTGCCCTGCACCGGCCCAGGTAGCGGCTGATGGGGTTGTCGCTGCTGCCCCAGGCTATGATGATTTCTGCCAAGGGAATGCACTGGTTGATATGGTAGTGGATGGCCCTGAAGCCGCCAGCCCAGGCCATGCCTGGGCTCAACTCTTGGGCGGCCACCAACGCCATTATCATGTTGGCGCCAAGGGAGGTGCCCAAGACTCCGAGGTAAGCTTGGTACCATAGAGACCTCTGTGGACGGTGCATTAAGGCATCCAGCAGGAAGGCCAGTATCACCACCTCCCGGCCGGCATTGGCCAGGTAATAGCCCGAGGGGCTGATCTTCGGGATCAGGGAGCCATTGACGAAATGGACTAGGCAGAAGAGCACCAGGTAGTAGAGCAGGTAGTTGCCCAGGATCAGCAGCGCCAGCCGCCGCTCGGTCCTAGAGCAAAGCAGCGCCAGGGTGATAAACCCCAGCGCACTGTCATTGAACAGGCCCACTATGGAGCCTGGATCGAGATGGAATGCCACTGACTCAGCCCGGCTGCTTATCTCCCGGCTGATCCGGTTCTGGTTGTTGGTTTTCCTGCGGTGTCCCAGGCATCTTACTGCTCCTTATCTTGCCTTTTGCCTGTCCGAGCTTACTGAAAAACCATTACAAATCAATGGATTTGTTTGGCGATCCAGGCGTCTATCCGCTGCTCCAGCACATTGAGAGGCAAGGGGCCGTTCATCAACACCTGGTCGTGGAAGGCGCGGATGTCGAACTTGTCACCCAGGGCCTGGCGGGCCTTGTTCCTCAGGGCCATGATCTTGAGCTTGCCTACCATGTAGGCGGTGGCCTGGCCCGGCATCACTATGTAGCGTTCCACCGCCTTGACCACGTCCCCTTTGGGATTGGGGGTGTTGGCCAGCAGGTAGTCGATGGCCTGCTGGCGGCTCCAGTGCTGGCGGTGGATACCGGTATCCACCACCAGGCGGCAGGCCCGCCACAGCTCCATGGCCAGGCGGCCGAAATCGGCATAGGGATCCTGGTAGAGGCCGATCTCCTTGGGCACTTCCTCGGCATAGAGGCCCCAACCTTCGATATAGGCGGTGTAGTCGCCGTAACGGCGGAACATGGGGATGCCTTTGAGTTCCTGGGCCAGGGCGATCTGCATGTGGTGGCCGGGAATGCCCTCATGGTAGGCCAGGGCCGCCATCTGGTAGCTGGGCATGTCCTTCATGTTGTAGAGGTTGACGTAGTAGCGGCCGGGGCGGGAGCCGTCCGGCGCAGGGCCTTGGTAGAAGGCCTTGCCGGCGCTCTTCTCCCGGAAGGCTTCCACCGCCTTGACGTCGATTTCGGCCTTGGGCATCAGCCCGAACAGCTGGGGCAGCCGGCCTTTCATGTCGTCGATAAGGGCGGTGGCTTCCTTGAGGTAGCGGGCGCGACCGGCCTCGTCATTGGGGTAATAGAAGCGCGGATCGGTGCGCATGTGCTCGAAGAAGGCCTTGAGATCCCCTCTGAAGCCCACCTTGTCCTTGATGGCTTCCATCTCCTTCTGGATCCGGGCCACCTGCTTGAGCCCCAGGTCGTGGATCTGCTGGGCGCTGAGATTGGTGGTGGTGATCTCCTTGAGGCGCCAGTCGTAGAAGGCGTCGCCATCGGGCAGCTTCCAGACCCCATCCCTGTCGTCGGCCTTGGCGGCCAGCTCCTTGACGACCCCCAGCAGGTGCCGGTAGGCCGGCCCCACCTTGGCCCTCAGGGCCAGGCTGACATCGGAGGTGAGGCGGAATGGGTTGAGGCCGTCCACCTTGGCCACCTTGGCCTTGAAGTCGGCCAGTATGACGTTGTCCTCGCCTTCGCGTTCGAAGGGCACCCCCTTCAGCAGGTTCTGGATGTCATCCTCCACATGCTGGAAGACGAAGGCCGGGGCTATGATGCCCTCGTCGGCCCGTTCCTTGAGCTGGGCCTCGAGTTGCTTGAACAGGAAGGGCAGCCTGTTGAGGCGGCGGATATAGGCGAGGGCGTCTTCCTTGTTCTCGATGTTGTGGGAATTGATGAGGAACGCGACGGGCTCGCTCTGCCAGCCATACATCTGGTTGACGGGGTAATCGTAGTGGCGCCACTTGTCCCCGGCTAGGGTGTCCTTGAGCTGCTGCTGGAGCAAAGCCAGGCTGAGCCTGTCCTGGTCGTCCAGCTTGCCCGCGTCCAGTTGCCCAAGCCGGTCCAGCATCAGTTTGGCCCTGGCCACCTTGTCGTTGTCGGCGTGATCGGAGATATCGTCCCATTTGTCCTTGTTGGAGTTCATGCCCAGCTCGGTCTGCCACATGGGGCTGGCGGCCACTTCGGCGTCGAAATAGGCCTGGAACAGGGCCTGGGCCTTCTCGTGGGTCTGCGCGGTGGTCAGCACCTTGGGTACAGGGGGCCGGGCAGGGCTTTGGGCGCAGCCGGCCAATAGGGCGGTCAGTGCCAGGGCAGGCAGGCTCTTGGTGAAGGACATCTGGGCTCCGATCTCAAGGCTGGGACTGGCGCCATGTTAACCCATGGCACCGCCCTTTGTTGACCTCGGTATATGAAAAGTTACAGAAATGAGGCGAGCAGTTGGTTCAGGTAGCGGTGGCCCTGTTCCGTGACCTGCCAATGGCTGTCGGTCTCCACCATCATGCCGCGCTTGACGGCATCTGCCAGCAGCACCTGGGCCTCGGCCAGCGGCAGGCCTGTGCGGGCCTCGAACTCGGCCTTGGGTACGTCTTCGAAGAGCCGCAGCCGGTTCATGAAGTACTCGAAGGGCAGATCCTCGGCCTCCACCTTGTTGAGCTGATCCATGAAGTCGCGGCTGGGGTCCAGGTAGCCCTTGGGGTGGCGGACCTTGACGGTACGCAGGATCTCGCCGCCCTCCTGGGTCAGCTTGCCATGGGCGCCGCAGCCGATGCCCAGGTAGTCCCCGAAGCGCCAGTAGTTGAGGTTATGGCGGGCCTCGAAACCCGGCTTGGCGTAGGCGGAGATCTCGTACTGGCGGTAACCGGCGGCCAGCAGCAGCTCGTGGCCCGCCTCCTGAATGGCCCAGAGGGTATCGTCGTCAGGCAGCACCGGCGGCTTGCTGGCGAAGAGGGTATTGGGCTCTATGGTGAGCTGGTACCAGGAGAGGTGGGCTGGGTTGCAGGCGATGGCTTGCTTGAGATCCTCCAGGGCATCTTCCAGGCGCTGGTTCGGCAGGCCGTGCATCAGGTCGAGGTTGAAGCTCCTGACCCCGCACTGGGCCGCCAAGGCGGCGGCTTTCAGAGCCTCATCCGGGCCATGGATGCGGCCCAGCAGGTTGAGCTTGTCTTTTTGCAGGCTCTGGACCCCTATGGAGAGGCGGTTCACCCCACCTTGGGCAAAACCCTCGAACTTGGCCGCTTCCACAGTGCCGGGGTTGGCTTCCAGGGTGATCTCGATGTCGTCGCTAAAGCCGATGCGCTCACGGACCCCGGCCAGCAGCCTGGCGATGCTTTGGGCCGAAAAGACGCTGGGCGTGCCGCCGCCGATGAAGATGCTTTGCAGTGCCCGGCCGCCGGCCAGGGGCAGATCCTGCTCCAGGTCATGGAGCAGGGCGTCTACGTAGGCGTCTTCGGGAATGCCCTCTTTGATGGCGTGGGAGTTGAAGTCGCAGTAAGGGCACTTCTGCACACACCAGGGGATGTGGATATAGAGGGACAGCGGCGGCAGCAACTCAGGCCTCCAAGCGGGCCAGCAGGGCCCGCAAGGCCTGGCCGCGGTGGCTGACGGCGTTCTTTTCTTCCTTGCTCAGCTCAGCGGCTGTCTTGCCGAGGCTGGGCACGAAGAAGACGGGGTCATAGCCGAAGCCGCCCTGGCCATGAGCCTTGCTGGCGATGCGGCCTTCCCAGGCCCCTTCGCAGATGATGGGGGTGGGATCGTCGGCGTGGCGCAGGTAGACCAGGCAGCAGAAGAAGCGGGCGCTGCGGGCGTCCTGGGGCAGGTCCTGCATTTCCCCTATCAGCTTGTCGATGTTGCGCGCATCGGTGGCGCCTTCGCCACTGTAACGGGAGCTGTAGATACCGGGGGCGCCACCCAGGGCGTCCACCACCAGGCCGGAATCGTCGGCGATGGCCGGCAGGCCTGTGATACGGGCGGCATGGCGGGCTTTGATGATGGCGTTTTCCACGAAAGTGGTGCCGGTCTCGGCCACTTCCGGCACCTCGAATTCGCTCTGGGCGACGACGTGCAGTTTCAACGGGGCGAGCATGGCATCCAGCTCGCGAACCTTACCGGCGTTACCGGTTGCCAGTACAATCTTGCTCATGGCGCCTCCAAAAATCGGGGCGCCACTATAGCATAAGGCAGCCTGCCTGACCTCAGTCCACGTAGAACTGCTGTTCGAACTTGAGGGTGAAGGTCTTGCCCCCTGGCGGGGTGATGTCGATGCTGAAGCGGAAACGCTCTTCGTTGGTGTAGGGCAGGGTGGCGATGTAGTAGATGGCGTTGCCTTCCCTGATCTCCTTGAACTTCAACTCTATGACATTGCCCAGCAGGTTGCGGGCCTCGCCCTTGAGGTCGGCGGCTACCGCTGCCTGGTTGTTGCCTGAGTCCAGCACCGCTATGTTCACCAGCCCCTGATAACGGCTGCGCTCTATATGGTAGGTCGAGGCGACTTGGGGGGTTAGGAAGGTGGTGGGCAGGGCCTGATAGTGCACATCATATTGGCCGAACTTCATCATCTGCTCGGCGCTGGCCGGCAGCTGCCAGGCCAGCAGCAGTATCACGGCCAGGGCTCTGAAGAGGGTCATGGTAGCCTCCAATGGTGCTTAAGCTGTCCATTAGTATGGATAAGACCGGCCAGCTTGCGCGATTTACTCAAGCCAATCCCAGTCTTTGGGCACCTGAAGGGGGCCTTTGAGCCTGACGCGCTTGTGCCGGCCCAGCTCCCCCTTTTCGATCTCCACCTGGCCCTTGGCGATCTTGCACTGCTTGGCCAGGTACTTGCGGATGTGCTCGTTGGCCTTGCCGTCCACCGGCGGCGCCGTGATGGCCAGCTTCAGCTCCTCGCCATGGATGCCGGCGAAGGCATCCCGGCTGGCCTTGGGCTGGACGTAAAGCTGCAGGACCAGATCCTGGCCCTGCCATTCGAAGGCCTTCATCGGAAGGCGTAGCTGAGGAGGTAACCAAGGGCGTATTGCAGGAACTGCAAGCCAAACAGCAACACCATGGGGGAGAAATCCAGGCCGCCCATGGTGGGGAGTATGCGGCGGATGGGCCTGAGCAGCGGTTCTGTGAGCTGGTAGAGGGCGGCGGCCACCGGATGGTAGCCCTGCATGATCCAGGACATGATCACGCCTGCCAATACAACATAAAAAATGAGCTGAAAAGCATCATGGACCAACTTGAACACTGAGGCCAGCAGCAACGGCATCAAGGGCAGTAGAGCACCGCTTTGAATCAGGGTAAGCAGGCTAATCTTGACGACCATCAGAACCAGGGCGAAAAGCACCGAGGCGGTGTCTATGGGCCCCAGGGCTGGGATGACCCTACGCAGCGGGCGCACTACCGGCTGGGTGGCCTTGACCACGAACTGGCTGAAGGGGTTGTAGAAATCGGCCCTGGCCCATTGCAGCCAGATGCGCAGCAGCACCACCATGATATAGAGGTCAAAGAGGCTTTCGATCAAGAAGACAAAAGGATTCATTAAAGCTCCTTGGCCATTTCACGGGCACGGGATATGGCGGCGTCCATGGCGTCGGACACCAGTTTTTCGAGGCCGGCGGCCTGGAAGGACTCTATGGCCTTGGCGGTGGTGCCGCCCGGGGAGGTGACCTGGCGGCGCAGCTCGCGGATCGGCATGTCGCGCCTGCGCACCATCTCGCTGGCGCCGGAGGCGGTCTGCTGGACCAGTTCGCGGGCCGTGACATGGTCGAAGCCCAGTTCTATGGCCTTGGCCTCCATGGCTTCCATGAACAGGAAGAAATAGGCGGGGGCCGAGCCGGCCACGGCGATGATGTGGTCCAGCTCAGGCTCTGTCTTGACCCAGGCGGTCTTGCCCACGGCCCGCATCAGCATGTCGGCCAGGGCCTTGTCTTCCTGGTTGGTACCCTGGCCGGCGTAGAGGCCGGTCATGCCGAGGCCCACCAGGGAAGGGGTATTGGGCATGGTGCGAATGAGCGGCACGGGGCGGCCGAACCAACGCTCGAAGTGGTCCAGGGTGACGCCGGCGGCGATGGAGATGAAGAGGCGCTTGCCGTCGTTGAGCTCCGCCAGCTGCTGGCAGACCTTTTCCATGATGTTGGGCTTGACCCCCAGCACCACCACATCGGCGCCGGCGGCGGCCGCCAGGTTGTCGGTGGTGGTGTTGGTGCCATACTCGCCGGCCAGGGCTTCCAGCTTGCCCTCGGATCTGTTGGACGCGGTGATGAGGCTGGCGGGATAGCCGGAGCCGACCAGGCCGCCGATGATGGCCCCGGCCATGTTGCCGGCGCCGATGAATGCGATGCGTTTTTGTTCCATGTTCAACCTTTTCAGTCTGTTCGGGTGCCGAAGAGGGCGGTACCCAGGCGAACCATAGTGGCGCCCTCCATGATAGCCGCTTCCAGGTCGCCACTCATCCCCATGGACAGAGTGTCTATCTGGGGGTGCTTTTCCTTGAGCCTGTCGAAGAGCGCTTTCATGGCGGCGAACTGCCGATGCTGCTCTTCCTGGTCGTCCGTCGCCTTGGGGATGGCCATCAAGCCGCGTAGCTCAAGGTGCGGCAGCGAAGCCACCAGGGCGGCCAGTGTTTCCACCTCTTCCGGGGCCAGGCCTGACTTGCTTGACTCGCCGCTGATGTTCACTTGTATGCAGATCTGCAGGGGGTTAAGGTGGCTTGGCCGCTGGTCGTTCAGCCGCTGGGCCAGCTTGGCGCGGTCCAGGCTCTGCACCCAGTCGAAATGCTCTGCTATGGGGGCTGTCTTGTTGGACTGGATGGGGCCTATGTAATGCCACTGGGCACCATGGCCGGGACGGGATTGCGCAAGGCCTTGGATCTTTTCCACGCCTTCGCGCACATAATTTTCCCCGAAGGCCCTCAGCCCCAGTGCCAGGGCCGCCTCTATATCCTTGAGGGGTTTACGCTTGCTGACCGCAAGCAAGGTTACGGAATCCGGGTTTCTGCCGGCATCCTGGGCCGCCGCTTTGATGCGCTGGGAAACGGCGCTCAGGCGTTCTGCTATGGTTGTCATGTTGGCCCGCAGTCTAGAGTGAAAACAAGAAGATGGATATTACCGAACTCCTGGCGTTCAGCGTCAAGCATAATGCCTCTGACCTGCACATCTCTGCGGGCGTGCCGCCCATGATCCGTGTTGACGGCGACGTGCGCCGTATCAACCTGCCTGCCTTGGAACACAAGGAAGTGCATGCGCTGATCTACGACATCATGAATGACAAGCAGCGCAAGGATTACGAGGAAACCCTGGAAGTGGACTTCTCCTTCGAAGTCCCCGGCGTGGCCCGTTTCCGTGTCAACGCCTACAACCAGAACCGCGGCGCCGCCGCCGTGTTCAGGACCATCCCTTCCAAGGTGCTGACGCTGGACCAACTGGGCGCCCCGGCCATCTTCAAGGACATCGTCACCAAGCCGCGTGGCCTGGTGCTGGTGACGGGCCCCACCGGCTCCGGTAAGTCCACCACCCTGGCGGCCATGATCGACTATGTCAACGACAACCGCCACGACCATATCCTCACCATCGAGGATCCCATCGAATTCGTGCATGAAAACAAGAAGTGCCTGATCAACCAGCGGGAAGTACACCGCGACACCCACAGCTTCTCCAACGCCCTGCGCTCGGCGCTCCGTGAAGACCCGGACGTGGTGCTAGTCGGTGAAATGCGGGACTTGGAAACCATCCGCCTGGCCCTGACCGCCGCCGAAACCGGCCACCTGGTGTTCGGCACCCTGCACACCAGTTCCGCGGCCAAGACCATCGACCGTATCATCGACGTCTTCCCTGCCGGTGAGAAATCCATGGTTCGTTCCATGCTGTCCGAATCCCTGCAGGCGGTCATCTCCCAGACGCTGCTGAAGAAGACCGGCGGCGGCCGGATCGCGGCCCACGAGATCATGATCGGCACCCCGGCCATCCGTAACCTTATCCGCGAGGACAAGGTGGCCCAGATGTATTCCGCCATCCAGACCGGTATGACCCACGGCATGCAGACCCTGGACCAGTGCCTCAAGGAACTGGTCAGCCGCAACCAGATCAACCGCTTGGATGCCCGCGCCAAGGCGGTAGACAAGAACGCCTTCTGAGGATCCGGCCATGGACATGAAAAGCCTGCTGCAACGCGTCTGCGAACTGAACGCTTCGGATCTCTTCATCACCTCTGGGCTGCCGCCCTGCGTCAAGGTCAACGGCGAGATCCGCCCGGTGGCGGACCAGCGCCTGACGGCGGCCGAGGCCAAGGCCATGGTGGAGAGCGTCATGAACGAGAAGCAGCTGGCGCAATACCATGAACACAAGGACGCCAACTTCGCCATCGCCGCCAAGGGCATAGGCCGCTTCCGGGTGTCGGCCTTCGTCCAGCGTGACGCTGACGGCATGGTGCTGCGCCGCATCCAGACCCAGATCCCCACCATAGAGGAACTGGGGCTGCCCCCCATCCTCAAGGACATCGTCATGACCAAGCGCGGCCTGGTGTTGATGGTGGGGGCCACAGGTACGGGTAAGTCCACCTCCCTGGCGGCCATGATCGGCTATCGCAACGAGAACAGCCGCGGCCACATCGTCACCATCGAGGACCCCATCGAATTCGTCCATGAGCACAAGCGCAGCATCATCACCCAAAGGGAGGTGGGCATCGACTGTGACTCCTTCGATGTGGCCCTGAAGAACAGCCTGCGCCAGGCCCCTGACGTGATACTGCTGGGGGAGATCCGCAGCCAGGAGACCATGGAGTTCGCCCTGGCCTTCGCCGAGACGGGCCACCTCTGTATGGCCACACTGCACGCCAACAACGCCAACCAGGCGTTGGAGCGGGTGTTGCACCTGGTGCCCAAGGAAAAGCACGACCAGTTCCTGTTCGACATGAGCCTCAACCTCAAGGCGGTGGTGGCCCAGCAGTTGATCCCGAAAAGGGACGGCACAGGCCGGGTGGTGGCTACAGAGGTACTGCTGCATTCGCCCCTGGTGTCTGAGCAGATCCGCAAGGGCGACATCCATCTCCTCAAGGACACCATGGAGCGTTCCCGTGAGCTGGGCATGATGACCTTCGACCGCAGCCTGTTCGAGCTCTATGCCCACGGCGATATCACCTATGCCGACGCCCTGCACTATGCCGACTCCCCCAACGATCTGCGCCTGATGATCAAGCTCAGCCAGAACGAGACCGGCAAGACCACCTCCCTCGACAACGTCACCATCGACAAGCGTTGAACAAAAAGGGCGCCATCCGGCGCCCTTTCTCATTCAGTAGTGCTTTTTCAATACTGGCTTTCGAACCAGGACTCGAGGATCAAACAGGCCGACACCGAGTCCACCTTGCCTTTTTCCAGGGCCTGGAAGCCGCCGTTCTCGAACAGCCATTCCCGGGCCGAGGCCGTGGTCAAGCGTTCGTCCTGGGTCTCTACCGGCAGGCCGAAGCGGCCATGGAGGCGGCCGGCGAACTTGCGGGCGGCGGCCGTGGTGTTCTGCTCGGTGCCGTCCATGTTCAGCGGCAGGCCCACCACCAGCAGGTCCGGCTGCCATTCCTTGAGCACTTTCTCCACCTGTTCCCAATTGGGCTGGCCGTCAGTGGCCTTGAGGGCGGCCAGGGGCTGGGCCGAGGCGGTGATGTCCTGGCCCACGGCGACACCTATGCTCTTGGCACCGTGATCGAAGGCGATAAGGGTCTTTGGCATCAGGCGTGACCTACGTCGTTGGAAAGGTGCCAGATGTCGAAACCCAGCTCCTCACAGGCTTTCTCCCAGCGCTTGGAGGGCGGGGTATTGAACAGCAGTTCCTGGGCAAAACCCGGTTCGGCCGGCACCAACAGCCAGGAATTGTCGTTCAGCTCCTTCTCCAACTGGCCCGGCTCCCAGCCGGCGTAGCCCAGGGTCACCATGAAGCGCTCTGGGCCCTGGTCGCCGCCCAGGGTGGAGAGGATGTCCACCGAGGTGGTGACCATGATGTCGCCCCCCAGTTCCAGGCTGGCGTTGAAGCCGCGCTTGGGACTGTGGATCACGAAACCCCTCTCGGGATTCACGGGCCCGCCCGAATAGACGTAGCGGCCATGGAGCTGTTCTGGCTCCTCCTGCTCGTCCACCAGTTGCAGCTGGCGCAGCATCTCGACGAGGGTGATGTTGACCGGGTGGTTGACCACCAGGCCCATGGCGCCCTCGTCGTTGTGTTCGCACAGGTAGGTGACACTGCGGGCGAAGAAAGGATCCCGCATGGCGGGAGTCGCTATCAGGAAGTGATTTTGCAGACTACGCATAAGCGGCACCGAAGGTGGCGTTTCCCCAATTATGGCAAGAACGGCTGATGTGTGAAATGTGGGGACTGGCCCGGCCTTTTTCAAGGCCGGGCCCAGGCTCAGGCCCCGAGGGCGTCGAAGAGGCGGGCACAGATGTTGATGCCGGTGGCCGCTTCGATCTCCCGCACGCAGGTGGGGGAGGTGACGTTGATCTCGGTGAGCTTGTCGCCGATGACATCCAGGCCCACGAAGTAGAGGCCGCGCTTCATCAGCTCAGGGCCCACCGTTTCGGCGATCTGGCGCTCGGCAGGGCTTATGGGCCGCACTTCGCCCCGGCCGCCGGCGGCCAGATTGCCGCGGCTCTCGCCGCCCTGGGGAATGCGGGCCAGCACATGTTCCACCGGCTTGCCGGCCACCACCAGCACCCGCTTGTCGCCGTCCTTGATGGCCGGCAGGTATTGCTGGGCCATGCAGTAGCGGCTGCCGTGCTGGGTCAGGGTCTCGATGATGACCCCCAGGTTGGCCTCGTCTGGCTTCAAGCGGAAGATGGAGGCGCCGCCCATGCCGTCCAGGGGCTTGAAGATGACGTCGCCGTGTTCGGCGTGGAAGGCGCGCAGCCGGTCGCTGCGGCGGGTCACCAGGGTTGGCGGCGTGAACTGGGGGAACCAGGCGGTGAACAGCTTCTCGTTGCAGTCGCGCAGGCTCTGGGGCTTGTTGATCACCCTGACCCCATGGCGCTCGGCCAGTTCGAGGATCTGGGTGGCGTAGAGGAACTCGCCGTCGAAGGGCGGATCCTTGCGCATCAAGATGATGTCCAGCTCCTTGAGGGGCACCGTCTGGGCCTTTTCCAGGCTGAAGTAGTCCTTGGGATCGTCGCGCACCGTCAGTTCGGCCATGTGCCCCAGGGGCTCGCCGTCTTCCAGCATCAGGTCCTGCATTTCCAGGTAGTAGAGCTGATGGCCGCGGCGCTGGGCTTCCAGGGCCAGGGCGAAGCTGGTGTCTTTCTTGGTGTTGATGGCCGTTATGGGGTCCATCACTATGCCGACTTTCATCCTCTCTCCTTATCCGAGATCGCCCAGGCTCAGCTGCAGGGCGGTAATGGCGGCCAGGGCGGCGGTTTCGGTGCGCAGCACCCTGGGGCCCAAGAGTACATCCTTGAAGCCTGCCTGGCTGGCAAGCTTCACTTCGTCGTCGGTAAAGCCCCCTTCGGGGCCGATCAGCAGGCGGGCGGCATCCACCTTGGCCAGGCTGCTGATGCCGCCGTCGGCGTAGGGGCTCAGGGTCAGGCTGTGGCCGGCAAAAGGCAACTGCACCCAGTCGGCCAGCAGGGCCACCTCGTTGACCTTGGGCACCAAGGCGCGGCCGCATTGTTCGCAGGCGCTGATGGCGATCTTCTGCCATTGGCCCACCTTCTTGTCCAGCCGTTCCCCCTGGAGCTTGACGCCGCAGCGCTCGGAGAAGAGCGGGGTGATTTCAGTGACCCCCAGCTCCACCGCCTTCTGGATCACGAATTCCATGCGCTCGCCGCGGGAGATCACCTGGCCGAGGTGGATGGCCAGGGGCGACTCGTTGCCGAGGGTGTTGGCGGCTGTGATGCCGACTCTGACCTGCTTCTTGCCGGCCTCGAGGATCTCGGCGTCATAGTCGTGGCCGTCACCGTTGAAGAGGCGCAGGGTCTGGCCGGGCTGCATGCGCAGCACCCGGCCCACGTGGTTGGCGCCGTCTTCGCTCAGGTTGAGTTCCTGGCCCTTGGTCAGGGGCTGGGGTTCGAAAATCCTGGGGTTTCGCATCAATGCTCCTTCCGGGCCAGCTTGAGGCAGGCCTGGGTCACAAAGGGGTTGTCGTTGCCCTGCAGGCCCTTGATCTTGTCGTTACGCTGACATTCCCAACTGGTAACAGGGTAGAGCCTGTCCCAGGCGGTGAACAACTGGCGTTGCTGGCGGGAGATGCGGATACCGTATTGCTTCTCCATGTAGAAATAGGTGCGGGCTATGGTGCCGCGGGCCCGTTCCGGGGGCATGGCGCGGTTGGCCTTGAAGTCCACCACCATGGCGCACTGGCCGTACTGGTGCGGCTTGTCGGTGAGGGCCGAGTAACGGAAGTTGGACCTGTCGCCGTTCACTTCCCCTATGGCCGGGGCCAGGTTGTGCAGATCCCCTTCCATGCGCTCGAAGGTCTTGTCCTTGGTGCATTGCTTGCGGCCGCCCTTCTGCCAGCATTGCAGTTGGTGGCCGAATTCCCAGGCCGGCATTATGTGTTCCCATTCGATGCGGTTGGCGCGGCGTTGCTGTTTGCGCACCTGGTAGCCGCAACTCTTGAGGTCCGGTACCCCTTTCTTGCCGTGCCAGTCGATGGCGCAGCCGCAATAGAAGGTGTTGGGGTGTTCTTGGTACAGTTTGGCCGCCAGCACCTTGGCCTGGCGGAAGCTGTCCACGGCCCAGCTGGCGTTGCTGGCCAGGGCCAGCAACAGGAGCAGGTATTTGAAGCGCATCTACTACGAACTTGTCATGGTTATGATGGGGCCATTGTCGGTAACTGGCCGGCTCGGCTCAAGTGTTTCGTGGCCCGGCGGCAAGGCGGCCGCTTTTGCCTACACTGAGGGCAAGAGCCTTGGACTGGCTGATAAGAAGCCCCGCGCCGGATGAAACTCTACTCCTTGCTGTCCGAACTGCTGTTGGTCGCCATACTGCTGCTGTGCATACTGGCGCTCTACCGCCAGCCGCTGCGCAGGGGGGTGCGCCAGTTGTTCCTGCTGACCTTGCTGCTGCTGGTGCTGACCGCCTGTTTCGGCCTGCTCTGCTTCTCCGGCTACGACAGCCTGGTGCCTTATTACGGTGACATGCTGTTCCTGGCCAAGCGCCTGGCCATGGTGCTGCTGGTGGCGCTGCTGGCCTGGCAGTTCAATGCCCGAAAGCAGGACATGCGCTACCTGATCCTGGTGCTGGGCGGGGCCGGCCTTATCAACCTGGCCCTGGGCCTGCCGCTGCTCACCGAGTCGGTGTCGGTGCTGCTGATGGCGTTGGTGGGCAAGCAGATGCTGAACTACCCCAACATGGGCCCCTTCTACCTGACGGTGCTGTCCCTGGGGTTCATGACCCTGCTGCCGCTGTTGCCGGCCCTGCCACAAGATCAGGCCAACAGCCTCTTCCACCTCAACCTGGGGGTGCTGGTGGCCTGCGAGACCTTGCTGCTGCGCTCCTACGTGCGCCACCACCGCAAGAATCCCGCCTAGCGGGGCAGGTGCTGGTCCAGGTGGGCCTGGAGATGTTCCACCAGCCTGGCCACCCTGGGGGCCTGTTGCAGGCGGGCAGGGTAGAGGGCCCAGACGGCGCTGTCTGGGGGCCGCAGCTCGGCCAGCACCTCAACCAGGGCGCCGCTTTGCAGGTGCTCCAGCACGTAGTAGTCCGGCAACTGCACCAGCCCCAGGCCGTCCAGGGCCGCCTTGAGCAGCAGTTCCCCCGAGTTCATCCTCAGCCTGGCGTCTGGCCTGATAGGACCGCCCTTGCCCAGCCAATGGTCCTGGGTGCCCAGCAGGCAGCTGTGTTCCTTGAGGTCGTTGAGGCTGGCCGGCACCCCTGCCCTTTGCAGGTAGGCCGGCGAGGCGCAGATGTAGAGGCGCCGGGGGGCCAGCTTGCGGGCGATGAGGCTGGAATCCTCCAGGCGGCCGAGACGGATGGCCAGATCGATGCCGTCCGCCACCAGGTCCAGGTTGGCGTTGCTGAGGATGAGGTCCACCTTCAGGGCCGGGTGCAGGGCCAGGAAGTCCATCAGGGCCGGGGCCACGTAGCGTTCGCCGAAGGCGGTGGCCGCCGTCACCCGCAGCCGGCCCTGTAGGCGCCCTTCGAGGGTGGCCACGGCGTCTTCGGCCTGGGCCAGGCCGTCCAGCAGGGCCCGGGCGTGGCGGTAATAGAGCTCGCCGGAGTCGGTGACGTTGAGCTGGCGGGTGCTGCGCTTGATGAGCTGGCTGCCCAGGCGCTGTTCCAGGGCCTTGAGCTGGCGGCTGACATGGGCCACCGACACCCCAAGCGCCAGGGCGGCCCCAGACAGGCTGCGCTGCTCCACCACGGCCACCAGGGCCTCCATACCGTCGAAGCGGCTCATCTTTACCTTTATGAAAAGCTGTTTTGCATATTGAGTGATTATCCCCGGCTTCGGCCACAATACAATGGCTGAAAAATCAGTAAGGAGATGGAGATGATCAAGTCCCGTGCAGCGGTGGCCGTGGCCGCCGGCAAACCCCTGGAGATAGCCCTGGTGGACGTGGCGCCGCCCAAAGAAGGGGAAGTGCTGGTACGGCTGGTGGCGACCGGGGTCTGCCACACCGACGCTTATACCCTTTCCGGCGCCGATCCCGAAGGCCTGTTCCCGGCCATCCTCGGCCATGAAGGGGCAGGGGTAGTGGAGGCCGTGGGCCCTGGGGTGACCTCGGTGAAGGTGGGGGATCACGTCATTCCGCTCTACACCCCCGAATGCGGCAAGTGCAAATTCTGCCTGTCCGGCAAGACCAACCTCTGCCAGGCCATCCGTGCCACCCAGGGCCAAGGCCTGATGCCGGACGGCACCAGCCGCTTCAGCCTGGACGGCAAGCCGCTGTTCCACTACATGGGCACCTCCACCTTCAGCGAATACACAGTGCTGCCGGAAATCGCAGTGGCGGTGATCAGCAAGGAGGCGCCGCTCGACAAGGTCTGCCTGCTGGGCTGTGGCGTCACCACCGGCATAGGCGCCGTGATGAACACCGCCAAGGTGGAGCCGGGCAGCACCGTCGCCATCTTCGGCCTCGGCGGCATCGGCCTTAGCGCCATCATCGGCGCCAAGATGGCCGGTGCCGGGCGCATCATCGGCATCGACATCAACGAGTCCAAGTTCGAGATGGCCAAGAAATTGGGCGCCACCGACTGCATCAACCCCAAGGACTATGCCGACCCCATCCAACAGGTGATAGTGGATCTCACCGACGGCGGCGTCGATTACTCCTTCGAGTGCATCGGCAACGTCGACGTTATGCGCAGCGCCCTGGAGTGCTGCCATAAGGGCTGGGGCGAGTCGGTGATCATCGGTGTGGCCGGCGCCGGCCAGGAGATCCGCACCAGACCCTTCCAACTGGTCACGGGCCGGGTCTGGCGGGGCAGCGCCTTCGGTGGCGTCAAGGGCCGCAGTCAGCTGCCGGGCTACGTCGAGCGCTACCTCAAGGGCGAGATCCCCATGGACGACTTCGTCACCCACACCATGGGTCTCGAGGACATCAACGAGGCCTTCGACCTGATGCACGAAGGCAAGAGCATCCGCTCGGTGATCATCTATTGAGGGCAGGCCCATGGAACTGGTTGAAAACCATCTCTGCTTCGGCGGCGAGCAGCGCCGCTACAGGCACCACTCCCAGGTGCTGGGCTGCACCATGCACTTCTCGGTGTTCCTGCCCCCGGACGCCGGCAGGGATACCCCTGTGCTCTACTGGCTGTCGGGGCTGACCTGCACCGACGAAAACTTCGTGCAGAAGGCGGGGGCTCAGCGTATCGCCGCCGAGCTTGGCCTGGCCCTGGTGGCACCGGACACCAGCCCCCGCGGCATGGGGGTGGCAGACGACGAGGGCTATGACCTGGGCCAGGGCGCCGGCTTCTACGTCAACGCCACCCAGGCTCCCTGGGCCAGCCATTACCACATGGAAGACTACGTGGTGCGGGAACTGCCCGAGCTGGTGGTCGGCCTTGGCCTCGGCGAACAGCGCGGCATCTTCGGCCATTCCATGGGCGGCCACGGCGCCCTGGTGCTGGCCCTGCGCTACCCCGAGCTCTACCAGTCGGTGTCGGCCTTCTCCCCCATAGCCCACCCCAGCGACTGCCCCTGGGGCCAGAAGGCCCTGGGCGCCTACCTGGGGGAGGAGCCAGAGGCCTGGCGCAACCATGACGCCAGCCTGCTGCTGGCGGGCCGCACCGCCCCCTGGCCGATCCGGGTCGACATCGGCCTGGCCGACAACTTCCTGGCCGAGCAGCTCAAGCCGGAAACCCTGGAGCGGGCGGCCCTGCAAAGCGGTTCTGCCCTGGAGCTCAGCCGCCACGCCGGTTACGACCACTCCTACTTCTTCGTGGCCAGCTTCATGGAAGAACAGCTGCGCTTCCACGCCCGCCACCTGGGGCGCTGACACCCTTTGCCTTAATGCACTCGAGGGCCGCTTTTGCGGCCCATTTTCGAGGCTATCTTTGGCTTATGGCCAAGCTCCTGCTCGCCCTGCCGTTCCTGTTGCTCTGCCTGCCGCTGCGGGCCGACTCCCCCTTTGCCGATCCGGCCGTGCAGTTCATTGAAAGCCGCGACTACTACCACATCCAGGCCAACAGCTGGGCCCAGTTGCGGGCCGCCTTGCTGCGCCGCCCCGGCAAGGGTGAACACGCCTGGGCCCAGACCCATTGGGACGCCCACTACCGGCTCAACTTCGCCTATGGCACAGACCATTGCCGCCTGGTGGGCATGGAGGTCAAGCTGAAACTGGTGATCACCCTGCCGCTCTGGGACAACCCCCCCCAGGCCCTGAAAAACCGCTGGCACCTCTACAGCGACCACATACTGCGCCATGAACTCAGCCACCGCCAGAACGTCATCGAGATGGTAAAGCGGCTGCGCCGCAAGGTCCTGGCGCTGCCGGAAGCCGCCGACTGCGACCGCCTCAAGGCCGGCTACCAGCGCATCAGGGCCGCCGAGGATGCCCGGCGTGACCAGGACGACCGCATCCTCGATCGCCAGGACAGGCTCTGGCAGGAAGCGGAGCAGCGGCACCGCCGCTAAGCAGCGAAAAGCCCGCCAAATGGCGGGCTTTTTGTTGGGTGCTCTTGGCCCCGGCCTTATTGCTCCAGCAGCCGGTAGAGCATGGCCCTGACTTCGGCGGGCTCGAAGGGCTTGTCGCAGATGGCGTCGACGCCGGGTTTAGGTGCGATATTGGCCCCGGCCTTATTGCTCCAGCAGCCGGTAGAGCATGGCCCTGACTTCGGCGGGCTCGAAGGGCTTGTCGCAGATGGCGTCGACGCCGGGTTTAGGTGCGATATTGGCCCTGGCCTTATTGCTCCAGCAGCCGGTAGAGCATGGCCCTGACTTCGGCGGGCTCGAAGGGCTTGTCACAGATGGCATCCACACCCGACTGGGCGATGTTGGCCAGGTGGGCGCCGCTGGCCTCGCTGGTCACCATCAGCACGGGGATATGGGACTGCACCGAGTGCTGGCGGATGTACTCGGTCAGCTCCCGGCCGTTGATGTTGGGCATGTTGTAGTCGGTGACCACCAGGTCGAACATCTGCTCCTGCAGCAGGGCTATGGCCTGGTCGCCGTCGGCCGCCTCTGTGAGCTGGGTGATGCCGAGGTTTTCCAGCACCCGCACTATGTGACGCCTGGCCATGCGGCTGTCGTCCACCACCAGCACCCGCAGGGCGCGGGCGTCGAAATGGCTCAGCTCCAGTTCCTGGGGAGAGAGCAGATCCAGGGTGGCATTGATGGCCAGGCCCAGCTGATCGCGGGAAAAAGGCTTGGGCAAGATGGCGGCCACCCCGGACTGCTTGAAGGCCTCCAGCTCTGTGGGGCGGCGCTCGCTGGACACCAGCACGAAGGGGGTGTCCTTGAGGAGAGGGTCGCCGCGCAGGGCCTGGACCAGTTCCAGGGCGGTGCCGTCGGTGAAATGCAGGGCGCTCAGCACCAGGTCGGGGCGGCGGCTGCGCAGGTAATCCAGGGCGCTCTGGACGCCGTCGGCCCCGTCCACCTGGGCTATGCCTTCGTCATTGAGGTGGCGCAGTATCACCCTTCTCTGGGTCTCGGAGGGCTCTACCAGCAGCAGGGACAGATCGGCGGGGGACAGGGATACCATCTTTTATTCTTCTTTTTCATCACAAACTACTAACAGGCATTGTCGCCTTTTAGGCCACCTTGGCAAGGGGTTTCGGCGGCCACAAAAAAGCCGCCCCAGGGGCGGCCGTAACAGCTATTGTCAGGCTTCTAACGATTTGCCAGAAGACTAACCATAGCTCTCACTTCAGTTGAGTGCGGGGTAACCGCTGTCTTCGAGCACCTGGCTGAAGGCCTGGCGACTCTGGTCACTGATGATGGTGATCTGGTTGTGATCGCGGTCGACGCGCAGCAAAGCTTCGGCGTCGCGGGTCAATACCGCCTGCTGGATCCGTGAGACGCAATGATCGCCAAGGATGTTGCGTACTTGGAAGTGGTACAAAACAAGGCTCCTTAGTTTGTTAGTGCCCTATCTATTTCAGCCGTTCGTTGACGTAAATTCAAGCTAAGACTCTAATTTTTTATTTGGTTTCTAATGAATTATTCAGGCCGGCAAGGCTGACATCGGTCACAACTTTATGAAAACCAATGGCTTATTGATGGCCCGGCGGCGCCTCGGGGCCTCGGTGCTCAAGGGCTGCAAGCCCGGCCAAAGCCAAGTAAAGTAGCCTCAAACCGCACAGCCCCGATTCTCATGCGCATCCTCCACAGCTCCGACTGGCACCTGGGCCAGCACTTCATGGGCAAGACCCGCCAGGCCGAACACCAGGCCCTGATCGACTGGCTGCTGGCCGAGGCCCAGGCCCAGCAGGTGGACGCCGTGCTGCTGGCCGGCGACATCTTCGATACCGGCACCCCGCCCAGCTACGCCAGGGAGCTTTACAACCGTCTGGTGCTGGCCCTGAAGGGCGCCGGCGTTCAGCTGGTGGTGTTGGCCGGCAACCACGATTCTGTGGCCATGCTGGAGGAGTCCAAAGCGCTGCTGGGGGCCCTGGACACCCTGGTGGTGGCAAGCCCGGGGGACGACCAGCTGCTGGTGCTCAAAGACGGCCAGGGCCAGCCGGGGGCCATCCTCTGCGCCATTCCCTTCCTGCGGGCCCGGGACTTGCTGCAAAGCGAGGCCGGCCAGAGCCAGGAAGACAAGCAGCGCGGCCTGCAGCAGGCCATCCAGGACCATTACCAGCATCTCTACCAGCGGGCCCTGGCCCGCCGGGCCGAGCTGGGTTTGGAGTTGCCCATCGTCATGACCGGCCACCTCACCACTGTCGGGGCCAGCGCCTCCGAGTCGGTGCGCGAGATCTACGTGGGCAGCCTGGAGGCCTATCCCAGCAACGGCTTCCCGCCGGCGGACTACATCGCCCTCGGCCATATCCACAGGCCCCAGAAGGTCGGCGGCCAGGACCATGTCCGCTACAGCGGCTCCCCCATCCCCCTGAGCTTCGACGAGGCCCGCCAGCAAAAAGAAGTGCTGCTGGTGGAGCTGGCCCCCGGCCAGTGCCAGGTGAGCTCCCTGCCCGTGCCGAGCTTCCAGGCCCTGGCCAGCGTGCGGGGCCGCCTGGAGGAGCTGCGGGCCCAGGTGGCGGCCCTCTGCGAAGGTATCGACAGCCTCTGGCTGGAAGTGCAGCTGGAAGGGGAAGAGCACCTCGCCGATCTGCAGGCCAGGGTGGCCGAGCAGCTGGAAGGGCTGCCGGTGGAACTGCTGCGGCTGCGCCGGGTGCGCAGCAACCAGGGTGCCGCCCTGGGCCGGGAGGCCGGCGAAACCCTGGACGAGCTGGACCCCCTGGACGTCTTCGCCCGGCGCCTGGCCTGCGAGGAACTGGAACCGGCCCTGGCCGACAGCCTCACCGGCCTCTACCGCCAGACCCTGGCCAGCCTGGAGGAAGGGCAATGAAGATCCTCAGCCTGCGCCTCAAGAACCTCAACTCCCTCAAGGGGGAGTGGCATATCGATTTTCGCCAGCCCCCCTTCAGGGACAACGGCCTCTTCGCCATCACAGGTGCCACCGGGGCCGGCAAGACCACGCTGCTGGACGCCATCTGCCTGGCCCTCTACCACGAGACGCCGCGCATGAAGACGGTGTCCCAGTCCAGCAACGAACTCATGACCCGCCACACCAGCGAGGCCCTGGCCGAGGTGGAATTCGAGGTCAAGGGCCAGGGCTACCGCGCCTTCTGGCAGCAGCGCCGGGCCCGCGACAAGGCCGACGGCAAGCTCCAGCCTCCCAGGGTGGAGCTGGCGCGGCTGGACGGTGAGATCCTCACCGACAAGATCAACGACAAGCTCAGGCTCACCGAGGAGCTGACCGGCCTCGACTTCGGCCGCTTCACCATGTCCATGCTGCTGGCCCAGGGGGGCTTCGCCGCCTTCCTCAACGCCGACGCCAACAAGCGCGCCGAACTGCTCGAAGAGCTGACCGGCACCGAGATCTACGGCCAGATCTCCCAAAGGGTCTTCGAAGACACCCGCAACCTGGAGCAGGTCGTCAAGGTGCTGGAGGCCAAGGCCGGTCAGATAGCGGTGCTGCCGGACGAGGAGCGGGCGGATCTGGCCACGCAGCTGGAGGCGCTGCGCGCCGAGGAAAAGACCCTCAACGACCAGTTGCTCAAGGTCGCCACCCAGCTCGACTGGCGCCGGCAGCTGGACGCGGCCGGCCAGGAACTCAAGGCCGCAGAGGCCCAGCTGGCCGAAGCCAGCCAGCACTGGCAACAGGCCGAGCCCCAGTTGAAGAGGCTCAAGGCCGCCAAGCCCGCCGAAGCGTTGCGCCCCCTCTACCGCCGCTGGCAGCAGCTGGGGGAGGAACTGGCCACCAACCACCAGGCCGAGACGGTGCTGGCCACGCGCCTGGCCGAACTCGAGGCCCGCCAGGGAGAGGCGGCCCGCCAGGGGGAGGCCCTGGCCAGGACCCAACACCAGCAGCTCCGGGCCGAACTTCAGCGCCAGCAGGGCGAAAGGACTGAGCGCCAGCAGTGGCTGGCCCAGCACCAGCAGGACGGCGAGCTGGCGGCCCAGCTCAGCGGTTGGCAGCAGTGGCAGCGCCAATTGGAGGCCGAGCGCCGCAGCGGCCAGCAGGAAGAGGCGCGCCGCCAGCGCCTGCTGGACAGTCTTACCGAGGCCCAGCAGGGCCTGGCCAGGCTGGAGCAGCAGGCCAATCTGGCCCAGGGCGAGGCCCGCCAGGCCGAGCAGCGCCTCCAGCAGGCCGAGCAACAACTCGGCGCCTTGCTGGACGGCCACAGCCTCGACGACTGGCGCAGTCATTGGCAGGGGCAGCAGAAGCTGCTGCCCCTGGCCCAGGCCCAGCAGCAGGCCGAAGACCGCCAGGGAGAGCTGGCCGCCACCCAGGGCCAGACGGAGCAGGCCATCCGGGAGCTCGAACAACAGCGCCTGGCCCTGCGGGAGCGCTTCAAGCTGCTGCGCGAGCAGCAAAAGGACAAGGAAAGGCTGCTGGCCCAGGAAAAGACCATCTTTGAGCTGGCCCACTACCGCAGCCGCCTCAAGCCCGGCGAGCCCTGCCCCTTGTGCGGCGCCGCCGAGCATCCCGGCATCAGGGACTATGAGTCCCTGGACAGCAGCGGCACCGAGGAGGCCCTGGCGCGGCTGACCGAGGAGCTGGCCGCCATCGAGTCCCAGGGCACCAGCCTGGGGGTACGCATCGAGGAATACGGCAAGCTGCTTGGCCAATACCGCCAGGAGCAGCAGCAGCTGGCGGCGGCCATGGCCGAGCGCGGCCAGCAACTGGCCGGCAAAAGCTACCAGGCCTTGCTGGCGGAGCTGGGCCGCTTGGAAGAGACCATGGCCGCCATAGAGGCGGCCGCCAAGGCCCGTGACCAGCAACAACAGGATTGGCAGCGGGCCCACTTCGACGCCGAGAAGGCCAGGGACAAGGCCGCCTTCGGCCAGCAGCAGCTGGCCGAGCAGCGGCGCCAATTGGCCGAGGCCGGTGAGCGCCAGGGCCAACTGGCCGAACAGCTGGTGGCCGCCGAGCAGCACTTCAATGACGCCCTGGCCGCCTTTGGTTTGCAGGCAGGCGAGGACTGGCAAGCCCAGTGCCAGGCCCGTATTCAGGCCCACCAGGGCGCCCAGCAGCGGCTGGCGGAGCTGGACAAGGCGTTGGAGTTGGGCGGCCACCACCTGGAGCGCTGGCAGCAGCAGCGTGAGCTGTGGCGCCAGCGCCTGGGGGAACTGGCCCCCTGGCAGCAGGAAGTGCCCGGGTTGGCGTTGGAGGAACTGGAGCGGCGCTTCAGCGAGGCCGGCGACGCCCTCAAGGAAGGGAGGGCCGAACTCAAGGCGCGCCGCCAGCGCTCAGCAGAGCTGGCCGAGCAGCAAAGCCAGGCCCTGGGCCAGTGGCAGCAAGAGCTCAAGGCCAGCCCCTTCAAGGACGAGGCCGCCTTCCACGACGCCCTGCTGCCCATCGAGGAGCAGCAACGCCTGGCCGAGCTGGAGCAGCGCCTCCACGATGCCCTGGTCGCCGCCCAGAGCCGGGCGGCGGATCTCAAGGCCAGGGTTCAACTGCTGGGCCGAGACCGCCAAGGGGAGGCGAGCCTGGACGAACTCAAGGCCAGGGAACAGGGGCTGCGCGAACAGCTGCGCGCCCTGGCCAGCCAGGACGGCGCCCTGGACACCCGCCTCAAGGCCGATGCCGAGGCCAGGGCCGCCCTGGGTGAGCTGGGCCAGGAGCTGGAAGCCAGGCGGGGCGAACTGGCCCTGCAACAGCACCTCAACGGCCTGATAGGATCGCGCAGCGGCGACAACTTCCGCCGCTTCGCCCAGGGCCTGACCTTGGATCACCTGATCCTGCTGGCCAACCGCCAACTGCAGCGGCTGCACGGCCGTTACCAGCTGGCCCGCAAGGAAGGAGCCGAGCTGGAACTGGAGGTGCGGGACTGCTGGCAGGCGGACGTGGCCAGGGACACCCGCACCCTGTCCGGCGGCGAGAGCTTCCTGGTCAGTCTGGCCCTGGCCTTGGCCCTGTCGGACCTGGTCAGCCAGAAGACCGCCATCGATTCCTTGTTCCTGGACGAGGGCTTCGGCACCCTGGACGCCGACACCCTGGAGGTGGCCCTGGACGCCCTGGACAACCTCAACGCCAGCGGCAAGATGATCGGCGTGATCAGCCACGTCGAGGCCCTCAAGGAGCGGATCCCGGTGCAGGTCAAGGTGCACAAGGGCGCCGGCATGGGCTATTCGCGCCTGGACGGGCGCTTTGCCATGGCTCAGCCCTGATTGGCTAGCTCGATGAGGTTCTGGTCCGGGTCGCGGATGTAGAGGGACAGCAGGGGGCCAGTAGCGCCGGTGCGCGCCACAGGCCCTTCTTCCAGGGCGACGCCGAGGGCGGCCAGCTCCGCCTGCACCTGGGCCAGGGGCGTGCTGGTGATGAAACAGAGGTCCGCCGAGCCCGGCGTGGGGGCCTTGGCCTTGGGTTCGAATTCCCGACCGGCCTGGTGGAGGTTGATCTTCTGTTGGCCGAAGGCCAGGGCCTTGCGGTCTCCTTTGAAGGTGACCACCTCGAAGCCCAGCACGCGCCGGTAGAAGGTGCAGCTGGCGTCGATGTCGGCCACCGTCAGCACCAGGTGATCCAAATGGCTGATTTCCATCTATAGGCTCCTCTCTCCCGCCTTGCCCCCGGGGCCGCCCTGGGCCAGACTCTGGGCTGACCCGGCATGGGCCGGGCAACGACTTTCCCACGGGCATGGACCCGACACAAGGAGTACAGATGGCAACAGTAAGCCTCCAGGGCAACCCCGTCACCGTCGAGGGCGAACTGCCCACCAAGGGCCAGCAGGCCCCCGCCTTCCGCCTGGTGGCCGGCAACCTGGCCGACCTCGGGCTTGAGGACTTCGCCGGTAAGCGCAAGATCCTCAACATCTTCCCCAGCGTCGACACCCCCACCTGCGCCGCCTCGGTGCGCAAGTTCAACGAGCAGGCCGCTGCCCTCAACAACACTGTGGTGCTCTGCATCAGCGCCGACCTGCCGTTCGCCCAGGCCCGCTTCTGCGGCGCCGAAGGCATCGAAGGGGTCACCAACCTGTCGATGATGCGCGGCAGCAGCTTCCTCAAGGACTACGGCGTGGCCATCGCCGACGGCCCCCTGGTGGGCCTGGCCGCCCGCGCCGTTGTGGTGCTGGACGAGCACGACAAGGTGTTGCACAGCGAGCTGGTGCCGGAAATAGCCAACGAGCCCGACTACGCCGCCGCCCTGGCCGTGCTCTAAGGGCAAACAAGCTCAAAAAAGGCAGCCACTGGGCTGCCTTTTTTCATGCGCTGGCCTTGGCACCGGCGCCGAGGGCGCTCAGCCAGAGCACCAGGCCGGCGCCCAGGGAAGCCAGGGGGCTGGCCGGGCCGGCCAGCACCGGCACCAGCAGGGCCAGCAGCACCAGGGCGGCGCCGGTCAGGTAATGGGGCCTGTAGCGCAGCAGCCGCGCCAGGGGCAGGAAATGCAGCCCTATCACCAGCAGGGCGAAGGGCACCAGCCATTGGGGGTGGCCGCCGAGGCTCAGCAGGTTGCCTCCTACCACCAGCGCCAGCCATTGCACCAGGTTGACCCAGAGGAAGCCGCGGCGGGCGTCGGCGTCCATGGGCCTGTTGGCACCGGCACGAAGGGTTTTTAAGGGGCCGGCCAGCAGCAACAGGGTGACGGCGGCGACGGCGGCCAGGGCCGGTAGGCCGAGTTCCCCGAGCTGGTTGCAAGCGAGCAGCAGCCAGGCGCTGCCGAACAGGGCCATGATCAGGGCGCCCTTGGCGCGGCCGCTGGAAGGATGTTGTTGCATCTTTGACCTCCTTGTCGATGGCTGGCCAGGATGGCACGGGGCTCTTGGCTGACGCAAGACTGGCCGATTGGCTTTCCCAGCGACCCTGCACTGATGCTACTATCCGCCCTCTTCTGAATTAGGGCCCCACCATGACCGACACCACCTTCGCCGATCTCGGCCTCAGCAAGGCTTTGCTGGACGCCGTTGCCGAACAGGGCTATGAGCACCCCTCTCCCATCCAGGCCCAGGCCATACCGGCGGTGTTGGAAGGCCGTGACGTCATGGCTGCCGCCCAGACCGGCACCGGCAAGACCGCCGGCTTCACCCTGCCTTTGCTGCAGCGCCTGAGCGGCGGCCCCAAGGTCCAGGGCAATCAGGTCAGGGCCCTGGTGCTGACCCCCACCCGCGAACTGGCGGCCCAGGTGGCCGAGAGCGTCACCACTTACGGTAAGAACCTGCCCCTGCGCTGCCAGGTGGTGTTCGGGGGCGTCAAGATCAATCCCCAGATGATGGGCCTGCGCCGCGGCGCCGACGTGCTGGTGGCCACCCCCGGCCGCCTGCTGGACCTCTACCAGCAGAACGCCGTCCGTTTCAGCCAGCTCGAAGTGCTGGTGCTGGACGAAGCCGACCGCATGCTGGACATGGGCTTTATCCACGACATCAAGAAGGTGCTGGCGGTCCTGCCGCCCAAGCGCCAGAACCTGCTGTTCAGCGCCACCTTCAGCGACGAGATCCGCGCCCTGGCCAAGGGCCTGATCCACGATCCTGTCGAAGTCTCTGTGACGCCGCCCAACAGCACCGCCGAACGGGTCGAGCAGGCCATCTACCCGGTGGACAAGAAGCGCAAGCCGGCACTGCTGTGCAAGCTCATCCATGACAACGACTGGCAGCAGGTGCTGGTGTTCACCAAGACCAAGCACGGCGCCAACAAGCTGAGCCGCCAGTTGGAAGACGACGGCATCACCGCCGCCGCCATCCACGGCAACAAGAGCCAGGGTGCCCGCACCAAGGCCCTGGCCGACTTCAAGAGCGGCGCCATCCGGGTACTGGTGGCCACCGACATCGCCGCTCGCGGCCTCGACATCGACCAGCTGCCCCAGGTGGTGAACTTCGAGCTGCCCCATGTGGCCGAGGACTATGTGCACCGCATCGGCCGTACCGGCCGGGCCGGAGCCAGCGGCAAGGCCATCTCCCTGGTCTGCGCCGACGAAGACAAGGAACTGCGCGGCATAGAGCGGCTGATCCGCCTGCAGTTGCCGCGGGTCCAGGAGCCGGGCTTCGAGCCGGTCAACGACCTGGGGGAATCGACCCCGGACAACAGGCCTGCCAAGCCCAAGAAACCCAAGAAGCCCAAGCAACACCTGGATGGCCAGCGTGCCCCTGCCCACGACGGCCCCTCCCAGGGCCGTCACAGCGGCCAGGACGGCGAAGGCCGCCGCCAGGGCCAAGGCCAAGGCCGCGGCGAAGGCCAGCGCCGCACCGAGGGGCGCCAGGGCGAACGCCAGGGCGGTGAAGGCCGCCGCCAGGGTCAGGGCCAACGCCGCGGCGAAGGTCAGGGCCAGCGTGACGGTAACCGCGATGGCGACCGCCGCAGTGCCGAGGGTAACCGCAGCGGCCAGCGCCAGGGCGGCCAGCGCAGCGGTAACAGTGGCGGCCAGCGCCAAGGTGGCCAGCGCAGCGGCAACCGTCAGGGCGGCAACCGCGGCGACGTCAACGGCAACCGTTGAGCCAAACCCCAGACAGCAAAAAGGCGCCCCAGGGCGCCTTTTCTTATGGCTGGCTCTTCTTCGGCAGCTGGGGTGGCACTATGCCGTCTTCCGGGGGATATATGACCATCTCCAGCTTGGGTTCGGGGCAGGGCACGGCGGCCGGGTCCGTGCCCCTGGCGGTGGGCTTGGAAGAAGGCTGTACCGGGGTGCAGTTGTCGGTGGCGGGGCCCAGGCCCTGGTTGGCGCTCTCGGGCATTTCGGCGCAGCCGGCCAGCGCCAGGGCGGCCAGGGCCAGTAGCACTTTGTCTTTCATCGATCTTTCCCTAATCAGCCTGGAAGGACTCCGACCTTAATGGCAGCCCACAGGGCAGGTCAACAGCCGAGGGCGCCGGCCGGGCATGAAAAAGCGGCGCTAGCGCCGCTCTTTTTCAGGCCTGGGTGTCGATGTTATTGCCCAGCGGCCCCTGGGGTTTGGCGGTGCTGACTTGGACGCCGTCGTCCTTGTCGCCGTCGCCGTCCGGTTTGTTGCCTTCCACCTGATCCCTGGCCTGGCTGGCCTGGACGGCCGCCTGCTGGGCCAGGATGGAGCTTGCTGAGTTGACGTTCATAAGGCTTACCCATTGCTCTTTGGCACCGGCATTGGTGCCAGCCGTAAGTGTGGTACAGCCTGCTTAAAAAAGTCTTACCTCAACAAGCGGGCCCGGAAGTTGCGGCCCTTGATGCCCTGGCCCAGCTGCTTGAGGGCCCGCTGCGCCGCTTCCTTGCTGACGGCCACGAAGGCCCAGTCTTCGGCGATCTGGATCTTGCCCACCTGGTTGCCTTCCAGGCCACCCTTGGCGGTGAGGGCGCCGAGGATGTCGCCGGGGCGCAGCTTCTGGCGCTTGCCGGCGTCGATCTGCAAGGTGCTCATCACCGCCTGGTAGGGCGCCTGGAGTAGCAGGGATTGGGGCGGCAGGGGGTTTTCTTCAACCCGCAGCTGGAGGTATTCCTCCAACGCCAGCAGCCGCTGGCCGTCCTTGGGGCTGAACAAGGTGCAGGCCAGGCCCTTGCTGCCGGCGCGGCCGGTACGGCCGATGCGGTGCACATGCACTTCGGGGTCATGGGCTAGCTGGTAGTTCACCACCAGGTCCAGGGCGTCGATGTCCAGGCCCCTGGCCGCCACGTCCGTGGCCACCAGCACTGTGGTGCTGCGGTTGGCGAAGCTGACCAGCGTCTGGTCGCGGTCCTTCTGCTCCAGGTCGCCGTGCAAGGCCAGGGCGCTGAAGCCCTTGGCCGCCAGGCTGTCGGCCAGGTCCTGGGTTTCGCGCTTGGTGTTGCAGAACACCACCGCCGATTCCGGCTGGTACTGTTGCAGCAGCAGTTGCACCGCCTGGCGGCGCTGGGCGTCGTCGGCCACCAGATGGAAACGCTGGGCTATGCTGGCCTGGCTGTGGCCGCCTTCGACGGTCACCCGCACCGGGTCCACCAGGATGCGCCTGGCCACCGCTTCGATCTGGTCGGGGAAGGTGGCGGAGAACAGCAAGGTCTGGCGGTTACCTGGGGCGCGCTGGATGATGCCGTCGATGACGTCCTGGAAGCCCATGTCGAGCATGCGGTCCGCCTCGTCCAGCACCAGGCAGTTGAGGTGGTCGAGGCGCATCGTGCCCCTGTCCAGGTGGTCCGCCACCCGGCCCGGGGTGCCCACTATGATATGGGCGCCGTGTTCCAGGGAGCCGACCTGGGGCCCGAAGGGCATGCCGCCGCAGAGCGTCAACACCTTGATGTTGTGGACGGCGCGGGCCAGCTTGCGGATCTCGGTGGCCACCTGGTCGGCCAGCTCCCGGGTGGGGCAGAGCACCAGGGCCTGGATGCGGAATTTCTTCACTTCCAGGCGGTGCAGCAGGCCGAGGCCGAAGGCGGCTGTCTTGCCGGAGCCGGTCTTGCCCTGGGCTATGACGTCCTTGCCGGCCAGCATCAACGGCAGGCTCTGGGCCTGGATGGGGGTCATGCTGTGGTAGCCGAGGCTGGCGAGGTTGGCCACCAGGGCGTCGCCCAGGGGCAAGGTGGAGAAGGCGGTCTGGCTCAAGGGAAGATCCTACTGCTGCTGAAGGGGCCCCGGCGGGGAGCGCGAATAATATACAGCTTTGCGCCTTTGTCAAAGGAACTGGGCCCAGAACGGGCCCAAGTCGCCAATTCAGATCAAGGTGGCGCCGTCGAAGTGCCGGATGGCCAGGGCCCTGGGATCGAGGCCCTCGATACAGCCGAGATTGAGCCTGACGTGCCCCGGCTTCTGCACCAGCTCGTGAAAGACGTAGATGCCGCAGTGGCGGCAAAACCAGTTGCTTATCACAAGGTCGTTCCATTGGTAGCAGTGCAGGGCCTCCTGGCCTTGCAGCAGCTGGAAGGCGTCAGGGCCGAAATAGGGCTCGGACATGATGGCGTTGCGGCGGATGCACAGGGAGCAGTTGCACTGCAGGGCCTGGCTGATGGGGGCGCAATAGAGGGAAAAGCGCACGGCGCCGCAATGGCAGCGGCCCTGGTACTGGGTTGTCATCCTGGTCTCCTGGCTCTTGCCCCTGGGGGCGGCTTTGGGCAGCATAGGCTTTTTCATCAAGGGATTTCACCATGAAACTCAAGCTCTTGCTGGCTGGCTTCCTGCTGGCCCTGTGCGGCCAGGCCTTTTCGGCCAGCCAAGGTTTCAGCGAAGGCAAGGATTACAAGACCCTGGCCGAGCCCATAGTGGTCAAGGGTAAGCAGCCTTTTCTCATCGAGTACTTCTGGCTGGGCTGCCCCCACTGCCAGGCCCTCAATCCCCTGATGATGGACTTCGAAAAGGCCCATCCCGGCACCCGCGTCATCCACAGGCCCGCCATAGGGGGGCCGCGCTGGGTCTGGGACGCCCACGTCTTCTACGCCCTGATGGAAACGGGCCACGGCAGCCTGTTCAACGACTTCCTCGACTTCTACAAGGCCAAGCGCCTGGCGGACAAGAAGCTGCCGGATCTCGACGACATCAAGGACTACCTGGACAAGCACGGCGTCGACAGCCAGGCCTTCGTCAAGGCCATGGACAGCGACGCCACCATGGCCAAGCTGGAGCGGGACCTCAAGGACGAAGAGACCATAGGGGTGCACCTGGTGCCGACCATTGTAGTGGCGGGCAAGTACCTGGTGCTGGCGCCCCACGAAGGCAAAGAGGACCAGGCCAAGCGCTACTTTGCCCTGATCGACTACCTGCTGGCCAAAGCCAGCTCCTGAAAAAAAAGGCGCCCTTGGGCGCCTTTTTCAATCCTGGCTATTTAGCAGCGCCAGCTGTAGCCGGTCATTCCTTGTCACCCAGCTCCCGCCACGTCAGCCAGGGCCGGCTATTTGGCAGCGCCAGCTGTGGCCGGTTATTCCTTGTCACCCAGCTCCCGCCACGTCAGCCAGAGTCGGCTATTTGGCAGCTCCAGCTGTGGCCGGTTATTCCTTATCACCCAGCTCCCGCCACGTCAGCCAGAGTCGGGTGTCCAGCTCCAGCTGGTGGTAGGCGGGCTCTATGTGGCAGCACAGCTGGTAGAAGCGCTTGTTGTGGTCCTTCTCCTGGAAGTGGGCCAGCTCGTGGGCCAGGATCATGCGCAGGAACTCCGGCGGCCCTTCGCGGAACAGCGCCGCTATGGTCAGGCTGTTCTTCATCTTCAGCTTGGCCCCCTGCACCTGTGCCTTGTAGCTGTGCAGCCCCAATGTGTGCTTGACCGGGCTCAGCTTGGCGTCATAACGGGCCGACGCCAGGGGCGGGGCATTGCGCATGTGCCGTTCCTTGAGGCTCTTGGCCTCCTGGAACAAGGCCTTGTCACTCTGGATTGGGTGGCGGTGGGGGTATTTGTTGTCGAGATAGGCCCCCAGCCGGCCGCTGGCGATGAGATCGCGCACCTGGGCCAGGATATGTTCGGGGTAGCCGCTGAGATATTTGAGGTCCTGCATGGCGCCATTGTAAGGGCTGGCGGCGGCCAAGGGGAGGGGAAAGAAGGGGCGGTTGCCCGCCCCTTTGTCTTTAGAAGTTGACCCAGGTGGAGCTGGCTTCCTCTGACTCGGTTGACGGTGCGGTGTCAGGGAGATGAAGGCGCTACTGGCCGGGCCAGACATAGCTTTACCTTGCCTTTACGTTGCTTTGCCGCCCCTTGGTTATAAAGAGGCAGTCAAAGTGGAAAAAAGGAGAAGAAGATGGACAACAAGGCCCTTGCCTGCCTGCTGCTGCCTTTGCTGCTGGCCGGCTGCGGCGGTGGCGGCGGCTCGGACAGCGCCGTTGCCAGCCCTGATCCCGGTCCCAACCAGGCCCCCGTCGCCGATGCCGGCAGCGACCAGAGCCTGACCACAGGCGCCACGGCCCAGCTTTCCGGCGCCGCCAGCCATGACCCGGACGGTGACGCCCTGAGCTACCACTGGCAGCTGAGCCAGAAGCCGGCCGGCAGCACCGCGACCCTGGCCGGGGCCGGCAGCGTCAGCGCCAGCTTCGTGGCCGACCTGGCCGGGGACTACCAGCTGACCCTGGTGGTGAGCGACGGCCAGCTGGATTCGAGCCCCGACGAGGTGCTGGTCACGGCCAGCAGCCCGGCCTCGGGCCCCGTGGATCTGACCAATGCCATACTCACCAGCAGGGACGCCGACTGCGCCAGCTATGCCGGCAGCTATACGGCCCATGTCCAGGACTTCCACCGCAGCCTGGACTTCACGGCCAGCCTGACCATCAGCGCCGACGCCGACAAATGCCACTTCGCCACCAACGTCATCCCCAACCACGACTTCGACGACGGCGACCGCGCCTTCGCCAACAACGTCAGCGCCCAGGACGACCAGTATGCGGTGCCCAGGCACCCGGCCTTCGCCGCCAGCACCACGGCCCTGACGCTGGAGACCACCAACGCCATGCTGCTCAACGGCGCCGTCGTCGACCTGCTGCCGGCGGCCTGCTGGGGCGTGGGGGACGGCAAGATAGGCTGCAACGACGACGCCACCCCCTGGCGCTACGACCCCGACAACCCCCTGGCCGACTTCGGCACCGACAGCCACCACGCCCACGCCCAGCCCAACGGCACCTACCACTACCACGGCGATCCCAGGGCCCTCTACGGCGAGGCGGGGGACGCCCCATCGCCCCTGATCGGCTTCGCCGCCGACGGCTTCCCCGTCTTCGGCCCCTATATCGAGAAGAACGGCCAGATAGTGGCGGTGCGCTCCAGCTACCAGCTCAAGGCCGGCACCAGGCCAGGCGGCAGCGAGGGTCCGGGCGGCAGCTATGACGGCACCTACCGCGACGACTACGAATATGTGGCCGGCGCCGGGGACCTGGACGAATGCAACGGCATGACGGTGGACGGCCAGTACGGCTACTACATCAGCCAGGGCTTCCCCTACGTGATGAACTGCTTCAAGGGCACCCCCGACAGCTCCTTCACCAAGACGGGCGCCGCCCTCGCCAACCGCCTGCACGGCCACGGGCTCGGCTACGGCCAGCAGCATGTCGCCGGCCTCAACGACGACGATGACCACTGAATGCCAAGGCCCCAAAAGGGGCCTTTTCTTTGGCCTGCGGCCGGCAGGATATTGCTCGAGAGTTCGCAGAATTATTAAACGGCTTTCTATCTAAAATTCATCAGCTTTTTTTCTCCCTAGTGACACCTCGATATATGCCATCGAATATCACAAGGAACGCAAAGCCAATAAGGCTTACCTCTAACCTTGAAGGAGGACTTATTAAAAAGTAGATCAAAGTGGATGAACAAGATGTTGCAAAGATGCTGAGCAGTAAAACGCGATCAAACCAGCTTCGTGGGGACCGTCTAAATTTTCCCTCAGCATAACTTTTGGGTAGCTCTTTTAGAGCTACCCATATAATGAAAAAACCTGCTGCTGAAATAAGGATGCTGATAAACAAGGTTAGATCTCTGAATAGGCAAGTAAGCCACGAGCAAGGAGTTCCTTTTTGGCCTGCTCAGAGCTGTACTTAGCCATGATATTGATTCCTGATATTACTACCAATGCTGCCAATGAGGCTCTTCCCAGTGCTGCCGGGCTTAGTCCAAGTTTCCCTGCTACCGCCGAAAGGAGATCCGACTTGATAACGGCATTAGCCGTCTCCGCCAGGGAATGTTTGAGCGCCCCAGCTAGGCCTAGTCTGGATACCGAGTAAGTGGCGAGTGCGACGTTTGCAACGTTGATATCAGCAAAGGAAAGTGGATTAAACTGTCCTGTTGCTGATTCTACTTTACTGTTGAAGCTAAAAAATTCCATCAGCTCGTCATTAGACAGACTCCACATATACCAATAAGGTGAACACTTAAATCAGCAAGTAACCCCATCAATCTAGATTGCAACGGGCTTCCTTTCAGTTCAAGTATGCTTCTGTTAACAGAGGGCCTTTCCAAGCGAGGTAGATGACGATATAGGGCTATGCCGGTAAGTATAGGCGCATAAGTGTCTATAGAAGATGAAATGATTTTCTTATACGAGCCCAGCCCCATCAGGTCCGCTAGCGCTAGGACGGGTGTGTTCTTTAAATCTGTTGTAACGTATCTGTCGGTGGCTTATTTGAGATTATTCATAGCACTATCCTTGTTGCTAAGGTGAGGTTAGATGGTAAACTATCAAAATAAAGTGTGATGTCAAACAATGTTCAAGGATTGATTCAATGTTAGCTCTTGTTTATTTAGCTTTGGGCATTGGTGATGCTATTGATGATAGATATGCCTCGACCTACCTTCATTTGAATTTGTGTGTCAATGTCGAAGCCGAAGTGAGAAAGGACGTAGAAAGGTCTGATAAGTACTTGCTCTTGGCGTCGAAAATGAAGGGTGAGGTGATGAAAAAGCCAGGCTTAAAAGATTATTTCTATAACTCCTTCGATAGAGCGATTGAAAAATATCAGGAACGGGGAATAAAGAGCATGGACGATCCACTGCTTTCCAGAGAGGGCTGCGAGCAATTGGCCAAAGATGCTGAAGAGTTAATGTCATCGCTATAGGATTCTATTTTATATCCAAGTGGTCAACATCGAGATCTGGCGAGAATAGTTACAGCGGTGGCCATAATTCCCACGACAGTTTCCATTTTCGTAGGAGAGGCTGTTGGTTTTTTCTAGTGTAATAGATAATTGTTATGGCGTTACGCCATCTCTTATAGCCAAGTTGAATGACTATGAAGCTGGAAAGAAACGAGACATTGGAAAGAAAATAGAGTATATGGTTGATTCTTTCGCGAAAGCTGTTAGGAAGGAGCTTTCTTGGGCTATTTCTTGTTATATAAATGGATTCTTGTCTAGACTGAATAATGGAGTGCTTTTACGATGAGTAAAGGCCTGAAGTTGATATTTTCGTCGATTGCTTTGTTCATAGCTTTCTCCATCTTGCTTGCCTTTTGTTTATGGTATTCTTTTTATGATAGTGCTTACGTCAACTCACTTTTGGAAAAAAAGGCATCGTTGATTGTTATTGACAGTACCACAGGTTATTGTGTGGCAGCGTTCCTACTATTCGCGCCGGGTTTGATCTTTGTTCCCGGAAATGCTTATTTCAAGCTGAAAGGTCGAGACGATGGAAAAACTGCAAATGCTTTAAATAAGCTTATGGTATTCGCATGTTTATTATCTCTGTCATCTCTTTTCTGGGGGCCTTGGGGGGTGACTCATTATTGGGAAGTACGAGCTCAAAAGGCCGGATACCAGCGCTGCCCATCCATGACGTTGCTTGTGAACCGCCTCCACTACACTGCGTGGGCCAAAGATATTTACTATTGTGACGACCCTGACGTCGTAAGAATATTGACGCGCGGCAGTCACCAAGAGATTGATGAAGCCAATCAATATATAGAGAAGCAAGCTAGGCAATAGGCCGTTTCTCGATTTACCCATATTGACCGTTCTTCCACCCATGAATTCAGGGGGAAGTGTCTTGGCAGGGGGCCGACTGGTGACGGATAACCAATTTATTTTTGCTTGCTCCCTGATGCTGGCCAGCTTGGCGCTGACGGGGATCTTCCATCTTCTCTACTGGCTGCTGACGGTGCGTAAGATAGACAGGGTGCTGGAAGAGCATGGCAACAGCCCGGCCAGCTTTGATATCCGCTGGGGCAGGGTGGGGCTCTATATGTGGGCCGGCTTCTGGCCGGCCCATTTCGCAAAGGCAGGGCGCAGGGAGAGGCTTTTCGACCCCCGCTACCTGCAGGGCAAAGTGACGGCCTTCGACAAGGCGCTGATGGTGCTGCAGCTGCTGTTCTTCACTCTCTTCCTGGTGGTGCTGGGGATACTTTGGTGAGGTTGCTGCGGGCATGAAAAAGGGCCATCAGGCCCATTTTTCAGTAATTTTTGAGGTAGTAGAGCAGGGTCTTTACCCTTTCCTTGATGATAGAGGCCTTGTAGCCCCCTCTTGATAGCAGGTAGGAGCTGCCGAAGTTGGCCCTGTTCCAGTTCTGGTCCACGAAGGCGAATTCGGCATCCCGGTATTTAATCCAAGCCAGTTGCGACTTCTTCAATTTCTCTTTTTCTTCGCTTCCCAGGTGTGGGATCAGTTCCTTGTAGGCGTCGTTGAGTTCTTCATCCAAGAACGCCAGGTACCGACTATAGTACTGGGCCATCTCCCTGTTGCCGGTGAGGTTTTGGCCCTGCTCTTCATACTGAGCCACCTTTTCCTGGAACTGGCCAAGGTAGTCTGGGCTGTCGGGGTTATCTATGGCGCAGGCGTTCAGTGAAAATACCAGTACGACTGACGACAATAGGGTAACTAAGCCCTTGTTGCGGGTTACCATCTCTCATATTTCCCTTGTGAATAGATCTTCCATTCGGCATTACGCCTGTTGATAAGACCGTTGTTAACCTTACCCTGTGATTTGTTCCAGGATTTCCATGCCGCCTCCAGGCTGGGGTATGAAGTAACCGCCTTAGGATCGTTAATCAATTTCAACACCGAAGACTTACTGAAACTGTCGAGACCTATGTTAAAGGCCAGTATGACCATGGCGTCGAACTGGCTTTGGGTGAGGCTGCCTGTCACTTTTTGGTTCACCGCAAGGCTGTAAGGGGTCAGATCTCGCTGGAAGAGGGTTCCCGCTTCGACCTCTGTAATACCATTCTTGAACTTATCCCATTCAGCCTTTGCGATTAGATGACCATAACCTATGGTTGCGCCTTCGACCCAGGCTGTAATGTCGTTGCCAGTCTGGTCATCGTAGGGGCGCAGTGCCAGCTGTTCTATTCCCTTGAGCAAGGCCAGGGCCTGAGGGCTCGGTTGGAAATGCTTGCCTGAAGATGGCTTGGTGGCGTTGGCATTACCACCGGCAAGTTTGCTGGCGGTCCTGCCGTTAGGATCGATACGACCGTCGGGGCGGTGCATCTTGAGCTGGTCTCTCTGGAATTGCTCTATCCGTTGGATAGTCAGAGGCCCAATCAGACCGTCCTCCTTTAGCTTGCTTGCGGAGGACTTGTTCCAGGCATTAAGTGCATTTTGGACGGTTTTTACGTCCATTGGACGGTTGGCTCCACTGCGGCCAACTGATGCGGAGATCTTCATGATCAAACTTCCCTGTAGTTGTGGTACGTGGCCAGTTCGCCTACTGCTTACTCTTTAGGCTTGGGCTTAGCTGTGCATTATGGCGCATCAATAAAATACGTTACTGAACAGCCTGATGCTTTGGCTTCGCAGGATTCGCCATTTGATTGTGTGCCTTATTCTGGTTTAGAGATTGCCTAGCAAGATGGCTACAACAGGACTCCTGTCTCGTTGGGCCTTTTACTGCTGTCCACAAATAGATTGATTTGGCTGAGGAAACTTTGCTTTATTAGGAGTCCACCCAAGGACGGAGTAACGCAAAGTGCAACACCGCATCGCCACCAGTTGGCAAAAGCTGCCGCGCTGGCAGAAGCTGGTTCTCGGCCTCATCTTCCTGGTCGCCGCCATCATGCTCCCTGAGCTGGCTTACCTCGGCCAGCTCGGCGGCATGGATCTCTTGTTCCTGGCCTTCGCCGTGCAGCTGGGCCCGCTCTTGGCCACCCTCGCTACCAGGCTGGGGCCACGGCTTGAGGTACTGCGCCTGGCCTTGGGGCATTCCCAACTGGCGCGGCCCCCCGTCTATCTCGGCCATGTCGCCTGTTGCCTCTTCGCCACCTTCCTGACCGGTTCCTTGCTTTCCCTGGGGATCTTCCTGCCGGCCCTGATCATGGGGACTGCGGTTTGAGGCTTTACCTCTTGGTGCTCTGTGCCCTGGTTTCGTGGCCGTCGTTGGCGGCTGGGGTGGGTGGGGCCCAGGCGGTTATGGCATCGAAGGCGGACGCCATGACGGCGTCGCTGTTGGGGCAGTTGGAGAAGATGAATGCCAGCAGCGCTCAGGGGCCGTCTCTGCCAATGCTGTTGCCCCTGGACTTTAGGTTGTCCAACGATGACTGTGGTTGCCCATGCCTCAGAACACCCGAGCCGCCCCGCTATCCGGTTTCCTACACAGTCCAGTATCTGGGTCGCTTGGAGGAGTTCACGCCTTTGGAGGGGAAAACCCAGGTCAGTGAGATCTGGAGCGTTGGCAAGGCGGAGTAGCTTGTCCTGGTCAGTGGTTTTGTGCTGCTGGCGCTGGGTTCTTTTCGAGCACGGAGTGTTTCCATAGTTCTTTTGAAGCCGGTTCCCGCACCGGCGGGCGTCCCACTTTTGTTTCGGCAAAAGTGGTCAAAACCATCGCCCTGCGCTTCGCTCGATCCTCGCCTCAACCCGGCCACATAAGTCAGTCCTGCTGGTGAAGCCTTCCCTGGCGGCGCGTTCCGGCTCGGCCGTCCAAGGCCTCGCGCGAAGCAGCATGAAAGCAGTGCTTCCATGTGCAAGCTTCGCCCTGCCTCGTCTTCCGCTTTACCACGTTGCCCCTCGTAGCCTCTCCCGGCGGCTCGGCGCTGCGCTTAACGGGCACAAGAGCGGGTAGCTTCGTTCAGTTCACTTTGTTTTGGTTGGCGCAGGTCACTCTTTTCAGCATTCCACTCTTGGTTAGAACTTGGTAGCTGTCATGGTCGCCATGTATCAAGAGGTCACCAGTGGGCAGCAGGTGGCTATCAAGAGGGGGGCCAAGCAGGCTGAACAGTGGCGTTAGCAGGAAGTCCTTATCGAGTAGCCAGATATCGCCCTTATCAGAGCGTATGCCTGGGTCGCTGCTGGTCACGACAACGCCGAAAGGCATCTGATAGATATCGTCTACTCGCATCTCAGCCAGGCGCCTTGCT